>NZ_BCRS01000022.1 GCF_001552715.1 Mycolicibacterium vaccae NBRC 14118 = CIP 105934 | reverse complement strand
AGACCGGCCGCGCAAGAACCCCGGCTTAAAAGCCGTGACTCTCGTTCGGACAGAAGAGGACATCCGCGTTAGCGGAGTTCCCTCTGGAGTGGCGCCGCGCTCTCCGGGTTTCTGGCCCGTGTCGCGGCGACTTCGATAAGTTACGTCAGGGATAACTCAGGAGTCAAATCACCTGGTAGAGCGCGTTTTCGAGGTGCGCTTCCAGTCACGGCCGGCGGGGCGGCCGAGCGACCCGATCAGCTTCAACAACGCAGAGTCCGGACGTGTTCCCGCCGCATCGATGGAGGTTGACCTGGGAATTCACCGCGCCATTCACGCCATTCGCTCTATTCCGGCGATGTTGCGCTTGCCGCGGCGGAGCACCAACCACTTGCCGTGCAGGAAGTCCGACGGCTGCGGTGACCAGTCCTCTGTGGTGACCCTCACGTTGTTGACCGACACCCCGCCCTCGGCGATGGTCCGGCGGGCCGCTCCCTTACTCGCGCAGAGTCCGCTTGCCACAAGGAGATCCGTGATCGCATCGGGTTCACCGGCCGCCAGCGGAGCCACCGATGCCTCTCTCAACGCTGCCGCGAGGGTGGGCTCGTCGAGCTCGGACAGCTCGGCCCGGCCGAACAGCGCCTGGCTCGCGTGCTCGACCGCCAGCGTCGCCGCCTCACCGTGCACCAGGTTGGTGAGCTCGCGGGCCAGCCGGCGCTGGGCGGCTCTTTCATGCGGGCGTTCTTCGGTCGCCTGCTCGAGCTCGCGCAGTTCGTCGGCGTCGAGGAAGGTGAACCACCGCAGGTAGGACACCACGTCGGCATCGGCGGTGTTGACGAAGTACTGGTACCACGCATAGGGGCTGGTCATCTCCGGGTCCAGCCACAGGCTGCCCCCGCCGGTGGACTTGCCGAACTTCTTGCCCTCGGAGTCGGTCACCAGAGGTGTGGTCAGGGCGTGGACCGCGGCCCCCGCCTTCTGCCGGACGAGCCGCACCCCGGCGATGATGTTGCCCCACTGATCGGACCCGCCGACCTGCAACGTGCAGCCGTAGCGCTGGTGCAGTTCGACGTAATCGTTGGCCTGCAACAGCATGTAGCTGAACTCCGTGTAGGAGATGCCCTCGCCTTCTAGCCTGCGGCGCACGGTATCTCGGTCCAACATCACATTCACCGAAAAGAATTTGCCCACGTCACGCAGAAACTCGATCGCCGACAGTTCACTCGTCCACGACAGGTTGTTCGCGACGACGGCACCGGTCGGGGAATCGTCGAACTCGACGAACCGCTCGAGCTGACCGCGGATCCGGTCGGCCCAGTCCGCGACGGTGTCCGCCGTGTTCAAGGTCCGCTCCCCCACCTCGCGTGGGTCGCCGATCATCCCGGTGGCTCCGCCGGCGAGCACGATCGGACGATGTCCGGCCTGTTGGAAGCGCCGCAACGTGAGCAGCGGGATGAGATGACCGGCGTGCAGGCTCGGCGCCGTGGGATCGAAACCGGAATACACCGTGACCGGCCCCTCGGCCAGCGCTTCGGCCAGTGCGTCGCGGTCGGTGGACTGGGCGATCAGGCCGCGCCAGTCCAACTCATCGAGGATCTTCGAGGTGCTCGTAACGCTCACCTGGTCGATCTTCCCGTATTAGTCGCTTCCGCCCGGCACCGGTGCCCGTGGACTGCGCCGGTACGCCGACACCTCGGGGTGGTCCGGCAGCCACATCCGCCACGGCCGATCGGCAGCCTTACTCACCCCGACCCGCGGCCCGGTCTGGCCGACCTGCAGCTCACTGAGCTCGAGCCGGACCGGGGACTGCGGATCGAACAGGTCGATTCCGTTGTCGTCCATGGTGATCCCGAGGGCCGAACACAGATTGCCGGGCCCCCGCGCGAGTGCGACCTCTCGCACCGACGTGCCGCGACGAGCCCAGGCCACGTCATGACCGGTGTCGATGACCGCCGCGCGCAGCAGTACCGCGGCGGCGACGCCGTCGGCTGCGCACACGACGTTGGCGCAGACGTGGATGCCGTGGCTGCGGTAGGTGTAGAGCCGGCCGGGCGGGCCGAACATCACCGAGTTGCGCAGCCCGGGTCCGCGGAACGAGTGCGCCGCCGGATCGGGCCAGGGCCCGTCGGCGGGGCCGCCGTACGCTTCCACCTCGACGATGGTCGCGGTGACACCGCGGCCGGTCAGCCCAGATCCCAGCAGTAACCGCGCCGCGGTGAGGGGATCGACGTCCAGGTCAGCTCGGAGCACCGACGACCAGAACCGGCCTACGCCTGTTCGGCGGCCGACATCAAGCGCTGATGCTCGTCGTCGTCGACGGTGACGGCCTCGTCCACGAGGAGCACCGGGATGCCGTCGTCGATGCGGTACTTGCGCCGCAACCGGGGGTTGTACAGGGCGTCGCCGGTGTAGACCAACGGCCCGCGGTCCTGCGGGCAGACCAGGATCGCCTTGAGGGTGTCGTCGAGAGCCATCGGGTCAACGACCCGGCATCGGGAAGATCGTGTCGCCGTCCTGGATCATCGGGTTGCCCTGGCCGGGCGCCCAGGACGGACCGATCGGGCCCATGCCGGTCTGCGGGCCCGGCGCGGCCGGCGCCTGCTGCTGGGCGCCCTGCGACTGGGCCATCACCTTGCGCTGGTAAGCCAAGGTCGCCTTGAGAGCCTCGATCAGCGGCTTCTGGTCCGGTCGCCTGTCGAGCGCGGCGACGATCGCCTGCTGGTTTGCGGGGGACGCCCGGAATCCGCGGGCCCGCAGTGTCATGACTTGGTCGATGAGCTTCGAGAGCTGGCCGCCGCCGGCGCCGAGATCGTAGTCGCGGGCGACGATGGCGAGCGCTTGATCGGCGGTCATCATGCGAGGCTGACCCGGCTGACCCGGCTGACCCGGCTGCGCGGGCTGACCTGGCGCCGCGGGACTCGGCTGGACCGGGGTTGCGGGTTGCGCCGTCGCCGTCGGCGCGACACCGATGATCAGGCCGAACGCCAGCGCGGCACCCGTCAGCGCTCCCGTCGCCACGCGGTGCATCGGCGAACGGTTGGTGTTCTGCGACGTCATCTCATCCTCCAGCGCGTTGGCGCGGCCGACCCGAGCAGGCGACAACCTGCCACTCGAAGACCCTAACAGTGCACCGCGAGGCGGGCGTCACTGCTGACCGCCCGCGAACTCGCTGCGCACGGCAGCGGTCAACCGCTTGTACCGACTGCTATCGGCGTCCAGGTACCAGGCGTTACGCGACGCCTTCGGGACCCCTTTCGCCTGCAGCGGTCCGGCCAGCGGCCGGAAGGTCGCGGTCAGGTCCATGTCGGGAACGACATGCACGATGTCGGGACCGTGGCCGACCGCCAGATCGGCCAGTGCTTCGGACAGATCCGCCGACGGGATGCTCCCACCCGGGCGCAACGCCAGCGCGGTGACGGCCAGGGTCCGCCCGTCCACGTCCACGGCGTAGGTGACCGCCATGTCGACGGCGCCGAGCCGGCCGACGGCGTCGTTGACGGTCGCGGCGAACACCGGTCCGCGGGTGGTGTGGATCACCGAGGCACGGTTGTCGACCAGCCAGTAATCGCCGTCCTCGTCCCGGCGGAACAGATACTCGGTGGACACCCACGTGTCGGCAGGGGCGAACACGCCGCGCTTGACCGACGCCAGTGGGTCCACCGGTCCGCGCGGGTGGGCGAGCAGCACGCCCACCTCACCGGCCTCGGCGCGGCGGACGAAACCCTGCTCGTCTTCGAGGATCACGTCGTCGACGGGGTCGTAGGCGGCCAGCGCGATCTCGCCGCCGCCGGGCAGCGGTCGGCCCTTGCTGCCGATCTTGGCGCCCTTGACGTTGGCCAGCACTGCTTGGCCGTCCGTGGTGGCGAAGAACTCGACGACGTTGGCCGGCTCGAACACGTCGACGACTCGTTCCCACAGCCCGGCCGGCATGCCGGAGCCGATGAACAGCCGGATCGGATGGCTGCCGTGCAACGAGAACGCCGGGTCGTCGATGACCTCACGCAGCATCGCCCAGGTGTAGGACACCACCGTCACGCCGTACTGCCGGATCTCCTGGACGAAGCGACCCGGGCGCAGTTCACGCGACAACGCGACGCGGGCACCGCCGACGACCGCGCCGCCGAGGCTGACCAGCAGCCCCGACTGGTGGTGCAGCGGGGTCAGGCAGTACACGGTGTCGCTGCGGCTGAGGTTGGCCGCCGACGCCGTGCCGAACGCCGACAGTGCCCAGCGGTAGTTGGTGATCTGGCGTGCCACCAGGTTTCCGCTGATGGTGCTGAAGCCGATGAAGGCGAGGTCGCGGGCCAGCCCGGGGTTGGGCCGGTACCAGCCCGGCAGATTCACCTGGTCGGGGTCGATCTTCTCCATGTCGACCACGTCGGCGTCCCCGGCCAGGTCCAGGTCGCGGGATTCACCGCCCCCGAGCACCAGTACCCGCATGCCGAGTCGGCGCGCCACCTCCAGATTGGTCGGGTCGGTGATGATCTCGGTCACCGCACCGAGCCGCGCGGCCTCGGCGAAGTCCGCGTCGGGCGGCATGAGCACGGCCACCGCGCCGAGCCGGGACAACGCCGCGATCGCCACCAGCGCGCTGGGTCTGGTCTCCATCAGCACGGCGACCCGCGCGCCCTGCCGCACGCCGACCCCGATCAGCCCGCGCACGACGTTGTTGATGCGCCGGTCGACGGCTTCGTAGGTGTGCACCCGGCCGTCGAACAGCAGCGCCTCGCCGTGCGGCATATCCCGCGCCTGTTCGCTCATGATGCGGCCCAGCGAGATCCGGGTGTGGTCGTTGACCTGTCCGAGACGGGCCAGGCGGGGCAGGGTGCGGGCGGTCTCGACGGCCAGGGCGCGCGCCGACTTGTTCGCCGCGACGAACGCGTCGGCAGCCGAGCGGGCCAGGGTGAACGCCATCTCGGTGGCCGCGGTGGCGCTGTGCGTCAACCGCGAGGTCAGCGAGACTCCGCTCTCACTCGGCTCGGACGGCTGCACGGGCATCGGTGTGACGCCGTCGGGCATGCTGCCGCCGCCGTCGAGCCAGCGCACCCACTCGGCCACCGTCGGCCAGGTCTGCGTCGCGGCCTTGGACCCCACCACCAATCCGAAATGGCCCGCGCGGATCAGGAACTCGTACACGTCGGCGCGGGGTGCGGCACGCTTGATGCCGCGCACCGACGCCGGCTGGCCGATGTCGTCGACCTCACCGATCACGGCGAGCACCGGGCAGTCGATGTCCGACAGGGTCACCAGGTCGCCGTGGATGGAGAAGCCGCCGGTCATCATCCGGTTGTGCGCGATGAACTGCTTGAGCAGCTCGGAGATCGCCGGCCCCGACCACGCGATCCAACCGTCGGAGGCCAGGAACCGCCGCTGCTGCTCGCGGGGCAGCAGCGCTTCGCGGTCGTGGAGCTGACGCAGGAAGTCCAGTCGCGACTGGGCCGTCTTGACCGGATCGAGCATCTGGAATCCGGTGCGCGCCAGCCATCCCGGAATGTCGATGCGGCTGAACACGTGGTCGGCCATGAAGTCCGCGGCCGCAGGCGCCAGGCTGGCGGGCAGGTTCATCGGCAGCGCCGCAAGCGTGTCGACGGGCGAACCGAACGCCACGATGCTGGCCAGATCCTTGGCCCGGCGGTACGCCGCGGTCTGGTAGGCGAACATCCCGCCCTGCGAGTAACCGGCCAGGTGCACGTCACGACCGGTCACCGTCTTGACCGTGTCGATGGCCTCGCTGAGCGCCACCACGTGGTCGGCGAGGTTGCGCTGCATGCCGCCTTCGACCTGATCGGGCGAGCCGAAGTCGATGACCCACGGGTCGATGCCGGCCTTGTGCAGGATTCCGACAGCACCCTCGTCGCGGGTGACGTCCCACATGTCGGCCGACATCATCATCGGGTGGACCATCAGCACCGGGGCGCCCACAGGTGTGTTGCCCGGGCGGGTGTCGGGCGGGAAGTAGCGACGGAGCCGGTACATCGGCACGCTCTCGATGATCTGGAACGGCGAGGGCACGGCGCCGGTCTCCAACCCGCCGTAGCGCAACACCTCGATCCCGTTCTGAGCAGTCGCGACCAACCGTCCGACCGGCCGGGTGATCGCCGAGAGATCCACCACTGCTGACTCCCCACTGTGAGTATCTGCTCAACCCGACTGCCGCCGACATCATGGCACAGCCCCCATGGCTGTTCCCGGCTAATCGGGCAGCCGTCGATTGGGTGCCGTCGGGGCCTACCGGCTAAGGTCGGCGGGCGATGGCACACCTGCTCGGAGGCGAAAACCTCCACCTGGAGTACCCCACCGGGGTGGTCTTCGATTCGGTGACCGTCGGAGTGAGCGAAGGCGACCGCATCGGCGTCGTCGGCCGCAACGGCGACGGCAAATCCACCCTGCTGGGTCTGCTGACCGGACGTATCGCGCCGCACGGCGGCCGGGTGACGCGCCGTGGCGGTCTGCGGGTCGGGGCGCTGGACCAGGCCGACACACTGGACCGCGAGCGCACCGTCGGTTGGTCGCTGGTCGGTGACCAACCCGACCACGTGTGGGCCGGTGTGTCGAGGGTCCGCGACGTGATCGGTGGTCTGGTCTCCGACATCCCGTTCGACGCCGAGGTCGGAACCCTGTCGGGTGGTCAGCGCCGCCGCGTCCAGCTGGCTGCGCTGCTGATCGACGACTGGGACGTCATCGCGCTCGACGAGCCCACCAACCACCTCGACATCCAGGGAATCACCTGGCTGGCCGCGCATCTCAAGCAGCGATGGGCCCGCGGATCGGGCGGGCTGCTGGTGGTCACCCACGACCGGTGGTTCCTCGATGAGGTGGCCAACACCACGTGGGAAGTCCATCCCCCCGGCTCCGGCCGTACCCAGGGCAGCATCGTGGAACCGTTCGAGGGCGGCTACGCCGCGTATGTGCTGCAGCGCGTGGAGCGTGACCGCCAGGCCGCGGCCGTTGAGGCCAAGCGACAGAACCTGATGCGCAAGGAGCTGGCCTGGCTGCGTCGCGGCCCGCCCGCACGGACGTCGAAGCCCAAGTTCCGGATCGATGCCGCCAACGCGTTGATCTCGGATGTCCCGCCGCTGCGCAACAGCGTGGAGCTGTCCCGCGCGGCGATGGCCCGGCTGGGCAAGGACGTCATCGACCTGCTCGACGTGTCGGTGAGCTACCCGGCAGGGGCCGAGGGATCCGCGGACCGGGAAGTGTTGCGCGACATCGAGTGGCGGATCGCCCCCGGTGAACGCACCGGCATCCTCGGCGCCAACGGCGCCGGGAAGTCCACGCTGCTCGGTTTGATCGCGGGCACGGTGACGCCGACCTCGGGCCGGGTCAAGCGCGGCAAGACCGTGCAACTGGCCGTCCTGGACCAGGAATCCCGTGAGCTGGAACCGCTGGCCGGCGACATGGTGCGCGAAGTGCTCGCCCGCCTGCAGACGACCTACCAGATCGACGGCAAGGACGTGACGCCCGCTCAGCTGCTCGAGCGGCTGGGTTTCGCCCGTGAGCATCTGTCCGCGCGGGTCGGTGAACTCTCCGGCGGTCAGCGCCGCCGGCTGCAGTTGATGCTGGTGCTGCTGTCGGAGCCGAACGTGCTGGTGCTCGACGAGCCGACCAACGACGTCGACACCGACATGCTCACCGCGACCGAGGATCTGCTCGACTCCTGGCCGGGCACCTTGATCGTGGTCTCCCACGACCGCTATCTGCTTGAGCGCATCACCGACCAGCAGTACGCGATTCTCGACGGTCGGCTCCGGCATCTGCCGGGCGGCATCGACGAGTACCTCCGGCTCTCCGCGGCACAGCCGGAGAGCACCGCACCCCGTGCGAAACCAGCAGCTGTCACCGAGGGGCTGTCCGGCGCCGAACTGCGCAGCGTGGAGAAAGAGATCTCGTCGATCGACCGGTCGCTGGCCAAGCTGGCCGACCGCATCAAAGCCAAGCACGACGAGATGGCCGCGCACGACCAGTCCGATCACGTCGGGCTCGGTCGGCTCACCGCGCAATTGCGCGAGCTGGAGAGCCAAGTGGCCGAACAGGAGTCACGCTGGCTAGAGCTCTCGGAACATTTCGAGAGCTAGATGAACTCTCTGCTGCGGCCGTTCGTGCTTTGCGTACGTTACTGGCCGCAGTTGGCGGCGTGCTATCTGCTGGGAATGCTCGGGCGGCGCGGCGCCATCGAGTTGGCGGCGTGGGCCGGCCATGACAACGACGTCTGGGCCTCGCTCATCATGCCGCTGGCCGGGCTGGCCCGTCTGGGGTCCTATGTCGCGATGTTCTTCGTGCTGCGGTCTGCGATCCCGGTCCTGGCGGCGCTGCCCCGGAGGTCGGCGCGCGGCATCGACGTGTTCTCGACGGTCATCGTGCCGTTCTTCGCGATCTATCTGGCGTGGAAGCTGTTCGCCGAGGACTGGATCGCGTTCCAGGCACGGGCGCTCGAGTATCGGATCGACGACGCCGTGGCCACACCGGGAGTCACCGAGCTGCACCCGGAGACCCTGCCGGTCAGCGCGCTCACCTGGGCACTGATCTTCGCCGCGCTCGCCCTGCGGTATGCGCTCAGCCGGTTCAAGGACAGCCTGCCCGCCTGGATGATCACCGTCCGGGTCTATGTGGACGCTCTGTGGGTGTTTCTCGGTGTGAGTTTCGCGGCGAGCAAGGACCTGACGTTCTTCATCAATCCCACCGGCTGGCTGGCCGAGCGGCGGATCGTTGTGTGGTTCAACGAGACCCGCGCCGATCTGTTCTCCCACCTGCGTCCTCTGGAGCTGCTCTGGGATACCGCGGCGTGGGCGGTGAGCACCGTGTTCGGCGGCGCGACGATACCGCTGCTGTGGCTGGCGGTCGGTGCGATCATCTACGGCGTCACCATGCCTGAGGACTGGCGCGGCGCCGCGCGCCGGGTCGCAGGCCGACGGGCCGACCGGGTGTTCGAAGTGGCGGCCGCCCGGGAGCATCAGGTGCGGGCCCGGTGGTCGCGCCTGCCCGATGTCCACCGCAGCGAGGCACGGGACTGGGTGCTGTCGCGGCTGGGCAATTACCGGACCATCGTCGACTCGGCGCGGCTCATCCTGCACGGCGGTGTGCTGGCGTTGTCGCTTTATGTGTTGGGCTATCTCGGGTTGGCGTGGTCGGACATGGCGGGCAGTTTCTACCGGCCGGAGGTGCGGGCCGGGTACCTGTTCCGGGGCGTGGCCTGGGCTGTCGGCCCCCATGCCATGTCGTTCTGGGACTGGGCACAACCGGCGCTCGTGTTCGTCTCACACCTGATCATCGAGCCGCTTCGAGTGTGTCTGATCGCCTCCACGGTCGCGTACTGCCTGGAGCACGTCCGCCCGAAGGACGCTACAACAGCATCCGCGCCGTGATCTGGCCGTCGTGGGTGACATCCAGCGCGGTGGGCACCGCATCCGACGGCAGCACGAAGCCGAACTGGATCCGGCCCGGCTTGTCGCACAGCGGTTTGACCCCCTCCGGTGGGATCGGACTGAAACCGCCGACTCCTTCGGCATCCCACCGTCGCTCCCCGTCGGTGAGGACACCTTTGCAGTAGCCCGGACGCGGGGTCCCGGACCAGTCGACGACGATGACCGTGAGCACCGTGCCCTGCGGAAGCTGCGGGCCGAAGCTCAGCGGGGTGCGATTGAGGTACCGGATGGAGTCCACCCTCCAGGTCTGGCCGTCCGCGGTACCGCTGCGACCGTCGGGAATGACCAACTCGGGCGTCAACGTGTTCCGGTAGGCCGCCCACGGCGGTCCGAAATCGAGCGCGACGAAAGCGCTCACCGCACAGGCGACCACGACGGTGCCGACGAGATTGCGCTGCCACAGCGCCGCCATGCGGCTCATTCTGCACTCAGTTCCGGAGGGGTGAGTTCCACATCGCCTGCCCTGGCGATGCGCGGGTCGCCTGCGGGAACATCGATGACCAGACGGGAATCCAGGATGTCGCTGCCCACCCATACCCGCAGGGTGATGGGTTCGGTGGCGTCCGGCGCGACGAGTTCCGAGGCGACGTCGAACACCCAACTGCCGCGTTGGGTGATACCCGGGGAGATCTTTGCCATCAGGGTTTTTCCGAAGAACCGGTCCGACGGCAGGTATCGGTTCGGACCCACGATCAGATCTGCTCGGGGAAGCTCGGTGGAGCGTGTCGCCTCCATGGTGGTGTCGACGACAACCCAGTCGCCGGCCGCCGTCACCGAGTTGACCTGCGGCGCAACACGTACCGAGGTCACCGTGGCGGCGACTGCGCGGCCCTGGACACGGTCGCCCGCCGCGCCGCGGACGTCGAAGGGGCCGTACAGATCGGTGGGCGCCGGGAGGTGGTGCCAGATCACCGCGGCCGCCGAGACGGTGACGACGACCGCGACCGCCGACCACACCGTCCCGAGTTTCACGCTCCGATCGGTCACGACGGCGTTCCCACCGGGAGTTCGGTGACGCCGTAGTCGGTCAGGCTGTCGAGCCACTCCTCCCCGCCGTAGGTGACCATCAGTTGACGGTGGTGCTTCTTCCAGATCCGGATGGTCAACAGGTCACCCGCATCCAGCACGCGGTCGGGGACGAGCCAGGCGAACACGAGCTGCTCGGTCAGCCCGGGCCCCAGGTTCTGGATCGGCGAGCCGTCCCGGAACCGGAAGACACCATGGAACTCCTTGTCGGGCACGTCCCGGACGTCGAGCTCGTTGCGTAGCCGTCCCGGCATCGTCGCATCGTTGCGCAGAGTGGCGACCACTCCCAGATACCTGCGGCCGGGTTTGGCCGTCCCGACAACGCGTCCCCCACCTCGGATCTCCTCGACCAGACGGGCCCGTTCGACGGTGACGGTGAACTGCCCGTCGCTGAACTCCTCCCCCGGCGCGAACGGTGTGGCCTTGGTGTTGACGGGATCGAGACCGCCGAACAGCGCCGCGACCGCCAGAATCGCCGCCAGTGCGGCTCTCCACCAGTGGCTCACCTTGCGCGAGGCCAGCCACCGGCGCGCGGCACGGGTGTCCATGCCGATGGATGGTAACGCCCGGCTACCGCCGCAGGCGCAGTCGCAACGAGTCCGACACGTCGCGCACCGCGCCGAGCTGCCGGGCCACCTGGACGGGCGCGGTGCCGCCGCGTGCATCGCGCGAGTTGACCGACCCCTCGGTGGTGAGCACGTCGCGCACCTCCGGGGTGAGCGCGGGATGGATGCCGGTGAGTTCGGCGTCGGCGAGCTCCTCCAGACCGATACCCCGGGCCTCGGCAGCACGCACCGCGGCACCCGCGGCTTCGTGCGCCACCCGGAACGGCACGCCGCGGCGCACCAGCCATTCGGCGACATCGGTGGCCAGCGTGTAGCCCAGCGGGGCGAGTTCGGCCATCCGGTCCACATCGAAGCTCAGCGTGGAGACCAGTCCGGCCATCGCCGGCAACAGCATCTCCAGCTGGGCCACCGAGTCGAAGACCGGTTCCTTGTCCTCCTGCAGGTCCCGGTTGTACGCCAGCGGCTGGGCCTTCAGGGTGGCCAGCAGCCCGGCGAGGTTGCCGATCAACCGGCCGGACTTACCGCGGGCCAGTTCGGCGATGTCGGGATTCTTCTTCTGCGGCATGATCGAGCTGCCGGTCGACCACGCGTCGTGCAGTGTGACGTAGCCGAACTCCGTGGTGCTCCACAGGATGATGTCCTCGGCCAGCCGAGACAGGTCCACCCCGATCATCGTGAACACGAACGCCGCCTCGGCCGCGAAGTCGCGGGATGCCGTCGCGTCGATCGAATTGTCCGCTGCCGCTGCGAAACCCAGCTCATCGGCGATCGCGTCGGGGTCCAGGCCCAGCGACGAGCCGGCCAGCGCGCCCGATCCGTACGGGGACACCGCGGCCCGGGCGTCGAAGTCGGCGAGCCGGTCCACATCGCGCAGCAGCGGATGTGCGTGCGCGAGCAGGTGGTGGGCCAGCAGCACCGGCTGCGCCGACTGCAGGTGCGTCTTGCCCGGCATGATCGCGGTCGGGTGGGCGGCCGCCTGTGTCGTCAGCGCCCCCACCACATCGAGCACACCGTCGGCGACCCGGCGGATCGCGTCGCGCAACCACATCCGGAACAGCGTGGCCACCTGGTCGTTGCGGGACCGTCCGGCGCGCAGTCGCCCGCCGAGGTCGGGGCCGACCCGCTCGATCAGGCCGCGTTCCAGTGCGCCGTGCACGTCCTCGTCGGAGACCAGCGGCCCGAAGCTGCCGTCGGCGACGTCGGAGCCCAGGCTGTCCAGCCCGGCCAGCAACCCGTCACGCTGCTCCTCGGTCAGCAGGCCGGCCTGGAACAGCACGCGAGCATGCGCTTTGGACGCCGCGACGTCGTAGGGCGCCAGCACCCAGTCGAAGTGTGTCGACTTGCTCAGTGCGGCAAGGGCGTCCGCGGGGCCGTCGGCGAACCGGCCGCCCCACAGGGAACCCTCGTTGGTGCTCACGGCTGTTGCTCTTCGCGCAAGCGGCTCATCGATCCCCCGCCAGGTCCCGGCGTGCCGACAAGCTCGACGACAGGCCGTGCACGTGCACGAACCCCTTGGCCGCCGACTGGTCGAAGGTGTCGCCCTCGTCGTAGGTGGCGAGGTTGAAGTCGTACAGCGACTCGGCGCTGCGCCGGCCGTTGACCGCGATGTGACCGCCGTGCAGCACCAACCGGATCTCACCGCTGACGTGTTCCTGGGTCTTGGCGACGAACGACTCCAGCGCGGTCTTCAGCGGCGAGAACCACAGGCCGTCATAGACGAGCTCGCCCCACTTCTGGTCGGTGGTGCGCTTGAACCGGCCGAGTTCACGCTCCAGCGTGACGTGCTCGAGCTCGGTGTGTGCGGTGATGAGCACCATCGCGCCGGGGGCTTCGTAGATCTCGCGGCTCTTGATGCCGACGAGCCGGTCCTCGACGACGTCGAGGCGGCCCACACCCTGGGCCCCGGCGCGCGCGTTGAGCTGCTCGATGGCCTGCAGCACCGTGACGGGGTTGCCGTCGATGGACACCGGCACTCCCTTTTCGAATCCGACGATCACCTCGTCCGGGGTGCTCCAGTTGACGGTCGGGTCCTCGGTGTAGTCGTAGACGTCCTTGGTGGGGGCGTTCCACAGATGCTCCAGGAAGCCGGTTTCCACCGCCCGCCCCCAGACGTTCTGGTCGATCGAGAACGGCGACCGCTTGGTCACGTTGATCGGGATCGCGTTCTGCTCGGCGAACGCGATGGCCTTCTCCCGCGTCCACGCGTAGTCACGCACCGGCGCGAGGACCTTCAGATCGGGTGCCAGCGAGGCGAATCCGACCTCGAAACGCACCTGGTCGTTGCCCTTGCCGGTGCAACCGTGCGCGACGATGCCGCCGCCGTGTTCGCGGGCCGCGTCGACGAGGTGCTTGACGATCAACGGCCGGCTCAGCGCCGACACCAGCGGATAGCGGTCCATGTAGAGGGCGTTGGACTGGATGGCGGGCAGACAGTACTGCTCGGCGAACTCGTCGCGGGCGTCGATGACGACGGCTTCGACGGCGCCGCAGTCCAGGGCGCGCTGCCGGATGACCTCCATGTCCTCGCCGCCCTGCCCGAGGTCGATGGCCACCGCCACGACCTCGCGACCAGTCTCCTTACCGATCCAGCTGATGGCCACCGAGGTGTCCAGACCGCCGGAATACGCCAGGATGACGCGTTCGGACATAACGAAACTCCTTCTTGTTGAACTACTTCAGGCTTTGGAAAGGTTCTCGATGGTGGCGGCCAGTTCGGCGCCGGTCATCGGTTCTCGGGCGATGACCAGGATGGTGTCGTCACCGGCGACGGTCCCGACCACGTACGGCAGCGCGGCCCGGTCCAGTGCGCTGGCCAGGTAGTGGGCCGCGCCCGGCGGGGTGCGCAGCACCGCAAGGTTGGCGCTGCAGTCGGTGGACACCAACAGGTCACCGAGCAGCCGCGACACCCGTTCGGTACCGCCGGCCACACCGCGCACGGGGCTGCCGTCCTCCGGGACGATGTACACCCCGACCCCGCCGTCGGCGCCGCGCAGCTTCACCGCACCGAGCTCCTCCAGGTCGCGCGACAGGGTCGCCTGGGTGACGTCGATGCCCTCGTCGGCCAGCAGCGCGGCCAGCTCGCTCTGGCTGCGCACCGACTGCGCCGACAGCAGCGCGATGATGCGGGCCTGCCGGCCCGCCCGGGTACTGGCCGCGGTCATCGCCCGGTCCCCGCCCGCTCCAGCAACCACACCAGCAGCGCCTTCTGGGCGTGCAGCCGGTTCTCGGCCTCGTCCCAGACCGCGCTCTGCGGCCCGTCGATCACCTCGTCGGTGATCTCGTGTCCGCGGTGCGCCGGAAGGCAGTGCAGCACAACTGCTTCGGAGTCGGCATGGGACATCAGCTCGGCATTGACCTGGAACGGGCGGAACGGCCGCACCCGGTCGAGCCCGTCGTTCTCCTGCCCCATCGAGGTCCACGTGTCGGTGACCAGCACGTCGGCGCCGGTGGCGGCGCGAACCGGATCGTCGGTCAGGCTGACGGTGGCGCCGGTCTGGTGGGCACGGGTCTCGGCCGCGGCCACGAACATCGGGTGCGGCTCGAAACCCCGCGGGGCGGCGATGGTGACGTCGATACCCGCGGTCACCCCGCCGAGCATCAGCGAGTGCGCCATGTTGTTGGCGCCGTCGCCGAAATAGGCCAGCCGCAACCCTTTCAGCGCGCCCTTGCGTTCGGCCAGCGTCTGCAGATCGGCCAGCACCTGGCACGGGTGGAACTCGTCGGACAGCGCATTGATGATCGGCACCCGCGAACCCGAGGCCATCGCGGTCAATCGTTCCTGAGCGAAGGTACGCCACACGATCGCGTCGACGTAGCGCGACAGCACCTGGCCGGTGTCTTCGAGGGTCTCCTCACGTCCCAGCTGGGTACTGCGACCGTCGACCACCACGGCGTGCCCGCCGAGCTCGGCGATACCCATCTCGAACGAGAACCGGGTGCGCGTCGAGTTCTTCTCGAAGATCACCGCGACCCCGCGCGGGCCCTCGAGCGGGCGGCGGCTGAACCGGTCTTTCTTGAGGTCGGCGGCCAGCGCCAGCACCTCGGCCTGCTCCTGGGGTGAGACGTCGTCGTCGCGAAGGAAATGCCGGGTCATCGAGATGTCTCCTGTGCCGCCTGGTCGAGGATGGACGGAAGTGCCGTGAGGAAAGCCTCGGCCTGCGCCTCGGTGAGCACGAGCGGTGGCGCGAGCCGCACGACGGCCGGCGCGGCGGCGTTGACGAGGAAACCGGCCTCGCGGGCGGCGTTCTCGACGGGCTTGGCGGCGTCGGCAGTGAGCACGATGCCGCGCAGCAGCCCCCGACCGCGGACGTGGTCGACCAGCGGATGTCCGAGCGCTTCGATGCCGTGGGCGATCGTCTTACCCAGCACGTCGGCGTGCTCCACCAGACCGTCGTCGGCCAGCACCTTCAGCACCGCCAGCGCCGCGGCGGTGCACACCGGGTTTCCGCCGAAGGTGCTGCCGTGCAGCCCGGGGGTGAGCAGGTCGGCGGTGTCGCCGACGGCCAGGCAGGCTCCGATCGGCAGTCCGCCGCCCAGGCCCTTGGCCAGTGTGACGATGTCGGGAGTGACGCCGTCGTGCTGGTGGGCGAAGAACGTTCCGGTGCGCCCGACGCCGGTCTGCACCTCGTCGAGCGCCAGCAGTGCACCGTGCGCGGAGGTGATCTCGCGCGCGGCGGCCAGGTAGCCGGCGGGCGGGACGACGACGCCGCCCTCCCCCATGATCGGTTCCAGGAACACCGCGGCGGTGTCGTCGCCGACGGCGGCGCGCAGCGCTTCGACGTCCCCGTAGGGCACGTGGGTGACGTAACCCGGCAGCGGCTCGAAGGGCGCCTGTTTGGCCGGCTGCCCGGTCAGTGCCAGCGATCCCATGGTGCGACCGTGGAAGGCGCCCTGGGCGGCGACGATCTTCGTCCGGCCGGTGAGCCGGGTGATCTTGAACGCGACCTCGTTGGCTTCGGTGCCGGAGTTGCAGAAGAACACCTTGGCCGGTGCGCCGAGCAGCCCGACGAGCGATTCGGCCAGCGCGACACCGGGTTCGGTGGCGTAGAGGTTCGAGGTGTGCCCGAGGGTATGCATCTGGCGGTTGACCGCCTCGATCACCGCGGGGTGGCCGTGGCCCAGCACGTTGACCGCGATGCCGCCGAGCAGATCGACGTAGGTCTTGCCGTCGGTGTCGGTGACGACGGCGCCGTTCCCGCTCGCCAGAGCCAGCGGCGGCGTGCCGTAGTTGTTCATCATCACCGCCGACCAGCGGTCCAGCAGGTTCCCGTCGGTCATGCCCCAACCACCTTCGTGCCCGCTCCTTCGTCGGTGAACAGTTCGACGAGCACGCAGTGCTCCACCCGGCCGTCGATGACGTGTGCGCTCGGCACGCCGCCGTCGATCGCCCGAAGGCACGCCTCGATCTTGGGGACCATGCCCGCCTCCAGCGTGGGCAGCAGTTCTGCCAGTGCGTCCGAATTGATCTGGCTGACCAGTGAATCGCGGTCCGGCCAGCGTGTGTAGAGCCCCTCGACGTCGGTCAGCATCAGCAGCTTCTCGGCGCCGAGCGCCTCGGCCAGCGCAGCCGCGGCGGTGTCGGCGTTGATGTTGTAGACCAGGCCGGCGGCATCCGGGGCGATCGTCGACACCACCGGGATCCGGCCGGCGTCGATGAGGTCCAGGACGGCGTCGGTGTTCACCTTCTCCACGTCACCGACCAGTCCGATGTCGGTGGCCACGCCCTCGACCATCACGGTGCGGCGCACCGCGGTGAACAGGTGGGCGTCTTCACCGGTGATGCCGACGGCGTAGGGACCGTAGGCGTTGATCAAGTTCACCAGCTCGCGGCCGACCTGACCGAAGAGCACCATCCGCGCGACGTCGAGCACCTCGGGCGTGGTGACCCGGAAGCCGCCCTTGAAATCCCCTGCGATGCCGAGCTTCTTGAGCATGGCCGAGATCTGCGGGCCGCCGCCGTGCACCACCACGGGGTGGATCCCGCAGTTGCGCAGGAACACCATGTCCGCGGCGAACGCGGCCTTGAGGCGGTCGTCGGTCATCGCATTGCCGCCGTACTTGACCACCACGATCTTGTCGTTCAGCGCGGTCAGCCACGGCAGCGCGTCGGCGAGGACCTGCGCCTTCTCCGGCGTCGTCATGCTCATGAGCTGTAGGCCGAGTTCTCTTCGACGTAGGCGTGGGACAGATCGGTGGTGCGGATCGACGCGGCGCCGGAGCCGACGCCGAGGTCGACGACGACTGCGATCTCCTCGCCGGACAGGTCGACCTCCCGCGCTCCCGGGGCGCCGACGCTGTCGACGCAGACAGGGGAACCGTTGAACGACACGGTGATCCGGTCGGCATCGAGCTTGACCGGCGCCATGCCGACCGCGGCCAGCACGCGGCCCCAGTTCGGGTCGGAGCCGAACAGCGCGGTCTTGACCAGGCTGTCACGGGCGATCACCCGCGCGGCGGTCAGCGCGTCGTCCTCGCTCTCGGCGCCGGTGACGGTGACCACGACGCGTTTGGTGACGCCTTCGGCGTCGGCCTGCAGTTGCGCGCACAGGTCGTCGCACACCCGCAGCACCGCGTCGTCGAGCTCCTGCTGACTGGGGGTGACCTCGCTGGCGCCCGAGGACAGCAGCAGCACGGTGTCGTTGGTCGAGCAGCTGCCGTCGACGTCGAGCCGGTCGAACGTGCGGGCGGCCGCCTTCTTGAGCGCGGCCTGCAGCGCCTCCGGGGTGGCCACTGCGTCGGTGGTGATGACGCAGAGCATCGTTGCGAGGGACGGGGCGAGCATGCCGGCACCCTTGGCCATCCCGCCGACGGTCCACTTGTCCTCGTGGTGCAGTGCAGCCTGTTTGGGCACGGTGTCGGTGGTCATGATGGCGCGCGCGGCCTCCTCGCCACCGGTCAGGCCGCCGGCCATCTCCTGCACGACCTCACGCACGCCGGCGAGCATCTTGTCCATCGGCAGGCGGTCGCCGATCAGACCGGTCGAACAGACGGCGACCTCGATCGCCCCGGTCTCGGTGCCCCAGTCCGACAGCGCCGCGGCAACCGCCTCGGCGGTGGCGTGGGTGTCCTGGAATCCGCCCGGGCCGGTGCAGGCGTTGGCGCCGCCGGAGTTCAGGATGACCGCGCGCAGCCGTCCGGTGGTCAGCACCTGCTGGGACCACAGCACCGGGGCGGCCTTGACCTTGTTGCGGGTGAACACGCCCGCGGCCGCGTGGTCGGGGCCTTCGTTGAACACCAGCGCCAGGTCCAGTTTTCCGGAGGCCTTGATCCCGGCGGCGATGCCGGTGGCCCGGAATCCGGCAGGCGCGGTGACGCCCTGGGTGCGCAGCAGCCGCGTCACGGGGCCACCCCCACAGTGGAGAGCCCCTCGGACTCGGGCCAGCCCAGCGCGAGGTTCATCGACTGCACAGCCGCTCCTCCGGTTCCCTTCACGAGATTGTCGATGGCGGCGACCGCGACGAACGTCGACGCGTCCTCGTCGACCGCGATCGCCAGTTGCGCGGCGTTGCTTCCGATCACCGCGCCTGTCTTGGGCAGCTGGCCGTCGGGCAGCAGGTAGACGAAAGGCTCGTCGTGGTAGGCCTTTTCGTAGGCGGCCCGCAACTGCGAAGCCGTCGCGTCGGTGCGGGCCGTGCACGTCGCGAGGATGCCGCGGGACGTCGGGATCAGCACCGGGGTGAAGGACACCGTGACGTCCCCGCCGGACACCGCGCGCAGCCCCTGAGCGATCTCGGGAGTGTGCCGGTGCTTGCCGCCGATGTTGTACGCCCGTGCCGATCCGATGACCTCGGCGGCCAGCAGGTCGACCTTGGCCGCCCGGCCGGCTCCGGAGGTCCCGCTGACCGCGACGACGGTCACCGCGGGCTCGACGAGGCCCTCGGCCAGGGCGGGCCACAGCGCCAGCAGCGCGGCGGTGGGATAGCAGCCGGGCACCGCGACACGCTTGGCGCCCTGCAGCCGCTCGCGGCCACCGGGAAGTTCGGGCAGCCCGTAGGGCCAGCTGCCGGCGTGCTCGGAACCGTAGAACCGCCGCCAGGCACCTGCGTCGGTGAGCCGGAAGTCGGCGCCGCAGTCGACGATCAGGACGTCCGGGCCCAGCTGCTCGGCCAGTGCGGCGGAATGACCGTGCGGCAGGCCGAGGAAGACGACGTCGTGGCCGGCCAGCACCTCGGGCTCGGTGGGCTCCAGCACACGGTCGGCGAGCGGCAGCAGATGTGGGTGGTGCTCGGCCAGCGCCGTTCCTGCACTGGAGGCGGCGGTCAGCGCGCCGATCGTCAGCCTGCCGTCGGCAAGCGCGGGATGACCGAGGAGCAGACGTAGAATCTCTCCGCCGGCATAACCGCTGGCACCGGCGACCGCGACTGAAACCATGCCGAACAGTTTTGCATGGTTATGCATGGATATGCAAATTCATTATCAGCTGTCCGGGGCCGTCACCGGCAGTCGCCGCCTACGCTGTTCTCGACCTGTTTCGACACTTCGCGGGGGTTCCGATGGAACCACATTCCTGCCGAGCGTGTGGCCTGGCGCTACGCCTTGAGGCCCGCTTCTGCGACCGCTGCGGGGCGCGCGCACCCCGTGCGGTCGCCGGCGAGTACAAGCAGGTCACCGTCATGTTCGCCGATGTCGTGAGATCGATGGACATCGCCAGAACCGTCGGACCCGAGCGTCTCGGCGAGATCATGGCCGAACTCGTGGACCGCGCGACCGACGTCGTCGAACTCCATGGAGGCGTGGTCAGCCAGTTCACCGGCGACGGCGTGATGGCGGTGTTCGGCGCTCCGTTCGCACTGGAGAACCATGCGCTGCTGGCGTGCCGGGCCGCACTCGGAGTATGCGAACAGGCGCGCGAAGTCGCAGTCGGGGTTCGCGCACGCGACGGTGTCGCACTGCATCTGCGGGTGGGACTGAACTCCGGGCAGGTCATCGCCGGCGAGATCGGCACACGAGCGCTCGGATACACCGCCATCGGCGAGCACGTCGGTCTGGCACAGCGGATGGAGTCCGTCGCCCCGCCCGACGGCGTCATGCTCAGTGAGAGCACCGCCGCACAGGTGGAGCACGCCGCGGTTCTCGGGCCACCGCAGGCGGTGCCGGTGAAGGGGCAGCCCCACCCCGTTCCGGTGCGCCGCCTGTTGGCCGTCCCCGACGATCCATTGACACCCCGGACACACGGGGAACCAGCGCTCGTCGGACGCGCCGAGGTGCTCGCATCCATCGCGGCGCTTCTGGACCGTGCGGTGTCCGGGGAAGGTGGTGCAGTCCGTGTCGCGGGTCCCGCGGGAATCGGCAAGACCCGCGTCCGCCGCGAGGTGACCCGCATGGCTGTCGACCGTTTCGTCGAGGTGCACACGACACAGTGCGAGTCACATACCCGGGGCATCTCCGGCGGGGCGGTCGCCAACCTGCTGCGGTCGGTGTTCACCGTCACCGGCCGCGACAACGCAACGGCACGGAGTCAGGTGCGCAAGGCACTGGCCGGCGCCGCCGAACACGACCTGCTGTTGCTCGACGACCTGCTCGGGATCGCCGACGCAACGCCGGTGCTGTCCGGCATCAGTCCGGAGGCGCGCCAGCGACGGGTCGCCGCGCTGGTGCGACGATGCCTCTTCGACCGAGCCACCCCGACCCTCTATGTGATCGAGGATGCGCACTGGATCGACGCCGCAAGTGAATCCCTGTTCGCCGGCATGGCCGAGGCCCCGGCCACGTCGGCCTCACTGCAGCTGATCACACACCGACCGGAATACTCGGGTGCGCTCGCCGATCTGCGCGGCGTGGTGTCGATCGTCCTGCCACCTCTGGCGGAAGGAGACACCACCGCCCTGTTGTCGGAGCTGCTCGGCACCGATCCGTCACTGCAGGCGCTGACGCACCAGATTGTCGAGACCTCCTCCGGCAACCCTTTTTTCGTGACAGAGATCGTGAGAGACCTGGCTGAGCGCGGTGTTCTGCGGGGCGCACGCGGTCGGTACCGATGCGCCCGCCCGCTTGCCGATATTCCGGTGCCGCCCACCCTGCAGGCCACCGTTGCCGCCCGTATAGACCGTCTCGGGTCCGCGGCGAAATCGGTGCTCTACGCCGGTGCCGTGATCGGGATGCATTTCGATACAGGTCTTCTGGAGGCGCTGGTGGACGAGAGCGTGCCGGTGGCGACCTCGCTCACCGAGCTCTGTGACGCGGACTTCGTGGAGCCTGCGGCCGAGCTTCCGGCGGCAGGCTTCGCCTTCTGTCACCCCGTCGTGCGGACGGTGGCCTACGAATCGCAGCTGAGGGCGACGCGAACTGAACTACATCGACGGGCCGCGGCGAAGCTGGCAGGTGAGGACCCGGGGAAGGCCCACCCGAACGCCGCCCTGATCGCGGCCCACCTTCACACCGCCGGGGATCTTCGACAGGCATTCGACTGGCATATGCGCGCCGGTGCGTGGCTCAACAGCAGGGACCGCTCTGCCGCCCGGGCAAGTTGGCAACGCGCCCGCCACGCGGCAGCCCATCTGCCCGAGGGCGACCCGGAACGGGTGTCGCGGTTGATCACCGCGCTGACGAAGCTCTGCGCCGAAATCTGGAAGACAGGCGGCGATCTCGACGAAACGGGCTTCGACGAGTTGCGGATCCTGTGCACGGGGTCGGGCGACCACCGATCCCTGGCCATCGGGACTGCCGGGATGATCCTGGCCCTCGCCGGCCAACATCGGCATCACGAGGCGAATCCACTGATCGCGGACCTGACATCCCTGCTCGGATCGATCGACGATCCGGCATTGACACCGGCTCTCCTGTTGGCGTTGGGGTATGCCAAGTCAGAGGTGGGAGAACTTCGCGAAGCGCTGCACCTCGCCGAACGCGCCTCCGCGCTCGCCACCGATCCCGGGGTACGAAGCGACGTCCTGTTCAGCCGCCCCGCCGTCGCCGCGATCAGGATGCGGGGGCTGTATCGGCTGTGTCTGGGGATGCACGGGTGGCGATCCGACGCCGACACCGCGATCCGGATGGCCAGGGGCCTGGACCCGATGAATCACATCATCTCGGTGGTCTACAAGTACATCCTCGCGGTGCCGGTCGGTGCACGGCGGGTCGACGACACGGCTCTGCGGGAGACCGCCGAGGCACTGGAGATGGCCGAGCAGGCGGGCGACGGATACACCCTCACGCTCGCCCGCATCGTCCGGGGCATCGCGCTCATCCATGCCGGCGACCCCGGACAGGAAGCAATCGAACTGCTCAGCGCGGCCGAAAACTTCGCAACGAGTCGCAGATTCACGATGAACGCCGCGAGTCTGGTGACTCCGACGCTGGCCCGTCACCGGGCGCGGGCCGGCGACCTCGACAGCGCGATCGACCTCGCCCGCACCGCGATCACTGCGATGACGGACAGCGGCGAGATGCTGTCGGTGGGCGTCGCCACGACGGTGCTTGCCGAGTCTCTGCTCCGTCGCGGCACTTCCCTCGATCGCGACGCGGCGCTGGCTGCCGTCGAACGCCTGGCTGCGATCCCCACGGACGACGGCTTCGTCTTCAACAGGCTCGCCACGCTGCGCCTTCGCGCGGCTGTCGCCGAATACGACGGCGACACAGCGGCTTTCAGTGCGCTGCGAAGACAACACGCGGCGGCGTGCACAGCAGCCGGGTTCGATCCACCTGCCGACTGAGCTCAGCGGCGCTGCTCGGCGCCCACGTTGGCGGCCGCGGCGGCGACCGCGGCCTCCCGCGCGGCACTGGCCTCGTCCTCGGTCAGCGTGCGATCCGGGGCGCGGAAGCGCAGCGCCAGCGCCAGCGACTTGCGCCCCTCACCGATCTGCGGGCCGGTGTAGACGTCGAAGATCCGTACATCCTCGAGGAGCTCACCGGCACCCGAACGGACCGCGTCCACCACGCTCTGCGCCGCGACGTCCTCGTCCACTATCAAGGCCACGTCCTGCAGCACCGCCGGGAACGGCGACACCGCAGGAGCAGGCAGACGCTCGACCAGCGGCACGGCGTCGAGGTCGATCTCCACCGCGCAGGTGCCCTTCGGCAGCCCGGAGCGCTCGACCACCGCGGGATGCAGCTGACCGGCGTGGCCGACGACCACGTCCCCGACGAGGATCTCGGCGCACCGGCCCGGATGCCACGGCAGGTGCTGCGCGGCCCGGAAGGTGAACTCGACGTCGACGGCACGGCCGATGACCCGCACGGCCTCGAACGCGTCCGTGGCCTCGACGGGACGGCCGCGGCCCCACGGCCCGGCCGGCTCCCGCAGGCCGGCCAGTACCGCGCCGACGTGCTGGGGCTGCCTGGGCAGCGACGCGTCCAGCGTCGCGATCTCCTCGTCGGTGGGCCGCCGGTCGTTAGGGATGCGCTCGACGGCCCTGGTCTCGGCCGTCGGCTCCACCACCTGCGCGATCGCGAACAACGCGACGTCGGCCGCTCCGCGGGACACGTTGCGGCTCAACGCCTCCAACAAGCCCGGCAACAGGGTGGTGGCCAGGTTCGGGCGGTCGGCCTCGAGCGGGTTGAGCACCTGGGTGGTGTTGCGCCGGGGATCGTCGTCGGCCAGGCCCCACTGGTCGAAGATCGCCGCGGGTAGGAACGGAGTGGGCAGGATCTCGACGAACCCGTTGAGCGCCAGCGACTTTCCGACAGCGCGCCGACGCCTCTGCGAGGCGGTGAGGCCGCGGCCGGCCGGCGCGGCGGGCAGCACCGACGGGATCGCGTCGAGCCCCTCCAGACGCATCACCTCCTCGACCAGGTCGGCAGGCTGGCGGATGTCGGGCCGCCAACTCGGCGGCGTGGCCGTCACCGTGCCGCCGTCCACGACGACCGCGGCGCCGATCTGGGTCAGCCGCTTGCGGACGGCACCCTGGGGGTATTCCACGCCGGCGGTGCGGTCGGGCAGGTCGGCGGGCATGCTGACCGCCGGATGCGACCAGTCGTCGCGCGGCGGGTCACCGCGCCAGTCGGTCAGCTTGGGTTCGACTGTGCCCCCGGCGATCTCGGCCAGTAGCGCAGAACAGCGGTCCAGCGCGGCGACCGACACGGCAGGGTCGACGGTGCGCTCGTAACGCCGGCCGGCCTCGCTGTGCAGACGCAGCCGACGCTGGGTCCGCGACACCGCCGCGGGATCCCAGACGGCCGCCTCCAGCAGGACGTCGGTGGTGCTCTCGCGCACTTCGGTGGTGCCGGCGCCCATCACCCCGCCGATCGCCGCGGTCGCGACGTCGTCGACGATCAGTACGTCGACGGGATCAAGAGTGCGTTCGACGTCGTCGAGGGTGACCACCTTCTCCCCCGGCTCGGCGAACCGGACCCGGAACCCGCCGGTGATGAGGCTGCGGTCGTGGGCGTGCATCGGGTGGCCCAGCTCGAGCATGACGTAGTTGGTGACGTCGACCGCGGGCGAGATCGCGCGGATGCCGCTGAGCATCAGTCGGCGCTGAATCCACCACGGGGACACCGCTTTCGGATCTATTCCGGCGACGGGGCGCAGACCGAACCGCTGCACACCGGTGCCCGGTTCGATGCTCACCGGCAGTGCCTCGCCCTCGACAGGCAGTGGTGCGACGTCGGCGGGGTCGACGAACTCGAGGTCGTAGGCGTTGGCGATCTCCCGCGCCATCCCGCGCACCGACAGGCAGTAGCCCCGGTCCGGGGTGACCGCCAGATGGAACACCACGTCGTCGAGTCCGAGCACGCCGGCCGCCGGGGTGCCCGGCTCGGCGGTGCCCGGCGGCAGCACCAGGATTCCGGAACGATCCGACCCGAGGTTGAGTTCTGAAACCGAGCAGATCATGCCGTCGGAGGTGCGTCCGTAGGTCTTGCGGGTGGCGATGGTGAAATCACCGGGCAGCACCGTTCCGGGCAGCGCGACCACGACCAACTCACCGACCGCGAAGTTCGTTGCTCCGCAGACGATGTCACGCAGCTCCGACTCCCCCACGTCGACCTTGCACGCGCGGATCGGCTTCTTGAACTCAGTGAGTTCCTCGATCTCGGCGACCCGGCCGATCGTCAACGGACCGGTCACCGGACCGACCGGAATGATCTCTTCGACCTCGTGGCCGATGCGGATCAGCGTCTGCTCCAGCTCCTCGGCGGACACGTCCCAGCCCGGAGCGCCCGCCTGCACGACCTCGCGCAGCCAGCTGTACGGAAGGCGCATCAGGCCCCCACCCCGAAAGGCAGCGAGAACCGCACGTCACCCTCGACCATGTCGCGCATGTCCGGGATGCCGTTGCGGAACTGCAGCGTGCGCTCCAGACCCATGCCGAACGCGAAGCCCGAGTACACCTCAGGGTCGATACCGCAGGCGCGCAGCACATTCGGGTTCACCATGCCGCAGCCGCCCCACTCGACCCAACCGGGTCCGCCCTTCTTGTTCGGGAACCAGATGTCGACCTCCGCGGACGGCTCGGTGAACGGGAAGAAGTGTGGCCGGAACCGGGTACGGCCCTGGGGGCCGAACTGCGCGCGGGCGAACGCGTCGAGCGTGCCGCGCAGGTTCGCCATGGTCAGGCCTTTGTCCACCGCGAGGCCCTCGACCTGATGGAAAACCGGGGTGTGGGTGGCGTCGAGTTCGTCGGTGCGGAACGTGCGCCCGATCGAGATGATGTACACCGGCAGGTCCCGCTCCAGCAGCGCACGGATCTGCACCGGTGAGGTGTGGGTCCGCAGCACCTGCCGAGATCCGTCCGGGGCGACGTGGAACGTGTCCTGCTCGCTGCGCGCCGGATGGTCGGGTGGGAAGTTCAACGCGTCGAAGTTGAACTGCTCGGTCTCGACCTCGGGTCCCTCGGCGAGCTCCCAGCCCATCGCGACGAAGGTGTCGGCGACGTTCTCGGCCAGAATCGTGATCGGGTGCCTGGCCCCGACCGGCTGACGGGTCGTCGGCAGCGTGACGTCGATGCGCTCGGCGACCAGCACCGCGGCGTCCCGTTCGGCACGCAACACCGCCAACCGGTCGTCGTAGAGCCGCTGGGCCTCGGTGCGCGCGACGTTGACCCGCTTTCCGGCGTCGGCCCGTTCGGCCTTGGGCAGCGAGCCCAGCGCCTGCCGCGCGACGGCGATCGGGGCCCGATCACCGAGGT
This sequence comes from Mycolicibacterium vaccae NBRC 14118 = CIP 105934, assembly GCF_001552715.1. Lineage (GTDB taxonomy): Bacteria > Actinomycetota > Actinomycetes > Mycobacteriales > Mycobacteriaceae > Mycobacterium > Mycobacterium vaccae. The sequence goes on along the minus strand of NZ_BCRS01000022.1, from coordinate 21,856 downwards.
GCTCGGTCTTGGCCCTGGCGAGTTCGTCGAGGGTCGCGGCCTGGTCGAAGGCACGCTCGGCTGCGCTGACCGCTTCGGCCAGCGCTTGGTCTGTTAGGTCTCCTGGCTGATCAGCCACCCGGCGATCATAGGCGATGCGTTCCCGCGCACTCCGTCTGCCTCCAACGACGAACTTCTGCCAATCGCCGATCAAATACTGCCACCGGAATTTATGCGGTGAGCTGCAGGTTTAAGGGTTCAGATCATCAAGATCCATCACCACCGAAGTCGAACCGCGCGACTTGCTCCACGGCTCCGACCCGAGATAAAGGGAAGAGCAGAACCATGAGGAACCTCACCATCGCCACCACCATCGCCGCCGGTCTGAGCGCCGCCGCCGTCGGGTTGGCCGTCCCCGCGTCGGCCGCCCCCACCGGAGGCAACGCCGACCAGACGATCAGCCGGCTGGAGGCCCAGGGCAACCGGGTCGTGGTCAACCGTCTCTCCGATGCCCCGCTGAGCCAGGCCACCGTCGTCGGCATCAACAAGGGCGGCGACCTGCGCTCGACGGTCCGCGACTACTTCAACGACCGGACCTACCAGCAGAGCAAGACCGGCAGCATCTACTACGTCGACGTGCGCTGACCGGAGACCGGAGCCGAGGCACCTCCCGCCGGGAGGTGCCTCGCTTCGTTTCGCCCGCGCCACAGTCGTGCAACACCGGCACACCACAGAGCGCCCAGAGCACCCCACGCGACGCCGTAGCCGGTCGATTCTGCGCCGCCGGTCAGCACGAGATACCCGAACACCGCGCCGGCCGCCGACAGCGTGATCCTCGGCCCGGTCCAACCCGACGGGACACCGAAGCGCAGTGACAGCGTGGCTCCGATGGCCAACGCCAGTAGGTGTCCGACGTCGGTGAAGTCGGGACCGCCCGCGAGCACCATCACCGCGGCCGCGCCCCACCACCCCCTCCAGGCCGGGCGCCACCGCGACGGGATCGCCCCGGTCAGCGCGCCCAACGCGGCCATCGCGACGTAACTGATCCCGGTGTCGGAGGCGCGGGCGATCGCTGCGGGCAACCAGCCCATATGCACCGCCACCGCCAGGCCCGCGGCCACGACCAGCGACGCGACGACATGGCCGGCCACCACTGTCTGCACCAATCGCCAGCCTCCCCAGAGCATTTCGGCCGCAGCAAGCAGACACACCAGACCGGGCAGCCACAGGTAGACCGGCCCGGCGTCGACCACGAACGCGCTGCCGATCAGCGTCACGAACCGGCCGTGACCCAGGTTGTGCAGGTTGGTGCTGACGTGCCGGACGAGGGCGGCGTACCGGTCCGGTGCCATCTGCACGGTCACCGCCGTGACCGCGGCGACGAGCGTCGTGTAGCACAAGGTGACCCGCACCGGGCCCACTATCCGCCGGCGGGCACCTCGTCGCCGTCCTCGTCCGCTGGTAACTGCCTGAGAGTTCTGAGCCGGTACATGGTGAAGTCGGGCGGCACTCCGTCCTGCCGTGCCGCGAACACCGGCCTGCGGAGTTTCTTGGCCGTCACCCCGAGAGTCTGAAACTCCTCGTCCGGGATGCGGTCCAGGGTGGCCTCGGAGACGACGAGCTCGCCGCGCGTGGCGCGTTCCATCACTCGGGCAGCCAGATTCACATCGATGCCCAGCCAGTCTGATCCGATCCGCTGCGGTCGGCCGGTGTGGACCCCGACCCGCATCCGCGGCGTATATCCGTCGAAGTCAAGGGCTTTCACAGCCTGTCGGGCCGCAATGACGGCACGGACCGCGGTGGTGGGTTCCGCGAACATCGCCATCAGGCCGTCGCCCATGCGCTTGACGATGTGCCCGCCGGCTTCCAGCAGCGGGGGTTCGACGACCTGCGCTACCCGGCGCAGCAGGCGCAGAGTCGCGTCGTCGCCGGCTTCCAGCGACCATGCCGAAAATCCCACCAGGTCGGTGAACACGAGGGTGGCCTCGGCGTTGGCGGGACGCCCCGAGACCCGTTCGGTCAGCGCCTGCCACACCTGAAGCGCACCGAGGCTGACCTCTCGGGTCACCGCGTCACGTTCCAGGATCCGGTCGGCTGCACGGGCGGCCGCGCGCGGACCGCCCACCCCGCTGACCGAGAGCGGATCGCCGAACTCGGGGTCACCGGGCAGCGCACGCCGGGTGCGGCGCAGAAACGCGATGATCCCGTCGTGGTGATTGACGCCCTGCAACCAGCCCACGGGTCCTGCAGACCGTCGGCCTGCTGGTTCACCCGGCGGGTCGTCGTCCACGGCGCAAGCCTAATCGAGCCGTCCGGGACGACTTCCGATCCATAGACAACGATTGTTGTCAGCGCCTATCGTGGAAAGGGTGCGATCAACGGCGACGGCGGACTCCGCCCGGACCTCCGACGCCCATCCCCTGGGCCCGGAATCCCTGACGTGGAAGTACTTCGGCGACGTGCGGACCGGCATCCTCGGCGTCTGGATCGGCGCGATCCAGAACATGTATCCGCAACTGGGCGCCGGGGTCGAAGACCATTCGGTGCTGCTGCGCGAGCCTCTGCAGCGGGTGGCCCGCTCGGTGTATCCGATCATGGGCGTGGTCTACGACGGTGATCGCGCCGCGCAGACCGGCGCGCAGGTCCGCGGGTTCCACCACACGATCAAGGGAGTCGACGCCGACGGCAGGCGCTATCACGCGCTCGATCCCGAGACGTTCTACTGGGCGCACGCGACGTTCTTCATGCTGATCATCAAGACCGCGGAGTACTTCTGCGGCGGCCTGACCGAAGCCGAGAAACAACAGCTCTTCGACGAACACGTGCAGTGGTACCGGATGTACGGGATGAGCATGAAGCCGGTTCCGACATCGTGGGAGGCGTTCTGCGAGTACTGGGACCGCAAGTGCCGCGAGGAGCTGGAGATCAACAAGGCGACGCTGGACATCTTCTCGATGCGGATCCCCAAGCCGTGGTTCGTGGCGCTGCCCACGCCACTGTGGGACCAGATCTTCAAACCGATGATCGGCGCGCAACGCTGGGTCGCCGCAGGGGTTTTCGATCCGGTGGTGCGCGAGCGGGCGGGCATGCGGTGGACACCGGGCGACGAGATCGTGCTGCGTCTGTTCGGCAAGCTGGTCGAGCTAGCCTTCCTCGCGGTGCCCGACGAGATCCGCTTGCACCCGCGCGCGGTGGCGGCCTACCGCCGCGCCGAGGGCAAGATCGCCGCCGACGCCCCTCTAGTGGAGGCGCCGGCGTTCATGGCACCCCCGCGGGACCGCCGGCACATGCCCATGCACTACCTGCCGCCGCAGCGTTCGCTGCTGGACCGGGTCGGTTCACTGGTGCACACGACGTTCTCTTTGGCGGGGGGCCGTCCGGCCCGCGGACGCCATAAGGCAGCCTGAACGCATGCTTGAGTGGTCTGATGTCGATCTTGCCGTGCGCGATGCCGTCCGCGAGTTCGTCGACAAGGAAATACGTCCGCACGTCGATGCGCTGGAAAGCGGCGAGATGGAGCCCTACCCCATCATCCGCAAGCTCTTCACCACGTTCGGCATCGATGCGATGGCCCGCGAGGCGCTGGAGAAACGGCTGACCCGGCTCCGCAACGGCGAGTCGTCCTCCGGCGGCGGGGGCGGCATGTTCGGCGGCGGCCAGGGCGGTATGGGTTTCGTCGTGGTCAGCGAGCTGTGCCGGGTGTCGATGGGCGTGGTGACGGGCATGGGTGTGAGCCTCGGCCTCACCGTGCCGACCATTCAGAGCCGAGGCACGCTGGCCCAGCAGGAGCGGTGGCTGCCGGAGCTGGTGACCTACGAGAAGGTCGGCGCGTGGGCCATCACCGAGCCGGATTCCGGGTCAGATGCGTTCGGCGGCATGAAGTCCTATGTGGTCCGCGACGGCGACGACTACATCCTCAACGGCCAGAAGACGTTCATCACCAACGGTCCCGACGCCGACGTCGTCGTGGTGTACGCCAAGCTGGACGAAGGCGATGCTTCGGTCGACAAGCGTGACCGCAAGGTGCTGACCTTCGTCCTCGATCGTGGCATGGAGGGCTTCGTCCAGTCGAAGCCGTTCCGCAAGATGGGAATCCACTCCTCCCGCACGGGTGAACTGTTCTTCAACAACGTGCGGCTGGGTAAGGACCGCCTGCTCGGCGAGACCGAGGACAACAAGTCCGGTGACGGCCGCGACAGCGCGCGGTCGAGCTTCTCCGCCGAACGGATCGGGGTGGCGGCGATGGCGCTCGGTGTCATCGAGGAGTGCCTGCGGCTCTCGGTGGACTACGCCAGGACCCGCACGCTGTGGGGCAAGGAGATCGGGCAGTTCCAGCTGATCCAGCTGAAGCTGGCCAACATGGAAGTCGCCCGGATGAACGTGCGCAACATGCTGTTCCGCGTCATCGAGGCCGCCGAGAAGGGCGCCCCGATCTCGTTGGCCGAGGCGTCGGCGATCAAGTACTACTGCTCGCAGGCCGCGACCGACGTCGCGATGGAAGCGGTGCAACTCTTCGGTGGCAACGGTTACATGACCGAGTACCGCGTCGAGCAGCTGGCCCGCGACGCGAAGTCGCTGATGATCTACGCGGGAAGCAACGAAGTCCAGATCACCCACGTGGCAAAGGGTCTGCTCAGGGGCTAGCGGGCCGGCTCAGACCTCGTCGAGCAGTCGGGCGAGCACGTCGGCCTCGGCGTGCAGCACCGCTGCCCGGTCATGGTGACCGGCAAGGGTGAATTGGTCGGCCGCGGTTCGTCGTTCGTCGATCTCGCCGTGGATCAGGCGCCGCACCTCGTCGTCGCGGAGTTCCCTTCTGGGCACCTCGGCCGCGCCGACGCCGACTGCGCTGTCGGCGATCGCGCCGGCGGCCGGCACCGGCCCGTCAGGGGTCTCTGCGTTGTCGATGGCGCTCATCGTCGAGCGAAGCGCCGACGTCGACGCGGCGTCGCGTTCTTTGCGTGCCGTGATCAGGCGGTGACGTAGTTCGGCGCGCCAACGCTCGGCGGCAGGACGGTGTTCGGCCACGGCCGTCACCGTAGCTTCAGGCCACGCGGCGCGCATTCGAGTTACTGTCCGACCTCGCGCTACTCCGTGCCGCTGTCGTTACCGGTGTCGTTGTCGTTGCTGTTGTCGCCGGTGTCCGTAGCCCCACCGGCCGGTCCATCGGCGGTGCCGTTACCGGCGCCGTCGTTGCCGGCGTCGTTCCCCGAGTCCTGGTTGCCTGACTCGCCCGGATCCGAGTCGTCGCCGTCGGAATCGTCACGGCCCAGGTCGTTCTCGTCGATCTGTGTGCCTTCGTCGGGATCGGGCTGCCCGATCGCCCCGGCGCCCGCATCCGGACCGCCTGGCGGTTGCGTATCCAGTGACGCGTCTCCGCCGTGATCCCCGTCGGCCGCCGGTGCGACCGGCTTGGGCGCCTCGGGCTGGTTGGTGGGTGTCGGCTCGGCCGGTGGCGACATCGTCTGCGGGTGGACGGTCAGCTGCCTCCGAGCCTCCGGCGCCTGCCCCGCGGTGAGCTCGGGTGCGGCGGGCGGCGAGCTCAGCATCGGGGCCTGCTGCGCGGACAGGTCCATCTCGGCCAGCGTGGGTGGAATCCCGACCTGCCACTTCGGACGGTTGTAGGCGGAATCGACGATCGGCCGCAACAACCTGTCCAGGAAATCGACGAACTCCGGTGCGAAACCCGCGTCCTTGAGCGGGCGCAGCAGCGGCAGCAACGGCGTCTGGATCAGCACGATGGTCGTCTTGCCACCCGCTTTGCCCTCGACGATGTGGTACTTCGTCGGCACGTTGTACAGATCGGTCCATGCCGCAGCCACATGCAGGTCGATTCCGCCCATCACCGCGTTCATGACGGCGAGCAAATTGAACGGGTTGTCCGGGAAATCCGTCACGCCGTCGTACTCGGCCATCACGATCATCACGTTGTACGGCGTGTCCGGCAGCGGCCGGTACGGGACACCCCCGAACGTCATCAGCAGCTTGCTCGGCGCGCCGTAGATCATCGCGTTGAGGCGCAGCGGATCGGGACGGTCCTCTGCCGGGAGTTCCATCAGCCGGCGCAGAACCTTGTCGACCGCCGGGGCGCCCTCCGAGACACCCCCGATGGTGATCAGCTCTCCCGGCTTGGCCTCGAGCGTCTCGAAGATCGCGCGGTAAAGGCTCTCAGTTCCGACCTCGACCGAGTACTTGAAATCGTCCGCGCCGGGAAACGGCACGCTGACCCGGTGGTAGTCGCCGAAGAAGCCACCGAAGGCTGTCGACATCTGTTCGTCCGTCAGCTCGGCGTAGCCGCCTTTGCCGCCCACCAGAAGTGCCGTCGCCCCGTTGGCCACGGCAGGCGTGAACGCCACCGCCACGACCCCGATCAACGTGACCCAACGATTCATGGTCACCACCCGCCCCCCGCGTGAAGTTGCCCCTTGTCGACCAGGTTACGAATCGACTGGTCGGTCGGCAATAGACCTGGGGATCCATCTACTCGGTGAACCCGGTCTAGATCCCCTCGCCGACGCAGGGTGTACCTGCAGCTCAGGATGTTGCAGAGGGAAGGTAACTACTCATCGGCAACGATGGAGGACGTAGTTCCGCACGGCACGCGGGAAACAGATAGCCATAAGGCCAGCAACCGAAAAATTACTTGCTGCGGAAGCTCTGATAGAGGCAGATCGCCGCTGCCGTCGCGACGTTGAGACTTTCGGCGCCACCGGCCATCGGAATCCGCACGCGTGTGGTGGCGAGCGCGGCCACCTCGCTCGGCAGACCGTGCGCCTCGGGCCCGAACAGCCATGCCGTCGGCGCGTCCAGTGCGACGTCCTCGAGGCTGACCGCGGCGTCGAGGGTGGTCGCCAGCACCTGAAGCCCGGCGTCCCTGATCGCGGCCACGGCGGCCGCGGCGTCGGGTGCGCTGAGCACCGGGATGTTGAAGATGCTGCCGGCCGACGCGCGCAGGCATTTCCCGTTGTACGGGTCGACGCTGTCCCCTGCGAGCACCACCGCGTCGGCGCCCATCGCGTCGGCGACGCGGATGATCGTGCCGGCGTTGCCCGGTTCGGAGACGCCCACAGGGACCGCGATCAACGTCGGGTCTCGCGAGAGGATGTCCTCGAGTGCGACTTCCGGCATCGTGCACACGGCGACCAAGCCGACAGGAGTCACGGTGTCGGACAACGCTTTTGCCGCTTTGTCCGACACGAGATGCACCGACGCCGACCCGAGCAGCGCGGCGAATCGCTCCGCGGCGCTCTCGGTGGCGAAGACCTCGTGAACGAGACCGCGCCGCATCGCGGCCTCGACCAGGTTGGGACCTTCGGCGAGGAAGCGTGCGGCGCGGCGGCGCCCGGTGTGGCGGTGCAGTTTGACTGCTGCCGCCACCCGGGCAGAACGCTCGGTGAGGGTCAGGCAGCCTCGCCCGACGGCGCGTTCACATCGGCGGGCAGAGCGGCCTTGGCGACCTCGACCAGCGCGGTGAACGCGGCGGCATCGCTGACGGCGATCTCTGCCAGGTTCTTGCGGTCGACCTCGACACCGGCGGCCTTCAGACCCTGGATCAGCCGGTTGTAGGTGATGCCGTTGAGGCGGGCAGCGGCGTTGATACGGGTGATCCACAACTTGCGGAAGTCGCCCTTGCGCGCCTTACGGTCACGGTAGGCGTAGGTCAACGAATGGAGCTGCTGCTCCTTGGCCTTGCGGTACAGGCGCGACCGCTGGCCGCGGTAGCCCTTCGAGGCCTTCAGTACTGTGCGCCGCTTCTTCTGCGCGTTGAGTGCGCGCTTCACGCGTGCCATGGGGTTTTCCTATCTCGGTCGGGTCAGGTTCGGGGCGGTCGCGCTCTAGCCGTTCAGCATCTTCGCGACGCGCGTCGAGTCGTTCGCCGACACCGTGGTGCGGCCGTCGAGCCGACGGGTGCGCTTGGAAGCCTTGTGCTCGAGCAGGTGCCTACGGTTGGCCTTCTGCCGGACGATCTTGCCGGTTCCGGTCTTACGGAACCGCTTCGAAGCGCCGCTGTGGGTCTTCGCCTTGGGCATGTTTCCTCAGTTCTTCGGTGTGTCGGTCGGTGCGCCGGCAGGCGGCGCAGCCTGGGTGTCGGGTGCTCTACCTGCCAGCGGCTCATCGGCGTCATGCGCCGCCTTCGCGCGAGTCTTCGCACCGCGGTGCGGCGCCAGCACCATCGTCATGTTGCGGCCGTCCTGCTTCGCGGACGTCTCGATGAAGCCGTAATCGGCGACATCGGCGCCCAGGCGTTGCAGGAGCCGGAAACCCAGTTCGGGCCGCGACTGCTCGCGTCCGCGGAACATGATCGTCACCTTGACCTTCGACCCCGCCTCGAGGAAGCGGATGACGTGACCCTTCTTGGTCTCGTAATCGTGCGGGTCGATCTTGGGACGCAGCTTCTGTTCCTTGACGACGGTCTGCTGCTGGTTCTTGCGAGACTCACGCGCCTTCTGTGCCGTCTCGTACTTGAACTTGCCGTAGTCCATGATCTTGCACACCGGCGGCTTGGCGTCGGGGGCTACTTCGACAAGGTCGAGATCGGCATCGGCGGCGACGCGGAGTGCATCTTCGATGCGCACGATGCCTACCTGCTCACCGCCAGGTCCGATCAGGCGGACTTCAGGTACGCGAATGCGCTCGTTGACGCGGGTCTCAGTGCTGATGGGGCCTCCTATGTTGTCCTCAGGAGTCCCTCGATCCGTCGGCAGGCGGCTTCCGAAGAAACACGTAAGCCCTGCTCAGCGCAGGGCCCAATGCCGACCAGGACAGACATCGTCGATGTCTGTGACCGGACCGCGTAGCCTTCGGTGATCCGGTGGCCGGCGGTGGGAGTTTGGGACTCCACTTGCTGTCCCTGGCGTGAGCCGGGACGGTCGCGCATGCCAGTCTAGCAGCCATGACCGATAGCTCCGACATCCCCGAATCCAGCGGCCCGGCCGCCGCCGATCCCGACGACCCGAACGTTCGCGAACTCGCGACGATACCCGCGGTCGAGGTGATCACCAGGTCGGCCGTGATGCTGATGAGTGCGGCCGCCGAGAAGCTCGGGCTGTCCGACGCCGATCCCGAGGAGAGCCCGCACCTGGACCTCGACGAGGCCCGGCGTCTGATCACCGCACTCGCCGGCCTTGTCACCGCGTCGGTCGAGTACCTGGGGCCGCACGCCGGCCCGGTCCGCGACGGTCTCAAGACACTGCAGTTGGCATTCCGCGAGGCCAGCGCCGCGCCGGACGAGCCCGGTCACGGTCCGGGAGAGAAATACACCGGGCCGGTCTGGTAGCAGGGAATTCTCGGCCCGAGCGAATATCCTCCGGGCGTATGACCTCCACCCGCCTCGTCCGGGCACATCCGTCGTCCACCTACCGGTGGGTCCCGGCGGCCGCCGGTTGGGTCGTAGGCGTGATCGCCACGTTGTCGCTGCTGGCGAGTGTGTCGCCGCTGGTCCGCTCGGTGATCCGGGTTCCCCGCGAGTGGGTCGACGCGTACATCTTCAACTTCCCCGACACCAGTTTCGCGTGGGCGTTCGTCCTGGCGTTGCTGGCCGCGGCGCTCGCCGCGCGCAAACGCGTCGCGTGGTGGATTCTGGTCGGCTACCTGGTGGCGGCGGCAGGGTGGAACGTCGCCGCACTCGTCGACGGCGGGCAACGGTGGTACCAGGAAGCCGGCGAGATCATCGGCCTCGCCTTCCACGTGGCCGCGGTCGCGTGCCTGCTACTGGCCCGCTCCCAGTTCTGGGCCAGGGTGCGCCGCGGGGCGCTGGTGAAGTCGGCCGCGACGCTGGTGGCCGGCATGACCGTCGGCACACTCATCGGCTGGGGTCTGCTGGAACTGTTCCCCGGCAGCCTCGCCCGTCCGGATCGGTTCTGGTACGCGCTGAACCGGGTGAGCGCGTTCGCCGGCGCCGACGCCGACCAGTTCAGCGGTCACCCGCACGTGTTCGTCAACGCGCTGCTCGGCCTGTTCGGCGCGGTCGCGCTGATGATCGCCGCGATCGTGCTGTTCCAGTCGCAGCGCGCGGACAACGCACTCACCGGTGAGGACGAGTCGGCCATCCGGGGTCTGCTGGAGGTCTACGGCAAGAACGACTCCCTCGGCTATTTCGCCACCCGCCGGGACAAGGCGGTGGTGTTCGCGCCCGACGGCCGCGCCGCGATCACCTACCGCGTGGAGGTCGGCGTATGCCTGGCCAGCGGTGATCCCGTCGGCGACCCGAAAGCCTGGCCGCAGGCTGTCCAGGCCTGGCTGAAGCTCTGTGAGACCTACGGGTGGGCGCCGGGGGTGATGGGAGCCAGCTCGACGGCCGCCCAGACATTCCGCGAGGCCGGGCTCAGCGCACTCCAGCTCGGCGACGAAGCGATCCTGCATCCGGACAGCTTCCGGCTGTCCGGGCCGGACATGCGAGCGGTCCGGCAGGCGGTGACGCGCGCCCGGCGCGCCGGTGCGACGGTGCGCATCCGCAGGCACCGGGAGCTGTCCGCGGACGAGATGGCCGAGGTCATCCGGCGGGCCGACGCCTGGCGCGACACCGAGGACGAACGCGGCTTCTCGATGGCGTTGGGCCGGCTCGGCGACGCGGCCGACGGTGACTGCCTCCTGGTCGAGGCGGTGCAGGGCACCGACGTGGTCGCGATGCTCTCCCTGGTGCCGTGGGGCAGCAACGGGGTGTCGCTGGACCTGATGCGACGCTCCCCGCACTCCCCCAACGGCACCGTCGAGCTGATGGTCAGCGAGCTGTGCATGCAGGCCGAGGACATCGGCATCACCCGGATCTCGTTGAACTTCGCGATGTTCCGCTCGGCGTTCGAGCAGGGCGCCCAGTTGGGTGCGGGACCGGTGGCGCGGCTGTGGCGTTGGCTACTGGTGTTCTTCTCCCGGTGGTGGCAGCTGGAAACCCTCTACCGGTCGAACATGAAGTACCAGCCCGAGTGGGTGCCGCGCTACGCCTGTTACGAGGACGCCCGGCTGGTGCCCCGCGTGGGTGTGGCCTCGGTCATCGCCGAAGGCTTTCTGGTGCTGCCGTTCTCCCGGCGCAACACGCAGCCCCACACGGGCCAGCACATCGCTGCGCCCGGCACGCTGGTGGCCACCGGCCGGCTGCACAGCGACGGCACCGCTCCGGACGGGATCGCGCTGCAGGACGAACCGGTGGAGGACGACCGGCCGAGGCTGCCCGAGCAGGTCCGCGTCCGAATGGCCAAACTGAAAGCGCTGCAGGCACAGGGCATCGACGCCTACCCGGTGGGCAGCCCGCCCAGTCACACCGTCGAGGAGGCGTCTGCCGACGCGGCCGGCACCGTGGTCACCGTTGCCGGGCGGGTGCTGCGACTGCGGGACTACGGCGGCGTGCTGTTCGCCCGTCTACGCGACTGGTCCGGGGAAATCCAAGTGGTGCTTGACAATTCGCTGCTGACCGGCGGGGACACCGCCGACTTCACCCGGGCGGTCGATCTCGGCGATCTGATCGAGGTGACCGGGACGATGGGCAACAGCCGGTCGGGCAAGTGGTCTCTACTGGCGACCGGCTGGCGTCTGATCGGTAAGTGCCTGCGACCGCTGCCCGACAAGTGGAAGGGCCTGACCGACCAGGAGGCGCGGGTCCGCGCCCGTTACGTCGACCTCGCGGTCAACACCGACGCCCGCGACCTGATCCGCGCCCGCAGCGGGGTGCTGCATGCGATCCGCGAAACCCTGGTCGGTAAAGGGTTTCTGGAAGTCGAGACGCCGATCCTGCAGCAGATTCACGGCGGCGCGAACGCCCGGCCGTTCCTGACGCACATCAACGCCTACGACCTCGATCTGTATCTGAGGATCGCCCCCGAGTTGTACCTGAAGCGGCTCTGCGTCGGCGGCGTCGAGCGGGTCTTCGAGCTCGGGCGGGCCTTCCGCAACGAGGGTGTCGACTTCAGCCACAACCCCGAGTTCACGCTGCTGGAGGCCTACCAGGCGCACGCCGACTACCACGTGTGGATCGACGGCTGCCGCGAGCTGATCCAGAACGCCGCGCAGGCGGCCAACGGCGCGCACGTGTTCATGCGACCCCGGGCCGACGGCGTTCTCGAGCCCGTCGACATCTCGGGGCAGTGGGCGGTCAAGACCGTGCACGGGGCGGTGTCCGAGGCACTCGGCGAGCAGATCGGCCCGGACACCGAGCTGGCGACGCTGCGGAAACTGTGCGACCGCGCGGGCATTCCGTATCTGACGCACTGGGATGCCGGCGCGGTGGTCCTGGAGTTGTACGAGCACCTGGTCGAGGACCAGACCCGGGAACCGACGTTCTACAAGGACTTCCCCACCTCGGTGTCGCCGCTCACCCGGCCGCATCGCAGCATCCCCGGGGTCGCCGAGCGGTGGGACCTCGTCGCCTGGGGCGTGGAACTCGGCACCGCCTACAGCGAGCTCACCGATCCCGTCGAACAACGCCGCCGCTTGCAGGAACAGTCGCTGCTGGCTGCCGGTGGCGATCCCGAGGCGATGGAACTCGACGAGGACTTCCTGCAGGCGATGGAGTACGCGATGCCTCCGACCGGTGGGCTCGGCATGGGGGTGGACCGGGTGGTCATGCTGATCACCGGGCGCAGCATCCGGGAGACCCTGCCGTTCCCGCTGGCCAAGCCGCGGTAGCCCGGCCGTCGAACCGAACCGCGTTCGCAGCAGGGTCACAGCTCGTTTCCAGCCACGCGGGTCAATGTGGGTGCTGTGACGTTGATGCACGGTTGGTTGCCGGTTTCGGTGCAGATCCTGGCAGTGGTCGCCGTGGCCGCCGCGGCGGGATGGCGGACCCGGCGGTGGCGGTGGGTGTGGCTGCCGTGGTCGGCGCTGATCGGCGGGGTGCTCGCCGTCGTCGCGTACTGCTACGTCCGATCGGCCGGCGTGGCCGACGACACGAATCCGGCACCGGCCACGTTCTGGGCGTGGATCGCGTTGTCCGGCTTCGCTCTCGGGGTGTTGGTGGCCGGCTGGTGGGGAGCCCGGTGGTGGCGCCGGGCGGTCGCCGTACTGGCGGTGCCGTTGTGCGTGCTCTCCACGGCGTTGGTGCTGAACCTCTGGGTCGGCTACTTCCCCACCGTGCAGACGGCCTGGAACCAGTTGACCGCGGGACCACTGCCCGACCAGACCGACCAGGTCACTGTCGCGGCGATGCAGAGCCGGCACAAGATCCCGATCAAGGGCAGCCTGGTCGCCGTCGACATCCCCGCCAGCACATCGGGTTTCAAGCACCGCCAGGAATGGGTGTACCTGCCGCCGGCGTGGTTTGCCAGCGATCCTCCCCCGGCTCTGCCGGCGGTGATGATGATCGGCGGCGAGTTCAACACCCCGGCTGACTGGCTGCGTGCCGGCGGCGCGGTGAAGACGCTCGACGACTTCGCCGCCGCCCACGGCGGGTACGCCCCGGTGTTCGTGTTCGTCGACCCCGGCGGCACGTTCAACAACGACACCGAATGTGTCGACGGGCCCCGCGGCAACTCCGCCAAGCATCTCGTCGGCGACGTGGTGCCGTACGTGAAGGCGAAGTTCGGGGTGAGCGCGGCCGCTGCGAACTGGGGGGTGGTGGGGTGGTCGATGGGCGGCACCTGCGCGGTCGACCTGACCGTGATGCACCCCGACGTGTTCAGCGCGTTCGTCGACATCGCCGGTGATGCCGCACCCAACGCCGGGACCCGGGACGAGACCGTCCAGCGACTCTTCGGCGGCGACACCGCCGCGTACACCTCGTTCGACCCGGCCGCGGTGATCACCCGGCACGGCCTTTATCGCGGCATGGCCGGATGGTTCGACGTCAACGACGCCGTCGCAGTGGCCGAGGACCCCAAGCCCAACGACCAGGCCGTCGCCGCGCAGACGTTGTGCGCGCTCGGACGCACGGCGGGCATCGACTGCGCGGTGGTGAGCCAACCGGGCAACCACGACTGGCCGTTCGCATCGACCGCGTTCACCGCCGCGCTGCCCTGGCTCGCGGGCAGGATCGGCACCCCGGCGGCACCGCAGGTCGGTCTGCCGTGGACGATCCGCGGGTAGCGTGTCGGATATGCCGGACGTTCCCCCCGCCGAGCCCGAAACCGGTTACACCTCCGACGGTGTGCCGACGTTCGATGCGGTTCGCGAGAAGATCGAGACCCGCTACGCGACGTCGATCGGTTCAGCCGAACTGGCCTCGGAGACACCGGAGGGTCACGCGGTCGAGCAGCAGTACGACATGCGGCAGCGCGCGGCCGCCGAACGCCTCGCCCGGATCCGCGAGTCGATGACCCCGAAGGCGCCGGACGACCAATAGTCGGGTGTCCCGCCGTCCGGTGTCGGAGCCCGGCGGTACGTTCGGTCTCGATGCGGTCCATCCCCCTCCACGAGCGGCGCGCCCGGCTGGCCGTCCGCCACCTGCTGGCCTCCGGTCCGGACTCTGTGGCGACGGCGGAATCGGTGACCGGTCAGCTGGTCGGCCTGCATGCGACCGACCCGGCCACCCCTCATCTGTCACTGTGGGCGAGGGTGCCCGGATACCGGGTGGCCGATCTGAACGCGGCGCTCTACGAACGGCGTTCGCTGGTCAAGCATCTGGCGATGCGGCGGACGTTGTGGGTGGTCCGGCCCGGGCATCTGCCGGCGGTGCAGTCGGCGGCCAGCGACCGAGTGGCCGCCAACGAGGCGCGCCGACTGGCCGCTGACGTCGAGAAGGCGGGGGTGGCCGACGACGGCCTCGGGTGGCTGGAGACCGCCGGCGCGGCGGTGATCCGGCATCTGCTCGAAGAGGGGCCGTGCACGGCCAGGCAGTTGCGTGAAGCGCTCCCGGAGCTGAGCGGAACCCACGACCCCGCACCGGGCAAGCCCTACGGCGGGGAAGCGCATCTGGCGCCGCGGGTACTGACCGTGCTGGCTGCTCGTGGTCACATCGTCCGTGGCCCCAACGACGGCGGCTGGACCACGTCGCGACCGCGGTGGGTCGCGGCCGACCGGTGGCTGGAGCCCGCCGAGGCGGTACCGCCGGAGCAGGCCCGCGCCGACCTGGTCCGGCGTTGGCTGTATGCGTTCGGTCCTGCCACGGTGACCGACGTCAAGTGGTGGTTCGGCAATACGCTCGGCTGGGCGCGGCAGGCGCTGGCCGACGTCGACGCCGTCGAGGTCGACATGGACGGCGTGCCCGGATATGTGCTGCCGGGTGACGACGAGCCGGTGCCTGACGTCGGACCCTGGTCGGCGCTTCTGCCCGGGCTGGATGTCACGACGATGGGGTGGGCCGGGCGCGACTGGTACCTGGGGCCACACCGCGACGCGGTGTTCGACCGCAACGGCAACGCGGGGCCGACGGTCTGGGTGGACGGGCGCATCGTCGGTGCGTGGCGGCAGGATTCCGCCGGCCGGGTGGAGTTGGTGATGGTCGAAGATGTGGGACGCGTTGCACGCAAGGCACTCTCGGCCCGCGCCGATGCGCTGACGGACTGGTTGGACGGGGTGCGGGTGAACCCGCGCTTTCCGTCCCCCGCGTGCAGGCCTCAGCTGGAGTGAGGGAGGGCCTTCTGCAACAGCACGGTGTCCAGCCACCGGTCGTGTTTGAAGCCGACTGCCGACAGCCGGCCCGCGTCGGTGAAACCGCGGCGGCGGTGCAGGGCCAGCGATGCGGCCGCGTCGGCGTCCACGATGACGGCGATCACCTGCCGGATCCCGACCTGTGCGCACTCGTCGAGAAGCGAGTCCAACAGGGCGCCGCCGACGCCCCGACCGGCGGCGTCCGGCGCGACGTAGACCGAGTCCTCGACCGTGAAACGATAGGCCCGCCGGGACTTCCAGGGCGCGCAGTACGCATATCCGGCCACCTGCCCGTCGGCGACGGCCACCAGATACGGCAGCCCCGCGTCGGTGACCGCGGCCATGCGGCGCAGCAACTCGTCACGTCCGGGCGGTTCGAGTTCGAACGTCGCCACACCCGTGCGCACATGGTGGGCGTAGATCGCGCCGATCGCGTCCACGTCCTCCGGCTCCGCAGGACGGACGGTCACGGCGTCGACCACCGTCAGGCGCTGACCTTGGTCCGCCTGCGCGCCTTCGCCTTCGGTCGGGCCATGCCCAGAGTCTCGGCCAGGAAGTGGCCCGTGTAGCTGTCCGGGTTGGCCGCCACTTCCTCGGGGGTGCCGGTCGCGACCACGGTGCCGCCGCCCGAGCCACCTTCGGGTCCCATGTCGATGATCCAGTCCGAGGTCTTGATCACGTCGAGGTTGTGCTCGATCACGATCACCGTATTGCCTTTGTCGACAAGGCCGTTGATCACGGTCAGCAGCTTGCGGATGTCCTCGAAATGCAGGCCGGTGGTCGGTTCGTCGAGGATGTAGATGGTGCGGCCGGTGGACCTCTTCTGCAGCTCGGAGGCCAGCTTCACGCGCTGGGCTTCACCGCCGGACAGCGTCGGCGCGGGCTGGCCCAGGCGGACATAGCCGAGCCCGACGTCGACGAGAGTCCTCAGATACCGGTGGATCGAGCTGATCGGCTCGAAGAACTCGGCCGCCTCCTCGATCGACATGTCCAGGACCTCGGCGATGGTCTTGCCTTTGTAGTGCACCTCGAGGGTCTCGCGGTTGTAGCGGGCGCCGTGGCACACCTCGCACGGCACGTACACGTCGGGCAGGAAGTTCATTTCGATCTTGATGGTGCCGTCACCCGAACACGCCTCGCACCGTCCGCCCTTGACGTTGAACGAGAACCGGCCCGGTTGATAACCGCGCACCTTGGCTTCGGTGGTCGCGGCGAACAGCGTGCGGATCTTGTCGAACACCCCGGTGTACGTCGCCGGGTTGGACCGCGGGGTCCGCCCGATCGGCGACTGGTCGACGCGGACGAGCTTGTCGAGCTGGTCCAGTCCGTTGATCCGGGTGTGCCGGCCCGGCACCTGCCGCGCCCCGTTGAGCTTGTTGGCCAGCACCGAGGCCAGGATGTCGTTGACCAGCGTCGACTTGCCGGAGCCCGAGACACCGGTGACCGAGGTCAGCACCCCGAGCGGGAACGCGACGTCGATCTCGCGCAGGTTGTGCTCGCGCGCGCCGACCACGGTGAGCTGACGCTTCTTGTCCACCACCCGGCGCATCTCCGGGACCTCGATCTCCTCTTTACCGGAGAGATAGGCGCCGGTGATCGATTCGGGGTTCTTGAGCAGATCCGCGTAGGTGCCGCTGTGCACGATCTGGCCGCCATGCTCACCGGCGGCGGGGCCGATGTCGACCACCCAGTCGGCGTGCGCGATCGTGTCGAGGTCGTGTTCGACGACGATCAGTGTGTTGCCCAGGTCGCGCAGGCGGACCAGGGTGTCGATCAGCCTGCGGTTGTCACGTTGATGCAGCCCGATCGACGGCTCGTCGAGCACGTAGAGCACCCCGACCAGACCGGAACCGATCTGGGTGGCCAGCCGGATGCGTTGCGCCTCACCGCCGGAGAGTGTGCCCGCCGCCCGCGACAGCGACAGATAGTCCAGTCCCACGTCGAGCAGGAAGCCGAGCCGTGACTGGATCTCCTTGAGCACCTGCCCGGCGATGGCCGCCTCCCTGGTGCCCAGGGTGAGCGCGTTGAGGAACTCCGCGCACTCGGCGATGGACAGTTCGGCGACCTCGGCGATGGACTTCGGGCCAAACTTGCCGGCGGTCATCGTGACCGCCAGGATCTCCGGCTTGAGACGGGTGCCTTCGCACTCCGGGCACGGCACGTCGCGCATGAAGCCTTCGAGCCGCTCCTTCGTCTGCTCGGAGTCGGTCTGCTCCATCCGTCGGTGCAGGAACGCCATCACGCCTTCGAAGTCGGCGTAGTACGACCGGGTCCGTCCGTAGCGGTTCTTGTACCGGACGTGCACCTGCTCGTCGCAGCCCTCCAGGATCGCCCGGCGCGCCTTGGCCGGGAGTTTCTTCCAGGGGGTGTTGACGTCGAACCCGAGTTGGTCGCCCAGACCGGACAACATCCGGGTGAAGTACTCGGCGGTGTTACCCATCGACCAGGGCGCGATGGCCCCCTCGGCCAAGGTGAGGTCGGGGTCGGGCACCACGAGGTCGGGGTCGACCTCCTTGCGGATGCCCAGACCCAGGCATTCCGGGCACGCCCCGTAGGGCGAGTTGAACGAGAACGACCGGGGCTCGAGGTCGTCGACGGCCAGTGGGTGGCCGTTCGGGCAGGCCAGCTTCTCCGAGAAGCGCTGCTCGCGATGCGGGTGATCGTCCTCCCGGTCGACGAATTCGAGGACGAGGATGCCGTCGGCGAGGTTCAGTGCGGTCTCCACCGAGTCGGTGAGACGCTGCTTGGCGCTCGCCTTGACCGTCAACCGGTCCACGACGACCTCGATGTCGTGCTTTTCCTGCTTCTTCAGCTTGGGCGGTTCGGTCAGCGGATACACCACGCCGTCCACCCGCACCCTGCTGTAGCCCTGGGTGTTCAGCTTGTCGAACAGGTCGACGAACTCGCCCTTGCGGGTGCGCACCACCGGCGCCAGCACCTGGAAGCGGAGCCCTTCGTCCATCGCGAGGACCTGGTCGACGATCTGCTGCGGGGTCTGTTTGGCGATCCGCTCGCCACACACCGGGCAGTGCGGTGTGCCGGCGCGGGCGTAGAGCAGACGCAGATAGTCGTAGACCTCGGTGATGGTGCCGACAGTCGAACGCGGGTTCCGGTTGGTCGACTTCTGGTCGATCGACACCGCAGGCGAGAGGCCCTCGATGAAGTCGACGTCGGGTTTGTCCATCTGGCCCAGGAACTGGCGGGCGTACGCCGACAGCGATTCGACGTAGCGTCGCTGCCCCTCGGCGAAGATGGTGTCGAAGGCCAGCGACGATTTGCCGGAGCCCGACAGCCCGGTGAACACGATCATGGCGTCGCGCGGCAGGTCGAGGTCGACCCCACGCAGATTGTGCTCCCGGGCACCCTTGACAACTAGGCGGTCAGCCACCGATGCCCCTTCTGATACTCAAATGTCTCGGCCCTGTTCGTTGAGTGGGCGCAGTACAGACCCATGCTAGGTCTGACCACCGACATGTTTCTCCGACGGTGTCGCCGCCGCCCGGAGCGCACGAAGTAACGTGGTTGCCCATGACAGTCGTCGACGACAACTACACGGGCCACGTCGAGCCCCAGCGGGCGGCGCGACGCACACTTCCGGGAGCGTCGATCATCAAGGTGTCGGTGGGTCCTATGGACAACAACGCCTACCTGGTCACCTGTTCCCAGACCGGCGAGACGTTACTCATAGACGCCGCCAACGACGCGGAGAGCCTGCTCGAACTGATCGACCGGCACGCGCCGACGCTGTCGCTGATCGTCACCAGCCATCAGCATCAGGACCACTGGCTGGCGCTCAAGGACATCGTGGACAGCACCGATGCGCCGACGGCCGCACACAGCCTGGACGCCGGACCGCTGCCCGTCGCCCCGGACCGCCTGCTGTCCGGCGGCGACACCCTGACCGTCGGCGAATTGAATTTCGACGTGATCCACCTGCGCGGCCACACGCCCGGTTCGGTGGCCCTGGCGCTGAGCGGGCCGGCCACCGACGGCAGGGTCCACCTGTTCACAGGTGACTGCCTGTTCCCCGGTGGCGTCGGCAAGACCTGGAGGGAAGGCGACTTCGAACAGTTGCTCGGCGACGTCACCGAGCGCGTGTTCGACGTCTTCCCCGATGAAACCGCCGTGTATCCAGGACACGGCGACGACACCACGCTCGGGACCGAACGTCCGCATCTGGACGAATGGCGCGAGCGCGGTTGGTGACCGCGGTACCGGAGAGAAGGTTCAGAAAGGGATCATGAGCAGCGACCAGTTCAACAAGGCCCAGCAGGGAGCCGGCTTCATTGCGGCGCTCGACCAGAGCGGTGGCAGCACGCCCAAGGCGCTGAAGCTGTACGGCATCGCCGAGGACGCGTACTCCAGCGACGCCGAGATGTTCGATCTGGTGCACGAGATGCGGACCCGCATCATCACCAGCCCGAGCTTCGACGGCGACCGGATCGTCGGCGCCATCCTGTTCGAGGACACGATGGACCGGCAGATCGAGGGCCGCGACACCGCCGACTACCTGTGGAACGTCAAGCAGATCGTGCCGTTCCTGAAGGTCGACAAGGGCCTGGCCGAGGAGAAGGACGGCGCCCAGGTGATGAAGCCCATCCCGGGCCTCGACGACCTGCTCGCCCGCGCCCGCGACAAGGGTGTCTTCGGCACCAAGATGCGCTCGGTGATCAAGCTTCCCGGCGCAGGCCTGGACGCTGTCGTCGAGCAGCAGTTCGAGGTCGGCCGGCAGATCCTGGCCGCCGGACTGGTGCCGATCATCGAGCCCGAGGTCGACATCCACAGCCCCGAGAAGGGCAAGGCCGAGGAGCAGCTCAAGGCGTCGATCCTCAAGGCTCTCGACAGCCTGGGCGACGACCAGGCCGTGATGCTAAAGCTGACCCTGCCCGATGTCGACAACCTCTACCGTGAGCTCGTCGAGCACCCGAAGGTACTGCGGGTGGTGGCGCTCTCGGGCGGCTACAACCGGGAGCAGGCCTGCGACAAGCTGGCCGCCAACCAGGGGGTCATCGCGAGCTTCTCGCGTGCGCTCACCGAAGGTCTGACCGCCCAGCAGAGCGACGAGGAATTCAACTCGGCGCTGGATGCGGCCATCACCGCGATCGCCAAGGCATCGAACACCTGACATGAGAGAACCCTGGGTCGGCAGAGCCGGCCCAGGGTTCTTCGTCTTCGCTCCGGGTCAGGAGGTGTGCACGATCAGCACGTCGCTCTTGGACCGCCGCGCCACATTGGCGGGAACGGACCCCAGCAGGCGGCCGGCGATCGTGCTCAGTCCGACATTGCCGACGACCAGCAAATCCGCGCTGACCTCCTCGGCAAGTTCGACGAGCGCATCCACCGGCGCGCCGACGACGGCCTTCTCCTCGATGCTCTGTGCCCCGGCAGCCTTGGCGCGGTCACGTGCCTCACGAAGGATCGCGTAGATCGGAGCGTTGCCGGACATCTTGTAACCCTCGTCCTTGAGCACGTCCGCAGCGCGGGCGTCCTCGTGCTGAGGGAAGTAGGCGGTCGCGACGATGAGCTTCGCGTTCGCCCCGGCAGCGATCTGAGCGGCGCGGTCGACGGCACGCAGCGACGAATCAGATCCGTCTGTACCAACCAGCACCGTTTGATAGGCGCTCATCCATATCCTCCCAGCGTCAGTTGCAGTGCCACCCGAGACAGTAACGTGCCTACGGGCGAACATGGGTGCGAATCACCGCACAACAATGCCATCCGCCTTGTTCTGGCTCCAGTGAACCCCCGCAACGTCACTCGACGGCCATGACGTGACGTGCAGTACACCGGGGCAATCACTCAGTGCGGCAAGGCGAATCTGCCCACCGGTCACCACTCCTCACGGTCCAGGTTCCGCGTCACGTCCCCGGATGCGCTGTCGACGGGCGCGGTGGGACCCGCCGACCATGCCGTGCCCTCGCAGATGAAGTCCCGGGGAACGGGAAGGGTCGCCGGAAGAAGCGGGAACGCCGGCAACGCGTCACCGAGCGGCACCGCCGGCAGCGTCAGCGGTGCGGCCGGGGCCGGCGGGCTCATCGCCACCACCGGCACCGGCGCCCCCAGGGGCAACGGTGGCACCGGGACGACTGGCACGACCGGGCCGGGCGCGGCCACGGGCACCGCGGCGGCGTGCAGGATTGGAGCCGACTCCACGGGCAGGTCGGATCCCGCGGCCGGCGGGGCCGCGAGGGCCGGCGCCACGTCGTGGAACGCCGAGACTTCCTCGACGGCAACAGGTTCTGCGACGACCGGTTCTGGGGCAACAGGTTCTGCGACGACCGGCTCGGCGGCAACAGGCACAAGTTCGGCAGGCGGCGGCGGTGCCGGCGCTTCGGCCGGCGGGGCCGCGGCTGCCAGCTCGACG
>NZ_BCRS01000021.1 GCF_001552715.1 Mycolicibacterium vaccae NBRC 14118 = CIP 105934 | reverse complement strand
GGGCTGGCGGGCAGCCGCGGCGATGACGGCGCGGCCGGGACCGCCGGTCGGGCCGACAGTGGCGACGACGACTAGCTGCTGAGTGGCGCATGCCTCCGCGCGCGGCTCAGTGCCGTGTCGCGGAGGTTTGTGCCGTCAGCACATGCGCCCGTGGCGCGGAAAAAAATGTCGGCGCGCAGCGGTAAGTTTGGGGTCGATATGACTTCGCTCTTCTCCGAAACCAGCACCGACGAACTCCTCGACGGGCTCAATCCCCAGCAGCGCCAGGCGGTGCTGCACGAGGGCACACCTCTGCTGATCGTCGCCGGTGCAGGCTCGGGTAAGACGGCGGTGCTGACCCGCCGCATCGCCTACCTGCTGGCCGCCCGCGAGGTCGGCGTGGGGCAGATCCTGGCGATCACGTTCACCAACAAGGCCGCCGCGGAGATGCGTGAGCGCGTGGCGGCGCTCGTCGGCCCGCGGGCCCGCAACATGTGGGTCTCGACGTTCCACTCGACGTGCGTGCGGATCCTGCGCAACCAGGCCTCGCTGCTGCCGGGCCTGAACTCGAACTTCTCCATCTACGACGCCGACGATTCCCGCCGCCTGCTGCTGATGATCGGCAAGGACATGGGGCTCGACACCAAGAAGTACTCGCCGCGGCTGCTCTCCAACAGCATCTCCAACCTCAAGAACGAGCTGATCGGGCCCCCGCAGGCCGCCGCGGAGGCCTCCGAGGCCGCCGACGATCTCGCGCGGATCGTCGCCGACGTCTACGCCGAGTACCAGCGCAGGCTGCGCGCGGCCAACGCGCTGGACTTCGACGACCTGATCGGCGAGACCGTCGCCGTTCTGCAGGCGTTCCCGCAGATCGCGCAGTATTACCGGCGGCGCTTCCGCCACATCCTCGTCGACGAGTACCAGGACACCAACCACGCGCAGTACGTGCTGGTGCGTGAGCTGGTCGGAACGGCCGCCTCGGACGACGATGCTGCCGGCGTACCGCCCGCGGAGCTGTGCGTCGTCGGTGACGCCGACCAGTCGATCTATGCGTTCCGCGGCGCGACGATCCGCAACATCGAGGACTTCGAGCGGGACTACCCGAACGCCACCACGATCCTGCTGGAACAGAACTACCGCTCCACCCAGACGATTCTGAACGCGGCGAACTCGGTGATCTCCCGCAACGTCGGCCGGCGGGAGAAGCGGCTGTGGACCGACGCGGGCGAGGGCGAGCTGATCGTCGGCTACGTCGCCGACAACGAGCACGACGAGGCGCGCTTCGTCGCCCAGGAGATCGACGCGCTGGCCGATTCCGTGCCCGGGTTCTCCTACAACGACGTCGCGGTGTTCTACCGCACCAACAACTCCTCACGCGCCATCGAGGAGGTCTTCATCCGGGCCGGCATCCCGTACAAGGTCGTCGGTGGCGTGCGGTTCTACGAGCGCCGGGAGATCCGCGACATCGTCGCCTACCTGCGGGTGCTCGACAACCCCGGTGACGCGGTGAGCATGCGGCGCATCCTCAACACCCCGCGCCGCGGCATCGGCGACCGCGCCGAGGCCTGCGTGGCGGTGTACGCCGAGACCACCGGCGCCAACTTCAACGACGCGCTCGCCGCCGCCGCCGAGGGCAAGGTGCCGATGCTCAACACCCGGTCGGAGAAGGCGATCAAGGGGTTCGTCGAACTGCTGGACGACCTGCGCGGCGGCCTCGACGGCGAACTCGGCGATCTCGTCGAGACCGTGCTGGACCGCACCGGTTACCGCGCCGAGCTGGAGGCCTCCACCGATCCGCAGGACCTGGCCCGGCTCGACAACCTCAACGAACTGGTCAGCGTCGCCCATGAGTTCAGCATCGACCTGGCCAACGCCAGAGCCCTGGCCGACGAGGACGCGGCGGCCACACCCGACGAGGACGTGCCCGACACCGGCGTGCTGGCCGCTTTCCTGGAGCGGGTGTCGCTGGTCGCCGATGCCGACGACATCCCCGAGCACGGCTCCGGCGTCGTCACGATGATGACGCTGCACACCGCCAAGGGCCTGGAGTTCCCGGTCGTCTTCGTCACCGGCTGGGAAGACGGCATGTTCCCGCACATGCGTGCGCTCGGGGACCCCACCGAACTGTCCGAGGAACGCCGGTTGGCCTACGTCGGCATCACCCGGGCCCGGCAGCGGCTGTATCTGAGCCGGGCCAAGGTGCGGTCGTCATGGGGTCAGCCGATGCTGAACCCGGAGTCCCGGTTCCTGCGGGAGATTCCGCAGGAACTCATCGACTGGCGACGCACCGAGCAGCCGTCGTCGTCGTTCTCGGCGCCCGTCGGCAACGCGGGCCGGTACGGTGCCCCGCGCCCGTCGCCGACCCGGTCCGCCGGGGGCAAGCGCCCGCTGATCGTCCTGGAGCCCGGCGACCGCGTCACCCACGACAAGTACGGGCTGGGCCGGGTGGAAGAGGTCTCCGGGGCCGGCGAGTCGGCGATGTCGCTGATCGACTTCGGCAGTGCCGGGCGCGTGAAGCTGATGCACAACCACGCGCCGATCAGCAAGCTCTAGCCCGACCGGCTCCACCGCGCGGTGGCCGGCAGCGCCGCCAGCACGATCGACGACAGCGGAAGCAGCGGCATCGCGTACACCAGCGCGGGCAGCTTCGCCCCGGCGACGAACAGGCTCGCGAAGATCAGGATCGCGATCACGGCCCCGACCACGATCAGCAGGCGCGCGTTGGGGCGGCGCAGCAGCAGCGCGATCACCCCGCTGATGGAGCCCGCGGCCGCCACGGCCGCGAGGAACCCCATCGCCACGCAGAACAGCAGGTCCGTGGCCCACCACCCCGCGATCAGATCGGTGGCGATGACGCCGGTGGCCCACCCGGACACGATCGCCGACACCGCGGTGGCCTGGGCGGTCCGGGAGTCCGCGCGGGGAACGCGCGGTGCGCCGACGGCGACGGGTTTGGCACGCGGGACGTACCGGGTAACAGGAGCGGAGACAGACGCGGCAGCGAGCTCTCCGGTGGGATGACGTCGGAGAAGGCTCGTCGGTGACTCAGAGGAGGTCTCAGCGCCGGACAGGACGGGCTGGGAGCCGGTGTTCAGCGGCGCGCGCCGCAGGATCCGGGTCTCTTCGGTGGAATCAGAGGACTCGTCGGCCACTCAGCCAACGTAGCCGCCGGGGCTCAGGCCCCGCTTGGCCAGCCATCCGACGGGATCGACGCGGGTGCCGCCGATGTGCACCTCGAAGTGGCAGTGCGGGCCCGTGGAGTTTCCGGTGTTGCCCATCTTGGCGATCTGGTCGCCGGCCATCACGCGCTCGCCGACGTTGACCATGATCGAGCTGTTGTGGCCGTACAGCGTCACGGTGCCGTCGGCATGGCGAATCTTGACCACGTTGCCGTAGCCGCCCTCGGACCCTGCCGCGACGACCAGTCCGTCGGCCGCCGCCAGGATCGGGGTGCCGATCGCGTTGGCGATGTCGATGCCGGCGTGCAGCACGCCCCAGCGGTAGCCGAAGCCCGAGGTCCACACGCCGGTGGTGGGCATCACGAACTGAGGCTTGGTGAGCCGGGCCTCGCGCTCGGCGCGCTCCTGGGCGAACGCCGCGGCCTTGGTGATCTCCTCGGCGTGCACCGCGGAGTTCGCGGCCGGGGTGACCGTCACGATCTGCATGCCGTCCACCGAACCGGTGATGGCACCGTCGCCGAGCGCCGCCTGGTCCGCGGCCAGCACCGTCGCGGCCGGCGCCTTCGAGGTGTTGTTGGTCATCGTGTACGCACCGGCAGCGGTCGCTCCGACCGCCATCGCCGCCACGACGAGCCTGCCCCTGACCGGCACTTCAGTCTTGCGGTGCAGGCCTTTGCTGCCCCGCATATCGATGATGTCGGTCTTTGCTGCGCCGTCGCTGACGTCGGTGTGGCTGTCGCGGTAGGCGTGGGCGGACGGTTGCCGATCGGCGCGCGGTGCGGCGCGGAACTCGGCCGGCACGGCCAAGCGAAGGGGCGTCTCGTCGGCGGCGTCGTTGAGGTCGTCCAGCTCGGGAGCGTGGATCACCTGCGTGTCGCGATCAAATGCCGCGTGGGACAAGAACTCTAGAGAGTCAAGATCGTCGAGCTGCCCGAACTCGTTGAACGGGATGATGTCGGTGACTTCGGTCAGGCCAGGCGCCGCGGGGGCCTCGGAAGAGCGAGGCAGACGATGCTGAGGCAACCTGAATAATCCTTTGTCGTCGTGATCAGACCGTTATCTAGACCAGTGGACGTTAACCAAACTTGCATCGGAGTGGCAACCCGTCGCTCTATTCCGCCGCGATTTGTGATTTGAATCACTCCGGGGGAGCCGGTGAGATCGACCACATGAACGGTAGGCGGTGGCAATGGGCAGCACCCGGCTCGATACAGTTCGTCGGAGCCCGTCGGGCCGTAACTTTAGCCGCTCACAGACAGGGAATTTCCGGAGTCTATGGACCTCTTCGAGTATCAGGCGAAAGAGCTGTTCGCCAAGCACAACGTTCCCACCACTCCCGGCCGGGTCACCGACACCGCCGAGGACGCCAAGGCCATCGCCGAGGAGATCGGCAAGCCGGTCATGGTCAAGGCCCAGGTCAAGGTCGGCGGCCGTGGCAAGGCCGGCGGCGTCAAGTACGCCGCGACCCCCGATGACGCCTTCACCCACGCGCAGAACATCCTCGGCCTGGACATCAAGGGCCACGTCGTCAAGAAGCTGCTGGTCGCCGAGGCCAGCGACATCGCCGAGGAGTACTACATCTCCTTCCTGCTCGACCGCGCCAACCGCACCTACCTGGCCATGTGCTCGGTCGAGGGCGGCATGGAGATCGAAGAGGTCGCCGCGACCAAGCCCGAGCGGCTGGCCAAGGTGCCCGTCGACGCGGTCAAGGGTGTGGACGAGGCCTTCGCCCGCGAGATCGCCGAGAAGGGCCACCTGCCTGCCGAGGTGCTCGACGCCGCCGCGGTGACCATCGCCAAGCTGTGGGAGGTCTTCGTCAAGGAGGACGCGACGCTGGTCGAGGTGAACCCGCTCGTCCGCACGCCCGACGATCAGATCCTGGCGCTGGACGGCAAGGTCACCCTCGACGCGAACGCCGACTTCCGTCAGCCCGGCCACGCCGAGTTCGAGGACAAGGACGCCACGGACCCGCTGGAGCTCAAGGCCAAGGAGAACGACCTCAACTACGTCAAGCTCGACGGTGCCGTCGGCATCATCGGCAACGGCGCCGGTCTGGTCATGTCGACGCTGGACGTCGTCGCGTATGCCGGGGAGAAGCACGGCGGCGTGAAGCCGGCCAACTTCCTCGACATCGGTGGTGGCGCGTCGGCCGAGGTGATGGCCGCCGGGCTGGACGTGATCCTGAACGACTCTCAGGTCAAGAGCGTGTTCGTCAACGTGTTCGGCGGCATCACCGCGTGCGACGCGGTGGCCAACGGCATCGTCTCGGCGCTGCAGATCCTCGGTGACGAGGCCAACAAGCCGCTCGTGGTGCGTCTCGACGGCAACAACGTCGAAGAGGGCCGTCGCATCCTCTCTGAGGCCAACCATCCGCTGGTCATCCAGGCCGACACCATGGACGCCGGCGCCGACAAGGCCGCCGAGCTGGCGAACAAGTAAGGGACACAAGATATGTCGATCTTCCTGAACAAGGACAGCAAGGTCATCGTCCAGGGCATCACCGGCGGCGAGGGCACCAAGCACACCAAGCTGATGCTCAAGGCCGGCACCCAGATCGTGGGCGGGGTGAACGCGCGCAAGGCCGGCACCACGGTCACCCATCAGGACAAAGCGGGCAACGACGTCGAGCTCCCGGTCTTCGCCTCGGTCGCCGAGGCGATGAAGGAGACCGGCGCCGACGTGTCGATCGCTTTCGTGCCGCCGGCGTTCTCCAAGGACGCGATCATCGAGGCCATTGACGCCGAGATCCCGCTGCTGGTGGTCATCACCGAGGGAATCCCGGTGCAGGACACCGCCTATGCGTGGGCTTACAACGTCGAGAAGGGTCAGAAGACCCGCATCATCGGCCCCAACTGCCCGGGCATCATCACCCCCGGCGAATCGCTGGTCGGCATCACGCCGAACAACATCACCGACAAGGGCCCGATCGGCCTGGTGTCGAAGTCGGGCACGCTGACCTACCAGATGATGTACGAGCTGCGCGATCTCGGCTTCTCGACCGCCATCGGCATCGGCGGCGACCCGGTCATCGGCACCACCCACATCGACGCCATCGAGGCGTTCGAGAAGGACCCGGAGACCAAGATCATCGTGATGATCGGCGAAATCGGCGGCGACGCCGAGGAGCGGGCCGCCGACTACATCAAGGCCAACGTCTCCAAGCCGGTCGTCGGCTACGTCGCCGGCTTCACCGCCCCGGAGGGCAAGACCATGGGCCACGCCGGCGCCATCGTGTCGGGCTCCTCGGGCACCGCCGCCGCCAAGAAGGAGGCGCTGGAGGCTGCAGGCGTGAAGGTCGGCAAGACGCCGTCGGAGACGGCGAAGCTGGCTCGGGAGATCCTCGAAAACCTCTGATTCACATCGAGACTGCGGTCGGCACGCGATCCTTCGGGGTTCGTGAGCCGGCCGCAGTTTCGTTTGTCAGCCGGCGCGGTACTGCAGGTAGCTGCGCAGCAGCGGCTCGGTCAGGTCATACCAGGACGTGCGCCGGTCGTCCGCGGTCTTCGAGGAGGTCACCCAGTGGTCGGCGGCCAGCCGGCCCAGCGCGGCCGACGCGGACTGGTTCGAAACACCCACTGCGTGAGCCAGATCCGACACCGTCCGGGGACCGGGGCCGCGGGCCAGCTCCACGACCAGACGCTGCTCTCCGGCCGGCAGCAGCCACAACCGGTGCTGGAAGTACGGGGCGAGCCGGTCCAGCAGCGCATCGACTGCAGGGGTGAGCGCGTCGAGGCTGGGGGCATCGACGCACTCGGACAACAGATGCCACGACCGTGGTGCGCCGCCGACGATCCGGTGAATCGCGGCGACCCGGTCACGCCCGGCCGGGGAGTCCAGGAACGCGACGAGCTCGGAGTCGCCGCGCCGCTGGGCGGCCTGCCGCAGCAGGGTCGAGGTGTCCTCGACGCCGAGATCCGGCAGCGTCTCGACCATGAAGGACCCGTACCACGGGTACTCCCGCGAGGAGACGCCGGCGAACAGCGCCGGGGTGGTCGCGACGATCAGCACCGCGGTCGAGGTCTCCACCCACGCGCGCAGGCTGCCCTGCCCGGCGGTGCCGAGCGCGTCGAAGACCCGGTCGAGGTTCTCGACCGCCAGCAGGATCGTGCGGCCCGCGGCCGCGTCGATCAGCGCGGCCTCGACACCGACCGGGTCCCGGGCCAGGCGCAGCGACCTGGCCTCCTCGGCCAGGACGGGGTCGACCGCGCGGGTCATCTCCACGAGCAGGTCGGTGTAGGAGCCGATCGCCAGCGAGTCCTCGGCGACGACCACGGGCAGCACCCGCGCAGCGGTCGCCGTGTCCGACAGTGCCCGGGCGAGGGCGACCTGCAAGGTATGCGTCTTGCCGGAGCCCCGCGGGCCGACCAGCAGCGTGTGCGGGCGGGATCCGTCGCGGGCGGCCGACGTGATGCGCGCGGTCAGGGTCGCCAGTAGGTCGGTGCGCCCGACCGTCAGCGCGTCCAGCTCGTCCGCGGACACCGCCGACGGAGTGAACAGTGCCGGGATGCTCACCGGCGCATCGCTTTCCATGCGCGCAACACCAGGGGAGAGGAGAACCGGTCGGTGACCGGGTCGCCGCCCGCACGGGTCAGATAGTGGTCGAGCGTCAGCCGTTCGACGAACGACACCAGCTGCGCGCGGTCGGTGATCGGGCTGCCCTCGCTGCGCAGCCGCATCAGCACGGTGTCGACGTCCAGTGGCCGGCTGGCGTGCGCATAGACGTCGAGCACCCCGGCGATCGCCGGGGCGTCCGCGCCGTAGTAGTGCGGAAGCCGGTCCCGGTAGTGCCTCAGATCCCAGGGGTCATACGGGTTCTCGATCGCATCCAGCACCAACAGGCCGATCAGCTCGGGATACACCGGCATCTGGGTGTCGTAGGACGACTTGCGGGCCGCTGCCACCAGGTGCTGGATGTAGTACGGCACGTTCTCCGCGGCCGCCGCGATGGCCGCCCCGACGTCGTGCTGGTCGGTGGTGGGGGTGCCGGTGCCCAGAAGCAGGCACTCGGCCAGGTAGGTGGCGTGATCGGCACGGATGGGGCCGACGGCGATCTTCGGGATGTCATTGACGGTGCTGGGCGCATCGGCGGAGACGTGGTGGAACCCGATCGATCCCGACAGTACGGTCGCCACCCGGCCCGGGTGTTCCTGGCGGACGCGGCGCAGCAGGTGCAGGAAGGTGTCGCCGGAGCCGGGCTGTGCCCGTTCGAGGTTGCGTGCCAGCACGCTGACCTCGTCGATGAACAGCGCCAGGATGCGCCCGTCGGTGCGCCGGATGGCCCGGTGCAGCAGGTCGTCCAGCGTCGCGGCGGCGCGGCTGTCGCGTTCCAGGCGAACGGGTCCGGCGGTGAGCGTCAGCCGGATCTTGGCCAGTTCGGTCGCCCAGGCCGGGTCCAGGCGGGCCAGTTCGGAGATCAGCGCGGAGACGAACTCGGCGTAGGTCTCCCGCTCGGCGCTGACCGACACCACCACCGCGCCCTGATCGGCGGCCAGCCGCTGCACGAGCCGGGACAGCGAGGTCTTGCCGTGGCGCCGGTCGCCGACCAGCACCGCGCCCGAATGCGGCAGCGACGCGAGGACCTCGGAGGATTCCCGGACGCGGCCGACGACGTCCTCGGTGGGCACGACGCCGCCGACGACCAGCGACATCGGACGGGGCTGCCAGTTCACCCGGCAAGTCTACGTCAAAGGCGATGTACATCAATATAGATGTACGTCTGCTGTGTTGTACGTCGTGGGCGTTGGCAAGCTCACAGCACACTCGATTAGCCTCGCAAAGTAACTGAGAGGACGGCACATGGCAGTTGATCCACGGACCCCCGTCGTTGTCGGGGTCGGGCAGTTCACCGAACGCATCGACGATCCCGGATACCGCGGGAAGTCGGCGGTCGACCTGGCCACCGCTGCGGCGCGATCGGCGCTGCGCGACACCGGCGCCGACGAGGCCGCTGTCGCCCGTGCCGTCGACACGGTCTTCGGGCTCCGGCAGTTCGAGATCTCCGGACCGATGCCCGCCGTGCTCGGCAAGTCGAACAACTATCCGCGGTCGGTGATGAACCGACTCGGCGGCGACCCCGCCCGGGTGGTCCTCGAACCGGTCGGCGGGCAGAGCCCGCAGAAGCTGGTCACCGAGGCCGGGAACGCCATCGTCGCCGGGGACGCCGACGTCGTCATGATCATGGGCTCCGAGGCGGGCTCGACCCTCAAGTACTTCGCCGGCCGCGACGACAAGCCCGACTTCACCGAGCACGTCGACGGCCAGCTCGAGGACCGCGGCCACCAGATCTACAACTACATCGACGAATACACCGTCACGCACGGGCTGACCGGCGCGCCGGTGCAGTACGGCCTCCTGGACAACGCGCGCCGGGCCCGGTTGGGCCTCGGTGTCGCCGAGTATCGCCACCAGATGGCCGAACTGTTCGCGCCGATGTCGAAAGTGGCTGCGGAGAACCCGTTCTCGTCGTCACCGGTGCAGCGGTCGGTCGCCGAGATCGAGACCGTGACCGACGAGAACCGGATGATCTGTGATCCCTACCCGAGGCTGCTCGTCGCCCGCGACACCGTGAACCAGGGCGCGGCGGCAGTCGTCATGTCCGTCGAGGCCGCCCGCAGGCTCGGGGTGCCGTCGCAGAAATGGGTGTACCTGCACGGCCATTCCGATCTCATCGAGCAGGCCCTGCTGGACCGCGCGGACCTCGGTGCGTCGCCGGCGTCGGTGCTGGCCGCCCAGGAAGCGTTGCGGGTGGCCGGAATCGGCGTCGACGACGTCGCCACCTTCGACCTGTACAGCTGCTTCCCGTTCCCCGTGTTCGTGATCTGCGAGGCGCTCGGGCTGGCCGCCGACGACCCGCGCGGCCTCACCCTGACCGGCGGCCTGCCGTACTTCGGCGGGCCCGGCAACAGCTACTCCCTGCATGCCATTGCCGAGACTGTCGCCCGGATGCGCGACACGCCAGGGCAATTCGGCTTCGTCGGAGCCAACGGCGGAATCATGAGCAAGTACTCGGTGGGCATCTACTCCGCCGAGCCCGCGCCGTGGCGCAGCGCGCGCAGCGCGGAGCTGACCGCGCAGATCGCCGAGCTGCCGAAGGTCCCGGTCACCAAGGAGCCGGACGGGACCGGCACCGTCGAGACCTACTCGGTGCGCTACGACTGGCCGGTGCGCACCGGCATCATCGTCGGGCGGCTGGACGCCGACGGCAGCCGCTTCATGGCGACCACCGAGGACGCCGAACTCGTCGCGCTGATGTCCGACGAGGACCCGCTGGGCGTCGACATCGCCGTCGCGCCGACCGGGAACGGCAACCGCGCGAAACTGCGTTGACTAGAACAGCTGCGTGGACGTCGGGGTCAGGACGAAGCCGTGGTCGCCGACACGACAGGCGGTGACACCGGTGTCGTCGACCCCGCACTCGATGCTGCCCTCGGTGATCGTGTGCATCGCGGGCAGCGGTGCGGGAATCGTCGCCGGGTCGGTCGGGATCGCCGGATCCGGTTGCGGATAGAGCGGTTCGGCGGTCGCGGCCGCATCGGTGGCCACCAACACCTGCCAGGTCCCCGGGCCCAGGTCGGGGCGAGGCCCGTCGCACGACAACGTCTGCCGCGACGGGTCGCCCCGGGAGTTCATCGTGTTGTGGATGCACTGCTGCCCGTCGGGGGTCGTGAAGGCGAACCCGCCGACGTACGGCGAGTCCTGCGCGTAGGCCCCGGCATCGACGGCGGGATAGCCGGACAGGTCCGGGAAACCGGGCGGCTCGGCCCACGCCGGCGGCGCCGTCATCAGCAGCACCGGGACCGATGCGGTCAGTGTCAGGCGGCGGAACCGGTCGCGGACCATCGTGTGCTCCCAAGCCTCAGCGGGCGGATCACACCAGCCTAGCCACCGCCGGGACGGTATCCGCCGGTGTCAGCCCAGCCCGTCGAGCTTGCCGGCCAGTCGTTCGACGTAGGCCGCGACCTCGGAGTCGGACTTGTCGGGCAGGCCGAACAGGACTTCGGTGACGCCGAGGTCCTTCCAGCGCGCCAGCTTGTCCGGATCCGGCTTGAAGTCCAGCGCGACGATCTGGGGCGCACCGTCCCGGTCCGCCGAGGCCCAGGTGTCCTGCAGCAGCTTCACCGGCGCGTCGATGTCGAAGTCGCGCGGCGTGGTGATCCAGCCGTCGGCCGACCGGGCGATCCACTTGAAGTTCTTCTCGGTGCCCGCAGCGCCGACGAGCACCGGGATGTGGGCCTGCACGGGCTTCGGCCACGCCCAGGACGGCCCGAACTTCACGAACTCTCCGTCGTACTCGGCTTCCTCCTGCGTCCACAGCGCCCGCATGGCCTCCAGGTATTCGCGCAGCATCGTGCGGCGGCGCCCCGGCGGCACGTTGTGGTCGGCCAGTTCGTCGGTGTTCCAGCCGAACCCGACGCCCAGGGACACCCGGCCCCCGGAGAGGTGGTCGAGCGTGGCGATGGACTTCGCCAGCGTGATGCAGTCGTGTTCCACCGGCAGCGCGACCGCGGTGGACAACCGGACCCGCGAGGTGACCGCGGCAGCGGTGCCCAGCGACACCCACGGGTCCAGCGTGCGCATGTAGCGGTCGTCGGGCAGCGTCTCGTCGCCCGTGGTGGGGTGGGCGGCCTGACGCTTGATCGGAATGTGGGTGTGCTCAGGCACGTAGAACGTCGTGAAACCGTGGTCGTCGGCCAGTTTCGCGGCTGCCGCCGGCGTGATGCCGCGGTCGGAGGTGAACAGCACCAACCCAAAGTCCATACCCGGAATTAGAACGTGTTCCAATCCGTGTGCGCAAGGGGGGTACCTGTTCGGCAGCGGCGGGCCGTCCGCCCCGAACACGGGTAGCCGGCTACTCGCGACATCGGGTTCCCGACGCGGAACAGTGCGATCCATGGGGGACTTCACCGCAGCCAAGGCGAAGCTCAAGGAATGGGGCCGGCGCTATCTGCCCTGCGAAACAGCGGGAACGGCAGGGGAGTTCGGGGCGGCAGCGGCCGTCTACGCCACGACCGGGTCGACGGCCCTTGCCGCGGTGGCGGCCACGGTGGGCGCTTCCGTCGGGTACTACGCGGTGGCGTTCGCCGCGGCGCTGCGCGGCGCCCACCGCGACCTGGCGCACCGCCGCGCAGTGCCGCGGACGGCGCTGGCGAGCCTGCTGGCGCTACGCAGCGTGGTCATCGAGTTCGGTCCCGCCGAACTGATCGACAGCATCGTGGTCCGGCCGCTGGCCTTCTATCTCGGGCCCGCCCTGTTCGGCCACGTGGTGGCCGGCTGGATCTTCGGCAAGGTCGTCTCCGACGCCGCCTTCTACGCCTGCGCGATCGTCAGCTACGAGCGCTTCAGCGCACTGCTCGTGCGGCGCCGACCGGAACCGAGGAAGGAGACCGCACGTGAATCCGCTGCGACGGTCTCAGCTGCGTGACGAACTGCGTGACCGCGGCCGGCGTTGGTCTGAGCTGGCCCGGACCCACGGCACCCCGGTGCTCATCCTCGAACCGCACCTGGTGGCACGCCGCTTCGACGAACTGCGCGCCGCGCTGCCGGGTTTCGGCCTGCACTACGCAGTCAAAGCGCTGCCGCACCCGATCGTGTTGTCCACCATCGCGATCTGCGGAGGCGGGTTCGACGTGGCCACCCGCGGCGAGATCGAAATGCTGCAGCAGCTGGGCCTGCCCCTGCATCGCTGCATCCACACCAACCCGATCAAGAAGCCCGCCGACATCGACCACGCCTATGCCGCGGGCGTTCGGACATTCGTCGTCGAGAACCCCTGTGAAGCAGAGAAATTCACCGACCGTCCGGACGACGTGGAACTTCTGGTTCGGCTGGCGTTCCGCAACCCGGGCGCGAAATCGGATCTGTCGACCAAGTTCGGGGTCGAACCCGCCGACGCCGAGCTGATGGTCAAACACCTGCTCACCACCGGCGTGCGGTTCGCAGGCTTCAGCTTTCACGTCGGCAGCCAGGGGGACTCGGCCGAACCGTACCGGCACGCGCTGCGGCAGACGCTGGAGCTGGCCACGCATCTGCAGCACAGCCTCGGCGTGCCGACCCGGGTGATCGACATCGGTGGCGGGTTCCCGGTCAGCTACCGCGATGCCGCGCCGACGGTCGGCGAGATCGGCGCGGCCGTCGACGACGTGCTCGGCGACCGCCGCGGGCAGTTCGAGTTGTTGGCCGAACCGGGACGCTTCCTGGCCGCCGACTGCATGACATTGCTGACCAGTGTGGTGGGGTCCGCGGAACGCGACGGACAGCTGTGGCACTACCTCGACGACGGGCTCTACGGCAGCTACTCGAACGTGATGACCGAGGACGTGCACCCGCCGATCCTCGCGGTCGCCGAGCTCACCGACGCGGAACCGGCCCTCGAACCCGTGACGCTGGCCGGGCCGACCTGCGACAGCGCCGACGTGATCGCCCGCAGGTACCCGATGCCCGCACTCGGCACGGGCGACCTGCTGATCAGCCCGATGATGGGCGCCTACACCAGCGTCACCGCGTCCCGCTTCAACGGGATCGCCCCCACTCCGGTGGTGATGGCCTGAGCGGCGCGCCGGACCTTTTCCTCACCACGATCCATACCGATGACCGCGGGGCCGCCCGGGGCTTCGATGACTCAGCATGACGACCGAACGCATCGCCGACCACGTCAAGTTCGCCTACTGGGTGCCCAACGTCAGCGGCGGCCTGGTCACCAGCGACATCGAGCAGCGCACCGACTGGAACTACGACTACAACAAGAAGCTCGCCCAGACCGCGGAGAACAGCGGGTTCGAGTACGCGCTGTCCCAGGTCCGCTACGAGGCCAGCTACGGCGCCGAGTACCAACACGAGTCGACCAGCTTCAGTCTGGCGCTGCTGCTGGCGACCGAACGGCTCAAGGTGATCGCCGCCGTGCATCCGGGCCTGTGGCAGCCGGCCGTCCTGGCCAAGCTCGGCGCCACCGCGGACCATCTGTCCGGCGGACGGTTCGCCGTCAATGTGGTCTCCGGCTGGTTCAAGGACGAGTTCACCCACCTCGGCGAGCCGTGGCTCGAACACGACGAACGGTACCGGCGTAGCGCCGAATTCCTGCAGGTCCTCCGAAAGATCTGGACCGAGGACGAGGTCGATTTCCGCGGCGACTTCTACCGCATCCACGACTTCACCCTCAAGCCGAAACCGCTCAACACGCCCGAGCGGCCCAACCCGGAACTGTTCCAGGGTGGCAACTCCACCGCCGCGCGGCGCAACGGCGGGCGCCACGCCGACTGGTACTTCTCCAACGGCAAGGACTTCGACGGCGTCACCGAGCAGTTGGTCGAGGTCCGCGACCACGCCCGCAGCGCCACTCCGGCGGGCCGCGAGGTCAAGTTCGGGCTGAACGGCTTCATCATCGCCCGCGACACGGAAAGAGAAGCGAAAGAGGTGCTGCGCGAGATCATCGCGAAGGCGAACACGCCTGCGGTGGAAGGCTTCCGCAGCGCCGTGCAGCAGGCCGGCAACTCCACCTCCGACAAGCACGGCATGTGGGCGGACTCCACGTTCGAAGATCTGGTGCAGTACAACGACGGCTTCCGCACCCAGCTCATCGGCACACCCGAGCAGATCGCCGAACGCATCGCCGCCTACCGCCGGCGCGGAGTCGACCTGATCCTGGGCGGTTTCCTGCACTTCCAGGAGGAGATCGAGTACTTCGGGGCGCGGGTGTTGCCGCTGGTCCGTGAGATCGAGGATGCCGAACGTGATTCGGCGTTCGCCCCCGTGCTCACCGCGGTATAGCGACGCCCGGCCGACCCCGATGAGGTGACAGGCGCACCCCGGGGTGCGCTAGCGTGGTTTATCGAATCGCTCAGGCGGATTGATCGACGTCGACTGTCGTCCTGGATGGCGGCACCGTCGGTTCCGATGCCCGCACAGCACAGGAGAGGTCATGTCGTACCCACAAGGCGCGCCCGGAGGTCCTGGTTACCCGGGCCAGCAGCCGACCACCCAGTTCACCGCACCGACGCAGCAGTTCAGCAGGATCTCCGACGCCGACCCGGTGACCGAGGGCCCGAGCCGACTGCCCGCCTACCTCAGCGCCGCCGTCGCGACCCTCGGCCTGCTCGTGTACCTGTCGAGCTTCGGTCCGCAGTTCAGCGTCGCGGCGTCCAACTTCCCGGGTCTGGGTGAGTTGACCGGAAGCTCGCTGGGCATCGTCTTCGCGGTCATCGCCGCGGTCGTGGCCGGCCTGCTGGCCGCGGTGGGCCTGCTGCCGCGGCAGCGCAACTTCACCGCGGTGGCCGCCGTCGCCGCGGTCCTGGGTTTTCTGCTGGTGATCGCCGAGGTCCTCAACAAGCCCGCCGAGGCGTCCATCGACTGGGGTCTCTACCTCGTCATCGCGTTCACGCTGCTGCAGGCGGCCGTCGCCGTCGTGGTCATGCTGTTCGATTCCGGCGTCATCACCGCCCCGGTGCCGCGGCCCAAGTACGAACAGCCGCAGTCCTACGGCCAGTACCCCGGTTACTACGGCCAGCAGCAGCAGCACGGCGGGCCGGGCCAGCACCAGCAGGGCCCGCCCCAGCAGCGTCCCGGATACCCGACGCAGTACACCGGCAGCGGTTACCCCGGCACCGGTCAGAGCACCGGCGGGTTCCAGGCCGCGACCCCGTCGGGACCTTCGGGCCCGCCCACCCCGCCCACCGGTTTCCCCACCTACGGTCAGCCGCCCGCGAGCAACACGCCGACCACCCAGACACCGGCGCCACCCCAGTCGCCGTCTTCCTCGCAGTCGGATCAGTCCTCGTCGTAGTCTGAGCCGCGCGTGCGCGACCGTCGCGCGCCCGAGCGTCTGCGAGGAGCGGCCCAACCCGTGAGCACCCGGCCAGTCGGCACACGGCAGGCGCGTGACCTGCTACGGGTCGCGTTCGGACCGTCGCTCGTCGCGTTGCTGATCATCGCTGCGGTGGTTCTGCTGCAGCTGGTGATCGCCAACAGCGACATGACAGGCGCTCTCGGCGCCATCGCCAGCATGTGGCTGGGTGTACATCTGGTGCCGGTGTCCATCGGCGGCAGCGCCCTCGGGGTGATGCCGCTGTTGCCGGTGCTGGTGATGATCTACGGCACCGCGCGCACGACCGCGGCGGCCACGGCGCCGGGAACATCGTGGTTCGTCACCCGCTGGGTGGTGGGCTCGGCGCTGGGCGGGCCGATACTGATCGCCGCAATCTGTCTGGCGGTCATCCACGATGCCGCCTCTGTGCTGACCGAACTGCAGACCCCGGACGCGCTGCACGCGTTCGGCTCGGTGCTGGCGGTCCACGCGATCGGCGCGGCGCTCGGCGTCGGCTCCCGGGTGGGCAGGTCTCTGCTGGCCTCCTCACCCCTGCCGAAATGGCTGCCCGAGGCATTCCGGGCCGCCGCGGCCGGTGTGCTCGCGCTGATGGGGCTGTCCGGCGCCATCGTCGCCGGATCACTGATCGTGCACTGGTCGACGATGCACGACCTGTTCTCCATCACCGACTCGATGTTCGGGCAGCTCAGCCTGATGGTGCTGTCGGTGCTCTACCTGCCCAACGTGATGGTCGGCGCCGCCGCGGTCGCGGTGGGGTCGAGCGCGCACATCGGTCTGGCGACGTTCAGCCCGTTCACCGTGTTCGGTGGGGACATCCCGGCGTTGCCGGTGCTGGCCGCGGTGCCGACGCCGCCGCTCGGGCCGGTGTGGGTGGCGCTGATGATCGTCGCGGCCGTCTCGGCGGTCGCGCTGGGCCAGCAGTGCGCGCGCCGGCCTCTGCCCCTGGGTCCCGCGCTGGCCAAGCTGTCCGTCGCCGCGGTGGCCGCGGCCGCGACGATGGCGCTGCTCGGACATGCCGGTGGGGGACCGCTGGGCAATTTCGGCGACGTCGGGGTCGACCAGACCACCTTCGCGCCTGCGGTGTTCCTGTGGATGTGGGGGATCGGTGCGCTGACCGTGGGGATGTCCGGCGGCGTCACCCCCCGGGTCCGCAAGCCCAAGCCGGTGCCCGGGCCGGCGGCCGCAGACCCGGACGACGACCTCGGCGGCGAGGACGGCACCGGCGAGGACCCGGACCCGGAGACCGTCGAGATCGTGCCCGGCGAGCCTGCTCCCGGTCCCGAACGCGAACCCGAACCTGAACCGCAGCCCGACCCCGAGGCCGTCTCTGCGCCCGGCCCCGAGGAGTTGGACCGTCCAGCGCCGTCCTCGGCCGCGGTCGCGTCCGCTGCCGGGACTGCGGCGGACTTCGACCCCGAGGACCACTTCGTGGTCGACGAGGAAACGCGCAGCGTGGCGGACGACGACAGCGGCGGCGAACGCGAACGCGGGGCCCACTAGGCTTTCAGCGTGCAATCCCAGGCCCGCGGAGACGAGGAGCGATCTGGCATCCGCGTGCCACCGAGCGCGCCGGCCAGAGTCGTCGTGCTGGCCTCGGGAGGCGGTTCGCTACTGGCCTCGCTGCTGCGATCGGACGTCGGCGGGTACCCGGCCCGGGTGGTCGCGGTGGGCACCGACCGGCCGTGCGCGGCGCTGGAGGTCGCGGCCGGATACTCCGTACCGACCTTCACCGTGCCACCCGCCGAGTTTGCCGATCGCGCCGCGTGGGACGCCGCGCTGACCGCCGCGACCGTAGCTCACCAACCGGACCTCGTCGTGTCGGCCGGGTTCATGAGAATTCTTGGACCGGCGTTCCTTTCGGCGTTCCCCGGCCGTGTGCTCAACACCCATCCGGCGCTGCTGCCCGCGTTCCCGGGTGCGCACGCGGTACGCGACGCGCTGGCCTACGGGGTGCGGGTGAGCGGATGCACGGTCCACCTCGTGGACGAGGGCACCGACACCGGGCCGATTCTCGCCCAGCAGGCGGTGGCGGTGCGTGACGACGACGACGAGGCGAGCCTGCACGAACGGATCAAGGTGAGCGAAAGACAACTGCTGGTGGACGTGGTGGCAGCGGTGGCCACCCGCGGCGTGAGATGGACAGGACGAAAGGCGACCCTAGGATGAGCGACAACGACGAGGTGTTCCGGCGGCCGATCCGCCGGGCGCTGATCAGCGTGTACGACAAGACCGGACTCGTTGCTCTCGCGCAGGGGCTGCATGCTTCCGGTGTGGACATCGTGTCCACCGGGTCGACCGCGAAAACCATTGCCGGGGCGGGTGTTCCGGTCACCCCGGTGGAGGAGGTCACCGGCTTCCCCGAGGTGCTCGACGGCCGGGTGAAAACCCTGCACCCGCACGTGCACGCCGGTCTGCTCGCCGACCAGCGCAGGCCCGAACACGTGGCCGCACTCGAGCAGCTCGGTGTCGCCGCCTTCGAACTCGTGGTGGTGAACCTGTACCCGTTCACCGAGACCGTCGACTCCGGGGCCGGGGTCGACGAGTGCGTGGAGCAGATCGACATCGGCGGGCCCTCGATGGTGCGCGCGGCCGCCAAGAACCATCCCAGCGTCGCCGTGGTCGTCGACCCGCTCGGGTATGACGGTGTGCTGGCCGCGGTGCGAGCCGGCGGATTCACCTATGCGGAGCGAAAGAAGCTGGCGGCGTTGGCTTTCCGTCACACCGCTGAGTACGACGTCGCGGTGGCGTCCTGGATGGATTCGGTGCTGGCCCCCGACGACACCGCAGGCGACGTGTCCGCAGTGCTGCCGCGCTGGCTGGGTGCGACGTTCCGCCGGTCGGCTGTGCTGCGCTACGGCGAGAACCCGCATCAGCAGGCCGCGCTGTACGGCGACGTCGGCGGTTGGCCGGGTCTGGCGCAGGCCGAGCAGCTGCACGGCAAGGAGATGTCCTACAACAACTACACCGACGCCGACGCGGCGTGGCGGGCGGCGTTCGACCACGAGGACATCTGCGTGGCGATCATCAAGCACGCCAACCCGTGTGGCATCGCGGTGTCGTCGGTGTCGGTGGCCGATGCGCACCGCAAGGCCCACGAGTGTGACCCGCTGTCGGCGTTCGGCGGGGTGATCGCGACCAACACCGAGGTGACGGTCGAGATGGCCGAGACCGTCGCCGGGATCTTCACCGAGGTGATCGTTGCGCCGGCCTACGAGCCGGGCGCCGTCGAGGTGCTGTCGGGGAAGAAGAACATCCGTGTGCTCGTGGCCTCTCAGCCGCAGCCGGACGGCACCGAGTTCCGTCAGGTCAGCGGTGGACTGCTGGTGCAGCAGCGTGACGCACTCGACGCCGCCGGGGACGACCCCGCCAACTGGCGGCTGGCCACCGGTTCGCCCGCGGACCCGGCCATGCTCGCCGATCTGGTGTTCGCCTGGCGGACGTGCCGTGCGGTCAAGTCGAACGCGATCGTGCTGGCCAAGGACGGAGCGACCGTGGGTGTGGGCATGGGCCAGGTCAACCGGGTCGACGCGGCCCGGTTGGCCGTCGAGCGCGCCGGTGACCGTGCCCGCGGCGCGGTCGGCGCCTCGGACGCGTTCTTCCCGTTCCCGGACGGGCTCGAGACACTGATCAGAGCCGGGGTCACGGCGGTCGTGCATCCCGGCGGTTCGGTGCGCGACGACGAGGTGACCGCGGCCGCCGAGGCCGCCGGGGTCACGCTGTACCTCACCGGGGCGCGGCATTTCGCGCACTAGGGGTGACGGGCTGATGTTTTCGCGCAGAACGCGGCGCCGAGCGGTCGCGGCTGCCGTGGTCATCGCCGCGATGCTCGTGCCGTCGTGTACCAGGGTGGTCCACGACGCGCGGGCGGTCGCCGTCGAGCCCGGCACGCCGTTCGGCTCCTACGCGTCGGCGGACGCATGCACGCCGGTGAACGGCAAGCTCGCCGACATCGCGCCGCCGCGTGGGGCCGCGGCCGACGCCGAACCGGTGCTGCGCATCCCGCAGCCCGACGGCTGGAAACGGATCACCGCGCTGGACTCCCCGATGATCCGGTTCGTGATGCGCAACGACGGCCTGGCCAAGGGCGGGGTCGCACCGACGGCGGTGGTGACGCTGGAGTCCCACCGCGGCGAGATCACGGCGCAGAAGTTCTTCGCCGACCAGCAGCGGCAGGTGAAGCAGCTCGGCGTGACCGATCTGACGCTGACCGACACCACGGTGTGCGGACTGCCCGCGGTGCGGGGGCACTATCTGGTGTCACTGCTGCCCGGCCTCAAGCCGCGCCGCGCCGACCTGCTCAGTGTCGTGATGTTCAGCGAGGGCCGGACCTACGGCGTGGCCGTCACGGTGCAGAGCGCCGACGAGCAGGATCCGGACTACCGCCGCGATGTCGACCAGATCCTGGGCGGCTTCCAGATGCTGCCGCCTGGGAGCCGCTGAGGGACGGTCAGGGTAGGCCTGCGAGCAGCTGCCCACGCACCGTCTGCAGATGGCGCCGCATGGCCTCCCGGCTGCGGACCGCGTCGCGGTCGAAGATGGCCTCGGCGATCTCCCGGTGCTGCCCCTGGCACACCGCGTAGTTGTCGGCGCTGTACGGACGGGCGTCGAGCGCGCTGCCCGCGAGCCGGCGCCGGCCCGACTCGACCATGTCATGGAGTGCCGCCACCACGGAATTGTGGGTGGCGTTCGCCAGCGCCCGGTGAAAAGCGATGTCGCACTCCACGAATTCCTCCGGGGTGCGTGCGGCATCGCCCTGCTCCAGGCAGCGCCTGATCTCGGCGAAGTCCTCGGCGGTGGCCGCCACGGCCACCAGTGTCATGAGGTTGGGTTCCCACGCCGCACGGGCGCCGATGAGGTCGAGCGGGCTGATCTCGACTTGCTCCGCGATGGCCGCGGGGGCGGCTCCGTCATGGGTCAGGAACGTGCCGCGCCCGACCTCTCGGGTGATCCGCCCCTGGTTTTCCAGCGCGTCGAGCTGTCTGCGGACGTCGTGGCGGCTGCAGCCGAGCAGCTCGGCGAGCGCGCGCTCGGTGGGCACCCGGCTGCCTGGCCGGAGTGCGCCGGCCAGTATCTGGTCGTCGATGTACCGGGCGACGGTGGTGGCGTCGTCGTCGTTCACTGGCCGAACACCACAGACCGTACGAAGCGGAGGTGCTCGGTCATCGCCGCGCCCGCGCGGCGCCGGTCGCGCTGCATGAGCGCCGCGACGATCTCCTCGTGTTCGTGCTCGATGACGGCCCGGTTCTCGGGGGTGTAGCCGTCGCGTTTGAGCCGACCCCACACCGGGTTGTTCCTCGTCGAGTTCAGCACGTCCACCATGGCCACGATCTGCGGGTTGTGCGTGGCCACCGCGAACGCGTGATGCAGTGTGACGTCCCACTGCTCGAATGTTTCGTAGTCGGTGGCAGCCGCGCCGCGGGCCAGGCAGCGACGCAGTTGGGCGAAGTCGTCTTCGGTGGCGGCGAGCGCGGCCAGCGAGACGACCTCGGGCTCGAAGATCAGCGAGGCGGTCATGATCGCCGCAGGCGTGAACGCGCCGCCGCCGATACCGGAGGGCTGGTTGTCGCCGTCCGGGACCAGGAAGGTTCCCCGTCCCACCTCGCGGACCACCCGTCCCTCGCGCTCCAGCTCTGACATCACGCGGCGCACCTGCGCGCGGGAGCAGCCGAGCATGCCGGCGAGGTGCCGCTCGGCCGGCAGTCGGCCGTCCGGAGGAAGGTCCGCCGCCCCCACCCACTCATCGATCAGCCGACGGACGTCGCGGTCGACGTCCGGCCCCGCTGCTTCGCTCATC
Source organism: Mycolicibacterium vaccae NBRC 14118 = CIP 105934 (assembly GCF_001552715.1). GTDB lineage: Bacteria > Actinomycetota > Actinomycetes > Mycobacteriales > Mycobacteriaceae > Mycobacterium > Mycobacterium vaccae. Next base: position 28,887 of record NZ_BCRS01000021.1, on the reverse strand, counting down.
GTCTCCCCCTCTGAGTGCACGCCCTTCACTGTAACCAATGTGACCAAATTGGGCGCAGTGACGATCAAGAGAGGCATAAGTCGACCAATGTGCCGTGATTGGTTACAGTTACGCGTGCGTAAACTCTGGGCTGTCCGGGTTCACTACCGGTTGACTTAAGGCGGCACGATGAGCGGTGTGTCTGACCGCCTGGCCCTATCGGCGTTGGTCGGCGCGATCCCGGTCGGCATGGTCGAAACGGCGTCGCACACCGCGGGGGTCGTCCCCGGACGGGTGCGCAGCCTGCCGCCGTGGGTGACGACCTACCACCTGTTGGCGTCGGCGATGTGCCCGCTCGCCGGCTACGACGACATCACCGATCTGCTGTGGACGACGCTGCCTGCCGCCACCGGACGCGGACTGTCCGGCGAACGTCCGACCAGAAGCGCGGTCACCAGGGCCCGGTCGCGCCTCGGCACGCTGCCGTTGGCGCTGCTGTTGCGCGAGACCGTGCGGCCAGTCTCGGCGGCCGGCATGGAAAATGGGCTTGCCCTGCATCGATACCGAGCGGCTGGCATGCCCGGCCTGTGGTGGATCACCGACGCGGGCACCGGCGCGCTGCGTGCCTGTGATGCGCGCGGCGCAGATCTCGACACCGCGGCGGCACTGCTGGACAGTGTCTCTGCGGCGCAGGTGACCGTGGACCTGCCCGCGTCCGCTGTCGAGTCCCTGCAGCAGCGCGCGGCGGCCGGGCTCCGGATCGTGGCGGCGCCGCAACCGGCGGAGCCCGAGAATCCGTTCCGCGGATTACGCGCCCGCACCGCCGATGCGTGGCGCCAGGACGCGCTGGCCCGGGCGTGCGTGACCGTGGCGCTGGAGAAGGCGCTGGTGACGTGCCGGGCGCGCGTCTGATCGCGCCCTAAGTCAACAAAGGGCTTAGGTGGCCGCTCGGCAATTTGCGTGATTGTGTTCCCCGCACAGCCCAACTCTTCTAGCCTGATTGGGCGGTGAATGGTTGAAGATTGGTTGCCGACTCACGTGGGAGAGACATGAAGAAATCGACGAAGGTCTGGTCCAGCGCAGCGGCCGCGGCCGCCTTGTTCGCGGTGCCCGCATGCTCGGGCGGCGGTGGCGGCGACGCCGGCGGCTCCGGTGATCCCCTGGTGGTGGGCATGCTGATGGCATTCAGCGGCCCCACCGCGGTGGAAGGCGCCGAAGTGGTCAACGGGTGCCTGCCCGCTGCCGCGGAGATCAACGAGGCCGGTGGCGTGCTCGGACGCGACATCGAGTGCGAGGCGTTCGACACCAAAGGCACAGCCAGTGACTCGGTGCCGGCCGCACGCCAGATGCTGAGCACCACGTCCAATCTGTTCACCGTGCTGGGCCCCAGCACCGCCGAGGCCGCCGCGGCCGCCCCGGTACTCGAAGAAGCCGGCCAGGTGATGTTCTCCCCGGCCGGAGACGGTCGCTTCGACCGCACCGAGCTCGACTACTACTACCGCCTGATCACCTCCGACACCGTCGGCGCGCAGGCGATGGCGCTGCACTCCCAGCAGCAGGGATTCGACAAGGTGGCCCTGGTCTTCGTCGGCGGCGCGTCTGCGCAGGCGAACATCCCGCCGCTGGAAGAGGCACTCGGCGGCCTGGGCGTCGGCGTCACCGAAGCGATGACCATCCAGCCGGAGCAGCCGTCCTACCGGACCGAGGTGGCCCGCATCCTGCAGAACCGGCCGGCCGCCATCATCTTCGAAGCCGATGCCGTCACCGCGGGCACCTTCCTGACCGAGCTCAACCAGGCCGGCGGGGCAGACATCCCGATCGTCACCAACACCCTTGCCACCACCGGTGATTGGCAGAAGGTAGCGGTGAACGCCTACGGCGGCGACGAGGCCCTGGCCAAGTCCCTGCAGGTCGTCGTCCGGTACGCGCAGGAAGGCGGAGCCGGGACCGAGACCTACGTCGAGACCCTGCAGTCGCTGGAGGGTCAGGACGGGATCGACGTTCCGTCCTTCAAGGACAGCGCATACTCCCGGGCCGCCTACGACGGTGTGATCCTGTCGGGGCTGGCCGCCACGAAGACCGATTCGGTGGAACCCGAGGACTACAACTCGGCGATCCCGGAGCTCCTGGCCGCCGGTGACGGCAAGACCGTGGTCACCAACTACTCCGAAGGCGTCGAGGCGCTCGGCAAGGGCGAGGACATCCAGTACGTCGGCGCCAACGGTGAGTACCGGCTCAACGAATTCCACAACGTGATCGGCGCTTTCGCGCTCTACGACTGGGATCCGGCCGCCAAGGAGCTGCGGTTGGTGAACCAGCTGCCCGCCGACGAGCTCGAGGCGCTCGCGAGCGGACAGCGCTGATCTCGTGAATCTCCTTGTCTCGGCGACGGTGTTCGGGGTGGTGATCGCCGCGGTGCTCGCCCTGGCCGCGGTCGGTTTCACCCTGCAGTACAGCGTCTCCAACGTCTTCAACCTCGCGTTCAGTGAGACGATGGTGATCTCCGGCTTCGCGGCGCTCGGGGCCGGTAACGCCGGGCTCCCGATGGCGGGCGCGGCGCTGGTCGGGGTGGCGGCCGGTGTCGTGGTCTCGCTACTGCTCAATCACTTCGTCTACCAACCGTTCGCCCGGCGCGGGGTGTCGGTGTTCCAGATGCTGGTGATCAGCCTGGCGGTCAGCTTGGTGCTGGCCAACGGCCTGCTGGCGCTGGTCGGCCCGCTGTCGTTCCGGTACGAGGTCACCCCGACGGTGGTGTTCACCATCGCCAGCGCGGCCGTCACCGATCTGCAGTTGATCGTGATTGTGCTCGCGGTCGCCGCCATGGTCGGAATGCACTTGCTGCTCAAGCGTTCCCGGTTGGGACTGGCCATGCGGGCCGCCTCGGTGGACGGCGGCCTCGCCCAGTCCTGCGGTATCGCCACCCAGCGCGTGGTGGCCACCGCGTGGGCCATCTCCGGAGGACTGTGCGGTCTGGCCGGCGTCGCGCTGTTCATCATCAGCTCGTCGTTCTCGGCGACCTCGGGCCGCACGTTCATCGTGCTGGTGATCGCCGCGGCTGTGCTCGGCGGAATCGGTGACGCCTACGGCGCGATGCTCGGTGCCCTCGTGCTGGGACTGGCGACGGAGGTGACCGCGGTGTGGCTGGATCCCAGCTTCAAGATCGCGATCGCGCTGCTGGTGCTGATCGGCGTGCTGATGGCGCGGCCGCAGGGCATCCGCGCGGAGTTCTCGTCAGGAAGGGCACTACAGGTATGAGGACCCAGCGAGGAGTGGACGTGCGAGGCACGAGCGCGGGAACGGATCGCGCATGAGGACCCAGCGAGGAGTGGACGTGCGAGGCACGAGCGCGGGAACGGATCGCGCATGAGTGCAGATCTTTCCTTCTACATCGTCACACTGGTGGTCTATGCCGCCGTGGCCGTCATCGGCTGTTGGGGGCTGGAGCTTCAGTACTCGGACACGGGTCTGCTCAACCTGAGCTACATCGTGTCGGTGGCAGTGGGCGGCTACACCGTGGCTCTGCTGTCGCTGGGGCCGCCGGAAACCGGAGGCGGCACCGTCGTCCAGGAGTACTTCTGGGGTGCGTCGCTGCCGTTCCCGTTGCCGTTCGTCGGTGCGGTGCTGGCCGGCATGCTGGTGTCGTTGCCGATCGGTCTGGTCGCGCTGCGGCGCCTGCGCTCCGACTACCAGGCGGTGGCGATGCTGTCGGTGGCGCTGATCGCCGCGGCGCTGGTGGTCGCGATGCCCGGGCTGCTCGGCGGCGGGCACGGGCTGTACCTCATCCCGGCTCCGCTCAAGGAGGAACTGGGCCTGCGATCGACCGAATACTCCTGGCTCTACGCCGGATTCGCGGTGCTGCTCACATTACTGGCGGCCTGGGTGGTGCTACGGATCTCCCGGACTCCGCTGTGGCGGGTGCTGCGGGCGGTGCGGGAGAACCCGGAAGCCGCCGACGCCCTCGGCGTCAACGTCACCCCGGTGCGGTTGTCGGCCTTCGCCGTCGGCAATGGCCTCGGTGCGCTCAGCGGCGCTGTCCTGGCCTCGTTCATCGGCACCTACGCGCCGGCGGACTGGTCCTACCAGGAGACACTGATCCTGATGGGCGCCGTGATCGTCGGTGGCGCCGGCAACCGGTTCGGTGTCCTGCTCGGTGCCATGGTGCTGCCGGTCGGCCTGACCGAGGCGACGCGCTACCTGCCGCAGTTCGGTGCCCCCGGCACCGTCGACGCCCTGCAGTTCGTGGTGGTCGGCCTGGTCATCCTCGCGTTCCTGTGGTGGCGCCCGCAAGGCGTCTTCCCCGAGCGCAAGCGCACATTCGGCCTCGACGGGGCACCGGTGCCGTTCTGGAACACGCTGCGTCCGGAATCGTCTGGCGAGGTTCGCGCCAAGCAGGGAGTCGCATGATGGCCGACGAGAACATCCTGACCATCGAAGGACTGACGGTCGCCTACGGCAAGAACCGGGTGTTGCAGGACGTGTCACTGCACGTGCCCAGCGCCAAGATCACCGCGGTGGTCGGTCCCAACGGCGCCGGGAAGTCCACACTGTTGCACGCGTTGGCCGGCACCGCGCCCGTGGAGGCCGGCAGGGTGCTGCATCGCGGGCAGGACATCGCAAAACTGCCGCCCTACAAGCGGTCCCGTCGCGGCATCATGCGGACCTTCCAGATGCCCGCCGATTTCGGGCGTCTGACGGTGCTGGAGAACCTGCTGCTGGCCGACCGCACGGTGGGCGGCACCGGGTTCCTCCAAGTGTTCACCAGGCCCAGGCGCAGCTGGCTGCCCGCTCAGCGCGACGCGGTCATCAGAGCCCGGGCGCTGTTGGCCGAGTTCGGACTCGACGCCAAGGAGAACGACTACATGGGTGACCTCTCCGGAGGTCAGCGGCGGATTCTCGAGCTGCTCCGGGCCGTCACCACCGAGCCCGAGATGTTGCTGCTCGACGAACCTTTCGCCGGCGTGCACGCGAGCATCATCGAGCGCATCTCCGACTTCCTGGTCGAGCTGCGGGACCGGGGCATCAGCATCCTGATGGTCGCTCACGAACTCGACGCAGTGGAACGCCTGACCGACGCCGTCGTGGTGATGGCCCGCGGTCAGGTGTTGTTCGAAGGATCCATGGCGGCAGCCCGCCGCGAAAAGGAAGTGGTCGATGCTTATGTCGCCGGATAGCACCCGCATGAGCCCCGGCGCTGCCGTGCTCGGCGTTCACGAACTCACGGTCGGTTACAACGGCGTACCGATCGTGCACAACGTCAGCCTGGAGCTGACGGCCGGAAAGACCGCCTGCGTGGTCGGGCCCAACGGCTGCGGCAAGAGCACTCTGCTCAAAGGGCTGGCCGGTCTGGTCAAGCCGATGGGCGGAACGGTCGATCTGGCCGGGCGCGGCGACATCACCGCCCTGTCCACCGCCGAACGGGCCGCAGCGGGAATGGGATACGTGCCGCAGATCGACGACGTGTTCAAACCGCTGACGGTGGAGGAGAACATCGTCATCGGCGGATACCGGCTGTCTCGGGACAAGGTCGCGGCCAACAAGGAACGCGTGCTCGAACTGTTCCCGCGGCTCAAGACGATGCTCAAGCGGCACGCCGGTGTGCTCTCGGGCGGGGAGCGCAAGATGCTGGCGATGGCGCGGGTGCTGATGCTCGAGCCGAAGGTGCTGCTGCTCGACGAGCCCACCGCCGGTCTGACCGAGGAGATGGCGTCGCGCCTGCTCGACGAGCAGCTGGCCGAGTTGAAGGCCAGCGGGATCGCGGTGCTCCTCGTCGAACAACGGGCCAATCTGGCGATGGCATCGGCAGATTGGGCCTACGTACTGGCCACCGGGCGGGTGCGCCGGTCCGGGTCGGCGGCCGAACTGCGCGCCGATCCCAGCTTTTCGCACATCTTCCTCGGCGGTACCGAGGAAGCCATCCTGTCCGGTGCTGCCGACACCACGAAAACCGAAGGAGAAGTTCGTTGCAGTTAGTTCAGTTCGTCCACCAGGGTGCCACGCGGTGCGGCTACCTCGACGGGGACGAGATCGTCGGTGTGGACTGGTCACTGCGCGACGCTCTGGTGCTGCTGACCGCGGGACAGCCTGAGCGCATCGCCGAAGCCCGTGCCGGGCGCGTGAAGCTCAGTGACGTGGTGCTGTTGCCGCCGGTGACCCCGTCGAGCCGCATCTTCTGCATCGGCATCAACTACCTGGACCACCAGCAGGAGTCCATGGACGTCTTCCTGGCGACCGTGCCGAAGGCACCGGTGGTCTTCATGAAGGATCTGTCCACGATCGCCGGTCCCTTCGACCTGCTCGACCTGCCGAGTTCGGTGTCGGTCGAGTTCGACTGGGAGGCCGAACTCGGGGTGGTCATCGGGGCGCCCGCGCGCAACGTGTCCGAGGAGGACTCCTGGGATGTGGTGGCCGGCTACACCGTCGTCAACGACGTGTCGGTGCGCGACCGTCAGGTCCGGCACGTGCAGTGGACGCTCGGCAAGAACGCACCGGCCTCCACGCCGATCGGCCCGGGCATCGTCGACCGCGACACCGTCGGGATCAAGCCCGACATCGAGGTGACCTGCCGGGTCAACGGTGTGGTCAAGCAGAACGCATTCACCCGGGACCTGATCTTCGACATCCCGAGGTTGATCGCCGAAATCTCCCAGGTGACACCGCTGCTGCCGGGGGACATCATCGTCAGCGGCACTGCCGCCGGCGTGGGTTTCAAGCGCAACCCGCCCGAATTCCTCCGCGACGGAGACGTCGTCGAGGTCGAGATCGCCGGTGTCGGAACGATTTCGAACAAGGTGAGGACGGAGTGCTGACATGCCCGTAGTCGGCGGGATCTCCGCCTCGCACGCACCGGGCATACTCGGCTGGCCCGACGACGTCACCGCCGACGAGCACAGGTCGGTCTTCGCCGCCTACGACGAGCTCAAGCACACCGTCGCCGAGGCGAAGCCCGACGTGATCGTCGCGTTCCTGGACGACCATTTCGAGAACCACTTCCGCAACCTGATGCCGTCGGTCAGCGTCGGCGTGGCCGAACAGCACACCGGTCCCGGCGAGCACCTGCTCGAACTGCTCAAGTTCGACCGGGTGCACACCTTCGGTGGCGAGAAGGTGCTCGCCGAGCACATCCTGCGCACGCTGGTGGCCTCCGGCATCGACGCGGCCCGGATGGGTACGGCCGAATTCGGCAACAACCTGATGGTGCCGATGAAGCTGCTGCGGCCCGAGAGCGACATCCCGATCATCCCGGTGTACATCAACGTGTTCACCCCGCCGTTGATCAGCATGAAGCGGGCCTACGAGGTGGGAGTGGCCGTCCGAAAGGCCGTCGAGGGCAGCGACCAGCGAATCATGTTCTGGGGCACCGGCGGTCTGTCGCACTGGCCGCCGATCTGGGAGCCGAGCCGCGGGTCGGACGACTTCCTGACCAGGATGAAGACGTTCCAGAACGAAGGCCGCGGCTACCTCGAGCGCGACCCCGACCTGTGGACCGACATCGGCCCCTATGAGATCAAGATGGCCGAGGAGATGGGGGACGCCTGCGTCAACCCCGAATGGGACCGGGAATTCCTGGAACTGCTGTCCGGTGGTGACATGGAGGCCCTGTTCGCCTGGACCTACGACGACATCGAGAAGCGTGGCGGCCATGGCGGTCACGAGATCCTCAACTGGATGGCCGTCGCCGGGGCGATGGGTGGGGTGGCGTGTGAAGTGCTCACCTACCAACCCACCCCGGCCTGGATCTGCGGCACCGGCGCAGTCCGCTACACCGTTTGAAACATCGAAAAGAACAGCAAAGAAAAGAGATAACGCAGTGATCACCTACCAGGACGCCCCCCTGCCGAAGTTCGGTAACTACTCCACCCTGGGAATCGCGACGCCCGGTGACATCGTCATGGTGGCCGGGCAGATGGGCGCGGACGCCGACGGAAAGTTCCCCACCTCCGACGGCGCCGAGCAGGTGAAGGCCACCTACGACAACATCGGGATCGCCCTGGCCGCGATCGGTCTGGGCTTCGAGCACGTCGTCGGGTTCCGCACCCTGCTGGTGGGCCGCGACATGATCCCGGAGTTCATGAAGGGCCGGCTGGAGAAGTTCGCCGAGATCTACCCGTCCGGCGTGTACCCGCCCAACACGATCATGATCATCTCCGGACTGGTGGAGGAAGCCGCACGCGTCGAGATCGAGGCACTGGCCGTGCGCCCGGCGGCAGATTCGTGACCGAGCAGTACCGGCGTTACCCGTTCCACCACGGTCGCGAGACGGTGATCGCCTACCCCGTCACCGGGGCGGGCGTCACCACTCGTGTGGTGGAGTCAGGGTCCGGGGACAACGTGCTGGTGTGCCTGCACGGCGCGGGCTCCCGGGCCGACCGCTTCGTGCCGGTGATGCCGGGTCTGGTGGCCGAGGGCTTCCGGGTGCTGGCCATCGACTTCCCCGGCCACGGACTCGCCGAGAAGCGGGGCGACATCGATTACACCGGACAGGGTTTCGCCGACGTGATCGCCGGTGTGCTGGACTCCCTGGGCCTGTCGAAGGTGACCTTCCTCGGCACGTCCCTGGGTGGACATGTCGCAGCGGCCATCGCGGTGCAGCGGCCGGATCTGGTTGCCGGACTGGTGCTGATCGGTTCGGTCGGCGTCAGCGACTTCCCGCAGGAATTCCACACTCCGCCCGAGGTGCTCTCCGACGGCAGCGTGGAGGGCGTGCGGCGCAAGTTGACGTTCCTGGTCTCGGATCCGGAGATGGTGACCGACGCCTGGGTGCGCGAGGAATCGATGATCAACTCCTCGACCGGAGCCAAGCAGGCCCTGCTGAAGGTCTCGCAGTGGCTCGATGAGGACTGCAACGACTTCCGGCAGGACGCCGAACTGGCCACGCTGCTACCGGGCCTGCCCGTGCTGCTGGTGTGGGGCGCCGACGACAAGTGGACCCCGCCGTCGATGGGCGTCGAAGCGCAGAAGAACCTGCCCGGTGCGCTCCTGGAACTGATGCCCGGCTGTGGGCATGCCCCGTACTTCGAGAACCCGGATCTGTTCGTCGAGCTGATCCGCAAACACGGCGTGGGAGGCCTGAAATGACCGATCGTTGGCTGCTGATCGAGAACGGAACCGTCGTCGACGGCGACGCGAACCCGCCGCTCCCGGATTGCGCTGTGCTGGTGCACAATGCGCGGATCGTGAAGATCGGTTCGGTGGACCGCGAGACCGACATCCCGCGCGGCGCGCGACTGGAGGTGATCGACGCCCGCGGCAAGACCGTGATGCCGGGGCTGATCGACATCCACTGCCACATGACCTACGGGCTGGCGCGCACCGAGGAAGAGATCGGCATCTACACACCGCCGGAGCTGCGGACGTTGATCGCCGCGGCGAACGTGGAGAAGGTGCTCGCAGCGGGCGTCACGAGCATCTCCCAGCCCGGCGGCAGCTACTTCATCGGTGTAGGGCTGCGGGAGGGCATCAAGCAGGGCATCGTGCACGGTCCCCGGATGACCAGTGCCGGAAGGTATCTGACCACCAGCAACGGCTTGACCGACTGGTTCCCGGACGCCACCGGCAATCCGGATTCGAGCACCGGAAAGCTGACCAACACCCTCGACGAGATGAAAGACGAGATCCGCCGCCAGAAGAAGGCCGGGGTGGATCTGATCAAGCTGGCCGACAGCCCGTTCGGTGACTTCCAGGCCTTCACCGACGACGAGCTGAAGTTCTGTGCCGATCTCGCTCATCAGCTCGGTATGCAGATCACCATCCATGCCCGCGGTGACGGCGAGATGAATGCGGCGGTGGAAGCCGGCTTCGACCACATCATGCACGGCAACCACATGTCGGACGCCACCATCGAGAAGCTGGCCAAGAGCCAGATCCCGCTGGCGCCGACCCAGCTGCTGATGCATCACATCGTCGAGTTCGCCGAGACGCTGCGAGTGCGGCCGAACATCTCCGAGGCCACCAAACGGATGAACGACGCGACGATGGACAGCCTGCACCGCGCGTATGCGGCCGGAGTGAAGTTCGCGATGGGCACCGACAGCGGGTTCTCCCTGGTGCCGTACGGGCAGTGGCATGCCCGCGAGCTGGAGATGCTGATGCTCTACACGGGCATGAGCTCACTGGAGGCCATCCAGGCCGGCACCAAACACGGCGCCAACGCGATGGGCCTGCCCGACGACCTCGGTGTGCTCGCCGAGGGCAAGCTGGCCGACATCATCGTCGTCGACGGGGACCCGGTCGCCGACATCCGGGTGCTCTACCAGCCCGGCAAGGTCGAGACCGTGATCCTCAACGGTGAGGTCCAGACGTTCCCGGAGGACATCAGGACCCGCTTCATCCGCAACGACTACCTGCCGCACGAGTACGGCTGGGACCTGTTGAGCTACGAACGGGCCTACGAGGGTGCCGAAACCCCGAAGACCCAACTCGACTGGACCAGTGAGCAGCGTCTGGACGTCGTCAACGACGTGCGTAAGTACGAGAAGGTGGGCGCTCAACCCGCCGCGGAGTAGGTCACCGACCACACCGTCGGGCCGCTCACCCCTCGGCGGCCCGACGGTGTCCGGTGTCGGCGACGGTATCGATTTGTGCCCTCTGAGCAGCGAGCCGCTGCCTGATGTCGGGGACAGTCGTAGCGTGGTCGTTGTGACATCACCTAACGACCTGCCCCGCACCGTCGGCGAGCTGCGTGACTCCGGCCATCAGGAGCGCAGCATCAAGGCCGAGCTGCGGGAGAACCTGCTGGCCCGGCTCGCTGCCGGCGACGACATCTGGCCCGGCCTGTTCGGCTTCGAGGACACGGTGCTGCCGCAGGTCGAGCGGGCACTGATCGCCGGGCACGACTTCGTGCTGCTCGGCGAACGCGGTCAGGGCAAGACCCGTCTGCTGCGGTCCCTGGTGGGTCTGCTCGACGAGTGGACCCCGGCGATCGCCGGCTCCGAACTCGGTGAGCACCCGTACAGTCCGATCACCCCGGAATCGATCCGGCGGGCCGCCGATTCCGGCGATGACCTGCCGATCACCTGGCGACACCGCAGCGAGCGGTACACCGAGAAACTGGCCACCCCCGACACCAGCGTGGCCGACCTGGTCGGGGACATCGACCCGATCAAGGTCGCCGAGGGCCGCAGCCTGGGGGATCCGGAGACCATCGCCTACGGCCTGATCCCGCGCGCCCACCGCGGCATCGTCGCCGTCAACGAGCTTCCCGACCTCGCCGAGCGCATCCAGGTCTCGATGCTCAACGTGATGGAGGAGCGCGACATCCAGGTCCGCGGTTACACGCTGCGGCTGCCGCTGGACGTGCTCGTGGTGGCCAGCGCGAACCCCGAGGACTACACCAACCGCGGGCGGATCATCACCCCGCTCAAGGACCGGTTCGGCGCCGAGATCCGTACCCACTACCCGCTGCAGCTCGACGCGGAGGTCGGTGTCATCTCCCAGGAGGCGCACCTGGCCGCCGAGGTGCCCGAGTACCTGCTGCAGATCCTGGCCCGGTTCGCCCGCAGCCTGCGCGAGTCCAGCTCCATCGACCAGCGTTCCGGGGTGTCGGCGCGCTTCGCGATCGCGGCCGCCGAGACCGTGGCCGCGTCAGCGCGGCACCGCGCCGCGCTGCTCGGCGAGCAGGACCCGGTCGCCCGGGTGGTCGATCTGCAGAACGTGATCGACGTCCTGCGCGGCAAGCTGGAGTTCGAATCCGGCGAGGAAGGACGCGAGCAGGCCGTCCTGGAGCACCTGCTGCGCCGCGCCACCGCCGAGACCGCGCAGCGGCTGCTCGGCGGTATCGACGTCGGCCCGATCGTGACCGCGGTGGAGAACGGCTCGCCGGTCACCACCGGTGAGCGGGTGTCGGCCCGCGAGGTGCTGGCGGCGCTGCCCGAGGTGCCCGCCGTCGCGCAGATCCAGCAGCGCCTCGACGCGACGTCCGAGGGGCAGCGCGCGGCAGCGATCGAGCTGGCGCTGGAGGCGCTGTATCTGGCCAAGCGCATCGACAAGGTGTCCGGTGAAGGCGAAACCGTCTATGGCTGAGGAGAGCGGCAATGGCTAAGAGGCTGTCGCGGTACTCGCGCTACACCGGCGGGCCGGACCCGCTGGCCCCTCCGGTGGACCTGCGGGAGGCGCTGGAGGCCATCGGCCAGGACGTCATGGAGGGCACCTCGCCGCGCCGGGCGCTGTCCGAGCTGCTGCGGCGGGGCACCAAGAACATGCCAGGGGCCGACAAGCTCGCCGCCGAGGCCAACCGGCGTCGCCGGGAACTGTTGCAGCGCAACAACCTCGACGGCACGCTGGCCGACATCAAGAAGTTGCTCGACGAGGCCGTGCTGGCCGAGCGCAAGGAGCTGGCACGGGCCCTCGACGACGACGCCCGGTTCGGGGAGCTTCAGCTGGAGTCGCTGTCGCCGTCGCCGGCCAAGGCCGTCCAGGAGCTCTCCGAATACGACTGGCGGTCGCCGGAGGCGCGCGAAAAGTATGAGCAGATCAAGGATCTGCTCGGGCGCGAAATGCTCGATCAGCGGTTCGCCGGGATGAAGGAGGCGTTGGAGAACGCCACCGACGAGGATCGGCAGCGGGTCAACGACATGCTCGACGACCTCAACGATCTGCTCGACAAACATGCCCAGGGGAAGGACTCCCCGGAAGATTTCCACGACTTCATGGCCAAGCACGGCGAGTTCTTCCCGGAGAACCCGCAGAACATCGACGAGCTGCTGGACTCGCTGGCCAAGCGGGCCGCCGCCGCGCAGCGGTTCCGCAACAGCCTGTCCGAGCAACAGCGTGCCGAGCTGGATGCGTTGGCGCAACAGGCTTTCGGATCGCCGTCGCTGATGAACGCGCTCAACCGGCTGGATTCCCACCTGCAGGCCGCCCGGCCCGGTGAGGACTGGTCGGGTTCGGAACGGTTCTCCGGCGACGACCCGCTGGGCATGGGTGAGGGCGCCCAGGCGCTGGCCGACATCTCCGAGCTCGAGCAGCTCGCCGAGCAGCTCTCGCAGAGCTACTCCGGTGCCACGATGGACGACGTCGACCTCGACATGCTGGCGCGCCAGCTCGGGGACCAGGCCGCCGTCGATGCCCGCACCCTGTCGGATCTGGAACGGGCCCTGATGAACCAGGGCTTCCTCGACCGTGGGTCCGACGGGCAGTGGCGGCTGTCTCCCAAGGCCATGCGGCAGCTCGGTCAGGCGGCACTTCGTGATGTGGCGCAACAGATCTCGGGTCGACACGGGGAACGTGACACCCGGCGTGCCGGGGCGGCGGGCGAACTGACGGGGGCCACCCGGCCGTGGCAGTTCGGCGACACCGAACCGTGGAACGTCACCAGGACGCTCACCAACGCGGTGCTGCGCACCGCGGGGACCGAACCGGTCAGCCGTGACCCGATGAATCCGAAAGGTGTTACCGCACCGCATATTCGGGTCACCGTGGACGATGTGGAGATCTCCGAGACCGAGACGCGCACCCAGGCTGCGGTGGCGTTGCTGGTCGACACGTCGTTTTCGATGGTGATGGAGAACCGCTGGCTGCCGATGAAGCAGACCGCGCTGGCGCTCAATCACCTCGTCAGCACCCGGTTCCGCTCGGACGCGCTGCAGATCATCGCGTTCGGCCGGTATGCCCGCACGGTCACCGCCGCCGAACTGACCGGGCTGGAAGGCGTCTACGAGCAGGGCACCAACCTGCACCATGCGCTGGCGCTGGCGACCCGGCACCTCCGGCGTCATCCGAATGCACAGCCGGTGGTGCTGGTGGTCACCGACGGCGAACCCACCGCCCACCTCGAGGACTTCGACGGTGACGGCCGCTCCTCGGTGTTCTTCGATTACCCGCCGCACCCGCGGACCATCGCGCACACCGTGCGCGGTTTCGACGAGGTGGCCCGACTGGGGGCGCAGGTGACGATCTTCCGGCTCGGGAGTGACCCCGGGCTGGCGAGATTCATCGATCAGGTGGCGCGCCGGGTCAGCGGCCGGGTCGTGGTGCCCGACCTGGACGGTCTGGGCGCGGCGGTGGTCGGCGACTACCTGGGGGCGCGCCGGCGGCGGCGGTGAGCGGGACTAGTTCTCCGACTCGACCGCAGGCTTGCGCTTCTTGCGCTTGACTCCGACGCTGCCCCACAGCGCGAATCCGCGGATGCGGACCCGGGGCGCACCGGGGGACCCACCACCGTCGACGCCGTGGTCGAAGCTGCCCATCACCGCGACACCCTGGGAGTCGACGTTGACCTCCGGGGGCACCAGGATCGTCTGCCCACCCATGATCGAGTAGGAACGGATCTCGACCTCCGGTGAGGTGAAATCGGCGTAGCGCAGATCGACGACGCCGCCACCCCACAGCGCGAAGGTGGTCAGCCGGCACGGCACGTTCCACCGGCCGCGGCGCTCGTAGCCACTGAGGATGGCCAGCAGCATCGTCGACGGCGCCGGCCGGCACGGACCGCTTCGCCCGCGCGTCACGGCGCCCGGCAGATCGGCCGACAGCCGGTCCAGTTCGTCGTAGGTCGTGGCGGCGTAGGCCTGGTTCAGGCGGGATTCGTACTCGGAGAGGCCCAGCGTTCCGGACGCGGCGGCGTCGGTCAGCAGTTGCGCAACCTGGATGCGGTCGGTGTCCCCGGCGCGCATCGACCCGTTGCGGGAGGCGGGGCTGCTCATCGGGGGCTCGTCTTCATCGATGGCTCCTCGCTCCGTACGCGATACATCGCCCCGAGCCTACGACGAACGTCGGCACATGCAAGTCCCTTGACCAAACTGTGAGGTGTCAGCCCAGCCAGCGCGGCGGACGCTTCTGCAGGAACGCGACCATGCCCTCCCGCGCCTCGGCGGAGCCGAACAACTCGGCCGACTGCTGCGTCAATTTCTCTGCGCGCCGATCGAAGTCGTCGAGCAGCGCCGCTGTGGTCAACGCCTTCGACGCGGCCAGTCCCTGCGGGGAGCCCTGCGCGATCGCCGACGTCAGTTCGGCGACGGCGCTGGGCACGTCGTTGGTGGCCAGCGTGACCAACCCGATCGCCGCGGCCTCGGCCGCGCCGAACCGCTCCCCGGTCACGAAGTACCGACCGGCCGCGCGCGCGGACATCTTCGGCAGCAGGGCCAGCGAGATGATCGACGGCGCAAGTCCGATCCTGGCCTCGGTCAGCGCGAACGTCGCCCCGCCGCCGGCGACCGCGATGTCGCACGCACCGACCAGACCCAGACCGCCCGCGCGGACATGCCCGTCGACCGCGGCGATCACGGGC
This sequence comes from Mycolicibacterium vaccae NBRC 14118 = CIP 105934, assembly GCF_001552715.1. GTDB lineage: Bacteria > Actinomycetota > Actinomycetes > Mycobacteriales > Mycobacteriaceae > Mycobacterium > Mycobacterium vaccae. The sequence continues at coordinate 13,685 of NZ_BCRS01000021.1, read as the reverse complement.
AGTGGCAGTTCGAGGATTCTGCGCAGCAGCCGGGTCATCTCGCGTGCCCGGGCGGCGACCCCGTCGGTGGCGTCGGCACCGGCCGCCTCGCTCAGGTCGGCGCCCGCGCAGAATGTCCGCCCGGTATGGCCGAGCACGACCGCGCGCACCGCAGGGTCGGTGGCGGCCCGGGACAGACCGTCGTGCACCTGCTCGACCAGTGCCGAGGACAGCGCGTTGCGGTTGTGCGGGGAGTCCAGGGTCAGCCGCGCGACCGCACCGTCGCGTTCGTAGCCGACCAGGGGGCTGGTCATCAGTAGGACCGGGGGAGGCCCAGTGAGGTCTGCGCCACGAAGTTGAGGATCATCTCCCGGCTCACCGGCGCGATCCGCGCCAGCCGCGACGCGGTCAGCGCCGACGCGATGCCGTACTCCCGGGTCAGGCCGTTACCGCCCAGCGACTGCACGGCCTGGTCGACGGCCCGCACCGAGGCCTCGCCCGCCGCGTACTTGGCCATGTTCGCCGCCTCCGCCGCGCCGGCGTCGTCACCCGCGTCGTACAGCGTCGCGGCCTTCTGCATCATCAGCCGGGCCAGTTCGATCTCGATGTGGTTCTGCGCCAACGGATGTGACAGGCCCTGATGGGCGCCGATGGGCGTCTTCCACACCTTGCGGGTCTTGACGTAGTCGACGGCCTTACCGATCGCGAATCGGCCCATGCCCACCGCGCTGGCCGCACCCATGATGCGTTCGGGATTCAACCCGGCGAACAGCTGGGCGAGCGCCGCGTCCTCCGAGCCCACCAACGCGTCGGCCGGCAACCGCACCTCGTCGAGGAACACCTGGAACTGGGACTCCGGGCTGACGATCTCCATCGGGATCTTGGTGTAGGTGAAACCCGGTGTGTCGGTGGGCACCACGAACAGTGCCGGCTTGAGGTTGCCCTCCCTGTGGGTGCGCCCCACCACCAGCACCGCCTGGGCCTGGTCGACGCCGGAGATGTAGACCTTCTGCCCGGACAGGATCCAGTCGCTGCCGTCGCGGCGCGCGGTGGTGGTGATGTTGTGCGAGTTCGAGCCGGCGTCGGGTTCGGTGATCGCGAACGCCATCGTCAGGGTGCCGTCGGCGATGCCGGGCAGCCAACGCCTCTTCTGCTCCTCGGTGCCGAACCTCGCGATGATGGTGCCGTTGATCGCGGGGGAGACGACCATCATCAACAGCCCCGACCCGGCCGCCGCCATCTCCTCCATGACCAGGCTCAACTCGTACATGCCCGCCCCGCCGCCGCCGTACTCCTCGGGCAGGTTGACCCCGATGAATCCGAGTCTGCCTGCCTCAGACCATAATTCGTCGGTGTGTTGGCCGGCGCGGGCCTTCTCCAGGTAATAGTCCTGCCCGTAGTTGGCAGCCATCGCGGCCACCGCCTTGCGCAGCGCCTGCTGCTCCTCGGTTTCGATGAAGCTCATGGCGACTCTCCTTCTCGGCTTTCGACTCGGGCCAGGACGGCGCCGACCTCGACCTGGCGGCCGGGTTCGACGTTGATCTCGACCAGGACACCGTCGGCGGGGGAGGCGATGGTGTGTTCCATCTTCATGGCCTCCAGCCACACCAGCGGCTGTCCGGCCCGCACGGTGTCGCCGGCGGCGGCGCCGACCCGCAGGACGGAGCCGGGCATCGGCGCCAGCAGCGAACCGTGCGCGACCGAGGCGGACGGGTCGGGGAAGCGGGGCAGCGCGCGCAGGTGCACGGATCCGCCGGGGGAGTCGACGAAGATCTCGTCACCGTGGCGGGCGACGTCGAACGGGCGGTCCACTCCGGCGACCGTCAGCACCACCTGTCGCGCACCCGCCGACACCGGTGACACGTCGTGGTGGCCGTCGACGGTGACGCCGTCCCGGGAGAAGCGGTAGCGCACTTCGTGGGCCGACCCGGTGTCGTCCTCGAAGGTCTTGTGCTGGAACCCGGAAGCGAGGTTGCGCCAGCCGCTCGGGATCGCGGCGAACGCGGTTGCCCGGCTGCGGTTGTCGGCCGCATCGGCCAGTGCGGCGGCGACGGCGCTCAACGCGACGGTCCCGTGGTCGGCGATCGGGGCGGCGAGCCGGGCAAGGCCGTGGCTGTCGAAGAACCCGGTGTCGGTCGCGCCGGCGAGGAAATCCGGGTGACGTAACACGTTGACCAACAGGTCACGGTTGGTGCGCACCCCGTGGATGCGGGCGCGGGCCAGTGCGTCGGCCAGCAGCGCGGCCGCCTGTCCGCGGGTCGGGGCGTAGGAGATCACCTTCGCGATCATCGGGTCGTAGAAGACCGAGATGGCCGCACCGTCGACGATGCCGGAATCCAGTCGCACCCCGGCCCGGTCGAGCAGCCCGAACTCGGTGCCGGCGGTGGGGACCTCGAAATGGTGGACGGTCCCGGGCTGCGGTTGCCAATCGCTGGCCGGGTCCTCGGCGTAGAGCCGCGCCTCGATCGCCGCGCCACGCGACGGCGGGGGCGCGGGATCCAGGCGCGCCCCGCCGGCGACGGCCAGCTGCAGCTCGACGAGATCCAGCCCCGTGGTGAGCTCGGTGACCGGGTGCTCGACCTGCAGGCGCGTGTTCATCTCCAGGAAGAAGAAGGACCCGCTGTCGTCCGGGTCGGCGGAGGCCATGAACTCAACGGTGCCGGCACCGGTGTAGCCGATCGCGGTGGCGGCCACCCGGGCGGCGTCGAACAGCTTGTCCCGCATGCCGGTGACGCGTTCGACGAGCGGTGAAGGCGCTTCCTCCACGATCTTCTGGTGCCTGCGCTGGATCGAGCATTCCCGCTCGCCGACCGCCCACACGGTGCCGTGCGCGTCGGCCATCACCTGAACCTCGACATGGTGGCCCGCGTCGAGATAGCGCTCGCAGAACACGGTCGGATCCCCGAACGCCGACTGGGCCTCCCGGCGCGCGGCCTCGACCTGCGCGGGCAGCTCGGCCAACACGCGGACCACCCGCATCCCCCGGCCGCCGCCCCCGGCCGAGGCTTTGACCAGCACCGGCAACATGTCGGCGGTGACGGCGTCCGGGTCGAGCTCGGCGAGTACGGGCACACCCGCGGCGGCCATGATCTTCTTCGCCTCGATCTTCGAACCCATCGCCGCGACCGCGGGCACCGGCGGCCCGATCCACGTCAGGCCCGCCTGCTGCACTGCCGCGGCGAAATCGGCGTTCTCCGAGAGGAAGCCGTAGCCGGGGTGGACCGCGTCGGCGCCCGCCGACACCGCGGCCGCGACGATCTGGTCCGGGTCGAGGTAGCCGCGGGTGCCCTGCAGCCGCACCCGGGCGTCGGCCTCGGCGACGTGCGGGGCTCCGGCGTCGGGGTCGGTGTACACCGCGACCGTGCCGATGCCGAGACGGCGACACGTCGCGAACACCCGCCGGGCGATCTCGCCGCGGTTGGCGACCAGCACTCGCGTGATCATCGCCGCCCCCCGCGCCGAAACTGAAGTTGTGCGCGAACGATCGGTGACATCTGCGTCATAAGTTCAGATTCGGCGTGGCTCATCGCGCTCACATCCGGAAGACGCCGAAGTTCGACGTCCCCTCGATCGGGCCGCCGGCGATGGCGGACAGGCACATTCCCAGCACGGTCCGGGTGTCGCGGGGGTCGATCACCCCGTCGTCGTAAAGCCGCCCGGACAGGAACATCGGCAACGACTCCGCGTCGATCTGGGCCTCCACCGCCGCGCGCAGCCCGGCGTCCGCAGCCTCATCGACCTGCTGCCCGCGGGCCTCGGTGGCGGCCCGGTTCACGATCGACAGCACCCCGGCCAACTGGGCGCCGCCCATGACCGCGGATTTGGCGCTCGGCCAGGCGAACAGGAACCGGGGGTCGTAGGCCCGCCCGCACATGCCGTAGTGGCCGGCCCCGTAGGACGCGCCGATCAGCAGCGACAGGTGCGGCACCGTGGAGTTCGAGACGGCGTTGATCATCATCGAGCCGTGCTTGATCATCCCGCCTTCCTCGTAGTCCTTGCCGACCATGTAGCCGGTGGTGTTGTGCAGGAACAACAGTGGAGTGTGGGCGCGGTTGGCCAGCTGGATGAACTGGGCGGCCTTCTGGGCCTCGGCGCTGAACAGCACGCCGCGGGCGTTGGCCAGGATGCCGATCGGGTAACCATGCAGGGTGGCCCATCCGGTCACCAGCGACCCGCCGTAGAGCGGCTTGAACTCGTCGAACTCCGACGCGTCCACGACGCGGGCGATCACCTCGCGCGGGTCGAACGGGATACGCAGATCAGGGGGTACGACGCCGATCAACTCGTTCTCGTCGAACAGTGGCGCGCGCACCGGCCCGGGCCGCGGGCCGAGCTTGCGCCAGTTCAGTCGCGCGACGATACGCCGGCCGATACGCAACGCGTCGAGTTCGTCGACGGCGAGGTAGTCGGCCAGCCCCGAGGTGCGCGCGTGCATCTCGGCGCCGCCGAGCGATTCGTCGTCGGACTCCTCACCGGTGGCCATCTTCACCAGCGGGGGACCGGCCAGGAAGACCTTGGACCGGTTCTCGATCATCACCACGTGGTCGGACATGCCGGGGATGTAGGCGCCGCCGGCAGTGGAGTTGCCGAACACCAGCGCGATCGTCGGGATTCCGGCCGCCGAGAGCCGGGTCAGATCGCGGAACATCTGCCCGCCGGGGATGAAGATCTCCTTCTGGGTGGGCAGATCCGCACCGCCGGATTCCACCAGGGAGATCACCGGGAGCCGGTTCTGCAGCGCGATCTGGTTGGCGCGCAGGATCTTCCGCAGAGTCCACGGGTTACTTGTGCCGCCCTTGACCGTCGGGTCGTTGGCGACGAGCAGACACTCGACCCCGCTCACCGCGCCGATGCCCACCACGACGCTGGCACCGACGGTGAATTCGGTGCCCCATGCGGCCAGCGGACTCAATTCCAGGAACGGCGCATCCGGGTCGAGCAGCGCTTCGATGCGTTCACGCGCGGTCATCTTGCCCCGGGCGTGGTGCCGGGCCACGTACTTGTCACCGCCCCCGGCCAGCGCCCTGGCGTGCTCGGCGTGCAGCTCGGCGAGTTTGGCGGTCATCGCCTCGGCCGCCTCGGTGAACGCGGGGGAGCGGACGTCGATCGCGGTGCGCAGCGTCGACGCGCGGTCGGCCGCGCTGCCCGCGGCGGTCATGACCGGTATCCCAACGTCCTGGCGGCCAGCGAGGTCAGGATCTCACTTGTGCCGCCCCCGATCCCGAGGATGCGCATGTCCCGGTACTGGCGTTCGACCTCGGATTCGGCCATGTAGCCGAGACCGCCGAACAGCTGCACCGCCTGGTTGGCCACCCACTCGCCCGCCTCGACCGCGGTGTTCTTGGCGAAGCAGACCTCGGTGATCAGGTCCGTCTCACCGGCGAGCTGTCGTTCGACGAGATGCCGGGTGTAGACGCGGGCCACGTCGATGCGCCTGGCCATCTCGGCGAGCGTGTTCTGCACCGACTGGCGGGAGATGAGCGGCCTGCCGAACGTCTCACGGTTACGGCACCACTCGACGGTCAGGTCGAGGCAGCGCTGTGCGCTCGAATAGGCCTGTGCGGCAAGACCGACCCGCTCGGAGACGAACGCGGCCGCGATCTGCAGGAAACCGGTGTCCACCCCGCCGATCAGGTTGGCGGCCGGCACCCGGACGTCGGCGTAGGACAACTCGGCGGTATCCGACGAACGCCAGCCCATCTTGTCCAGCCTGCGGCTCACCTGGAATCCGGGTGAGCTACCCGGCCCGTGCTTGTCCACGACGAGCAGCGAAATGCCCGCCGCGCCAGGTCCTCCGGTGCGCACCGCGGTGACGACGTAATCGGCGCGCACACCGGAGGTGATGTAGGTCTTGGCGCCGTTGAGCACATAGTGAGGCCCGTCCTCGCCTGAGACGAGTTCGGCACGGGTGCTCAGCCGGGCCACGTCGGACCCGCCGCCGGGCTCGGTGATCGCCAGCGCGCCGATCATCTCGCCGCGCAGCGTCGGCCGCACGTAGGTGTCGATCAGATACCTGTCGCCGGAGGCGATCATGTGCGGCACCGCGATGCCGGAGGTGAACAGCGACGCGAACACCCCGCCCGGCGCTCCGGCCTGGTGCAGCTCCTCGCAGATGACCACCGCGTCGGCGCCGTCGCCGCCCTCCCCGCCGACCGATTCGGGGAAGCCCGCGCCGAGCAGGCCGGCCCGGGCAGCCGTGCGGTGCAGCTCGCGCGGCAGCTCACCGACACTCTCCCACTCGCGGGCGTGGGGCAGCACCTCACGTTCGGCGAAGGCCCGCACCGTCTTTCGCAGTGCGTCGCGCTCCGGGGTGGTCCAGATGCTCATCAGAGCAACTCCTCAGGTATGTCGGGGCACATTCCGACAGGTATGTCGGAGCACAATTCGACAGGTATGTCGACGTGGCGGCTGCGCAGCCATTCACCGAGGCCCTTTGCCTGGGGGTCGAAGCGGGCCTGGTAGGCCACGCCCTGACCGAGGATTCCGTCGATGACGAAGTTCACCGCGCGCAGGTTCGGCAGCACGTGCCGGGTGACCGGCAGGTCGGCGGTCTCGGGCAGCAGCGCGCGCAACGCGTCGACGGTCAGCGTGTGGACCAGCCACCCCCACTGCCGGTCGGCCTTACCGGTCGCGTCGCTCGCCCCGGAGGTGTGCACCCAGACGCCGATGTTGGCGCTGCCGCCCTTGTCGCCGCTGCGGGCGCCGGCGACGGTGCCCAGCGGCAGCCGGCGGGTCGGTCCGTACTCGCGCGGGGCCGGCAGCGCCGGTTCGGCGACCTCCGTCAACGCCGCGGTGACCGACGGCGCAGGCACGTCGATCCGGGTGCCGTCGGCCAGTACCGCGACGTGCGGCACCTCGTCGGCGGGGACGTGGGCTGCGGTGAACACTCCGTAGACCTGGGCATCGCCGGGTGGGGCGGTGCTGGTGAATCCCGGGTAGCTGGCCAACGCCAATTCCACTGCAGCGGAGGAGAACCGGCGCCCGACCAGCTCGGCGTCGGGGTCGCGCACCGTGCACCGCAGCAGCGCGCTGGCGGTCTGTTCGGTCGCGGCGTCGACGTGATCGGTGCGCGCCAGCGTCCACTCCAACTCGGCGGGGGTGGCGGTCAGGCTGCTCTCCAGTTGAAGGCGGACCAGCTCGGCCTTGGCCTCGATGTCAAGGCCGGTCAGCACGAACGTGACCTCGTTGCGGAATCCGCCGATGTGGTTGAGCGACACCTTCAGCGTCGGCGGTGGTGGCTCACCGGTCACGCCGCTGATGCGTACCCGGTCGGCGCCGTCGCCGCACACCCGGACCGAGTCGACGCGCAGGGTGGCGTCGGGGTTCGCGTAACGGGCACCGCCGATCTCGTAGAGCAGCTGCGCGGTGACGGTGTCCGGGGTGACCGCGCCGCCGGTGCCGGGATGCTTGGTGATCACCGATGAGCCGTCGTCGTGGATCTCGGCGATCGGGAAGCCGGGACGGGTCAGTGCCCTCAGGTCGGGGAAGTCCCGCGCGAAGAACGCGTAGTTGCCGCCGGTGGCCTGGGTCCCGCACTCGATCACGTGCCCGGCGGCGACGGCGCCGGCGATGCGGTCGTGGTCGGTGGGCTGCCAACCGAAGTGGCAGGCGGCGGGGCCGACGACCACCGACGCGTCGGTCACCCGGCCCGTGACCACCACGTCGGCGCCGGAGTTCAGGCTCTCGACGATGCCCCACGCCCCGAGGTAGGCGTTCGCGGTCAACGGGGTTCCCAGTCCCAGAGACGCGGCGCGGGCCAGCAGGTCGTCGCCCTCGACATGGGCCACGGTGACATCGAGGCCGAGCCGGTCGGCCAGCGCGCGGACCGCGGCGGCCAGCCCAGCCGGATTCAGGCCACCGGCGTTGGCCACGATGCGCACGTCGCGGTCCTTGGCCAGGCCCAGACATTCCTCCAGCTGCCGCAGGAACGTCCTGGCGTAGCCGCGGTCCGGGTCCTTCATCCGGTCGCGGCCCAGGATCAGCATCGTCAACTCGGCGAGGTAGTCGCCGGTGAGGAAGTCCAGGTCACCGCCGGTGAGCATCTCGCGCATCGCCGATATCCGGTCGCCGTAGAACCCCGAACAGTTGCCGATGCGCACCGGACCCCGAGACGGCGCAGTCGTCACGCACACTCCTGACTGTCGGCGGACAGGCGACCAACCAACCGGTAGGTTAGCGAGTACCGGCGGTATCGGGTGGTGGTTTCGCGGAGGTTGCCCGGATTCAGTCTGGGGCCTAGGTCGATCCGGCCCGGGCGTTTCGGTCCGGGCCGTGAGTTTGGAGCCGACCCAGCTCACCGGCTATCCTGAACCACAATTGCCAGCGTCCGGCCACGTCCAGGCTCGCCGGCAGTGCCAACTGGTAACACCCCCGATAGATGGAGAGCTCGATCATGGCTGTGCCGAAGCGCAGGATGTCGCGTGCGAACACCCGTAGCCGTCGCGCGCAGTGGAAGGCCACCGCTACCAACCTCGTCGGTGTCACCGTCGCGGGTCAGCAGCGCAAGGTGCCCCGTCGCCTGCTCAAGGCCGCGCGCCTGGGCCTGATCGACCTCGACCGCCGCTAACTCTCAGGTAAGGCGCCGAATTGGCGGCTCACCTCTCAGCCCACTCTCAGACGAGGGGTTGAGACTGTGCCGGTGCGCATACTTGTCGTTGATGACGATCGCGCGGTGCGCGAATCCCTACGCCGGTCGCTGTCGTTCAATGGATATTCGGTGGAGCTGGCCCAGGACGGCCGTGAAGCGCTCGACCTGATTGCCAGCGAACGGCCCGACGCGGTGGTGCTCGACGTGATGATGCCGAGGCTCGACGGGCTCGAGGTCTGCCGTCAGTTGCGCAGCACCGGGGACGACCTGCCGATCCTGGTGCTCACCGCACGCGATTCGGTGTCGGAGCGGGTGGCCGGCCTGGACGCCGGCGCCGATGACTACCTACCCAAGCCGTTCGCGCTGGAGGAGCTGCTCGCCCGGATGCGCGCGCTGCTGCGCCGCACCAGCCCGGACGACGGCTCCGCCGAATCAGCGGCGATGACCTTCTCGGATCTGTCGCTGGATCCGGTCACCCGCGAGGTCACCCGCGGAGAGCGTCCGATCAGCCTGACCCGCACCGAGTTCTCGCTGCTGGAGATGCTCATCGCGAACCCGCGGCGGGTGCTGACCCGAGGCCGGATTCTGGAAGAGGTGTGGGGCTTCGACTTCCCCACCTCGGGAAACGCGCTTGAGGTGTACGTCGGTTACCTGCGCCGCAAGACCGAGGCCGAGGGCGAACCACGGCTGATCCACACCGTGCGCGGTGTGGGATACGTGCTGCGCGAGACCCCGCCCTGATGGCCGCCGACCTGGCCCTGTGGCCGGGGCGGCAGTCGGCCCCGCCCCCTCCGGCCAGCTCGGTGTCGCTGCGCTGGCGGGTGATGTTGCTCGCCATGTCGATGGTGGTCATCTCGGTCGTGCTGATGGCCGTGGCCGTCTACGCGGTGGTCTCCCGAGCGCTGTACGACGACATCGACGACCAGCTCCGCAGCCGCGCTCAGATGCTCGTCGAGAGCGGCGCGTTGGACGCCGACCCGGGCAAGGCGATCGAGGGCACCGCCTACTCGGACATGAACGCGATGTTCTACATCCCCGGGCGCAGCAAGTACACCGCCAACCAGCAGGGGCAGACGCTGCCGGTCGGGCCGCCCGAGCAGGAGGTGATGAACGGCGCGCTGCTGATGTCGCTGCGCACCGTCGAGCACCAACGGGTGCTGGCCGTGCGTCTGGACAGCGGCAACTCGCTGCTGCTGTCCAAGAGCCTGGCCCCGACCGGCCAGGTCCTCAAACGGCTCGGCTCCGTGCTTCTCATCGTCGGCGGTCTCGGGGTCGCGGTCGCCGCGATCGCCGGTGGCATGGTCGCCAGTGCCGGGCTGCGGCCGGTGGCCCGGCTGACGCAAGCCGCCGAACGCGTGGCGCGCACCGACGATCTGCGCCCGATACCGGTGGTCGGCAACGACGAACTCGCCCGCCTCACCGAGGCCTTCAACATGATGTTGCGGGCACTCGCGGAATCGCGGGAACGGCAGGCCCGCCTGGTTGCCGATGCGGGCCACGAGCTGCGCACGCCGCTGACCTCGATGCGTACCAACATCGAGCTGCTGATGGAGTCGATGAAGCCGGGCGCGCCGCGGATTCCCGAAGAGGACATGGTCGAACTGCGCGCCGATGTCATCGCCCAGATCGAGGAGATGTCCACGCTGGTCGGCGATCTGGTGGACCTCACCCGCGGCGATGCCGGCTTCGCGGTGCACGAAACCGTCGAGCTCACCGAGGTGATCGACCGCTCGCTGGAGCGCGTGCGCCGGCGACGCAACGACATCGAGTTCGATCTGTCGGTGACCCCGTGGCAGGTTTACGGCGACGCGGCAGGACTGGGGCGGGCCGTACTGAACCTGCTCGACAACGCGGCCAAGTGGAGCCCTCCCGGGGCCCACGTCGGTGTACGGCTCACCCAGGTCGACGCCACCCACGCCGAACTGGTGGTGTCAGATCACGGCCCCGGCATCCCGCCGCAGGAACGCGGATTGGTCTTCGAACGGTTCTTCCGGTCCACCACCGCCAGGGCGATGCCGGGATCGGGTCTGGGCCTGGCCATCGTGAAACAGGTGGTGCTCAAACACGGCGGCATCCTGCACATCGGGGAGACCGTGCCGGGCGGTCAACCGCCAGGTACCGCGATGCACGTGGTGTTGCCGGGCCGGCCGTCCCCGATCGGGCCCGACCAGACCGAGTAGAGATCGCGACACGGGGGGTACACGCGCCATGAAGGTGAATGCGATCGGCGGACCGTTGGCGATGATGGGGGCTGACGCGACGGCGCGCCCGAAAAGTTGTCAGAACGGCAATCTATCTCTAAGCCGATTCTCAGCACGCTTGGGCACGCTGAGCTAGCAACGTTCGTTTTCCTTGCGACGGTCCCAACTCCAGGAAGAGCACTGCACCGACATGACCAACCATCCGAGGTACTCGCCCACTCAGCAACCTGGGCGGCAGTCCGGATACCCCGGGCAGGCCCCTGGCCACCAGCCGGGGCACAATGCCAGCCACAACGGTCAGCAGACCGGTGCCTACGAACAACAGGGCAGCGGTGGTTGGGACTGGCGCTACGCCACCGAGCAGCAGCGGCAGGGGTTCCGGTCGCCCTACGACCCGTATGCGGGTGCCCCGATGCCCGCCGGTTCCGGGCAGTACCCCCGGCCCGGCATGCCCGCCCCTGCACAGCCGCCGAAGAAGCGGCCCCGCACCGCAGGCCTGGCCGCCGCGGCCGTGGCGCTGGCGATGGTCTCCGCAGGCATCGGCGGCGGGGTGGCGACGCTGGTGCACCCCGACCACGGCGTCGGCGGCATCAGCGCGTCCGGGGCGGCGCCGAGTATGCCCGCCGCCAGCGCCCCGGCCGGGTCGGTCGAGGCGGTCGCCGCCAAGGTGGTCCCCAGCGTGGTCAAGTTGGAGGTCAATCAGGGCAGGTCGTCCGAAGAGGGCTCCGGGGTGATCCTGTCGCCCGACGGACTGATCCTCACCAACAACCACGTCGTGGCCACGGCCGCAGGCAACACGGGCGGTAACGACGACCCGCAGACCAAGGTGACGTTCTCCGACGGCAAGACGGCCCGGTTCACCGTGATCGGCGCCGATCCCAGCAGCGACATCGCGGTGGTGCGTGCCCAGAACGTGTCGGACCTGACGCCGATCAGCATCGGTTCCTCGGCAGACCTGCGGGTCGGCCAGGACGTGGTGGCCATCGGCTCCCCGCTCGGTCTGGAAGGGACCGTGACCACCGGCATCATCAGCGCGTTGAACCGGCCGGTGGCCGCCGGCGGCGACGCGCGCAACCAGAACACCGTGCTCGACGCCATCCAGACCGATGCGGCGATCAACCCGGGTAACTCCGGCGGCGCCCTGGTCAACATGAACGGCGAGCTGGTCGGCGTGAACTCCGCGATCGCCACGATGGGTGCCGACGCCGGGGGACCGCAGGGCGGTTCGATCGGCCTCGGCTTCGCGATTCCGGTCGACCAGGCCAAGCGGATCGCCGACGAGATCATCAAGACCGGCTCGGCATCGCGCGCGTCGCTGGGTGTGCAGGTCGGTAACGAGGTCGGCGTCGACGGGGCCAAGATCGTCGAGGTCAACAACGGCGGTGCGGCCTCGGCCGCGGGTCTGCCCAGCGGCGTGATCGTCACCAAACTCGACGACCGGGTGATCAGCAGCGCCGACGCGCTGGTGGCGGCGGTGCGGTCCAAGGCCCCCGGGGACAAGGTGACGCTGACGTTCCTGGACCCGTCGGGCCGGACGCAGTCGGTCGACGTGACCCTCGGCAAGGCCAGCCCGTGAGAACTCCCGCGGGCCAGCATCGCCCCGACCTGCGTGTGGCTGCACCGATGACGGAGCCGAGATATACGGTTGAACTCATGGAACAGCCCCACGCGTTGGTCGGCCGTGCACTGGTGGTCGTCGTTGACGACCGCACCGCCCACGGCGACGAAGAGGACAACACCGGCCCACTGGTGACCGAACTGCTCGGCGAGGCGGGGTTCGTCGTCGACGGTGTGGTGGTGGTGTCCTCCGACGAGGTGGAGATCCGCAACGCCCTCAACACCGCCGTCATCGGAGGCGTCGATCTCGTCGTGTCCGTCGGCGGTACCGGGGTGACGCCCCGCGATGTCACCCCCGAGTCGACCCGTGAGCTTCTCGACCGGGAACTGCTGGGTATCGCCGAGGCGCTGCGGGCATCCGGGCTGTCGGCCGGGATCATCGACGCGGGCGTCTCCCGCGGTCTGGCCGGTATCTCCGGCAGCACGCTGGTGGTGAACCTGGCCGGATCCCGCGCCGCGGTGCGCGACGGCATGGCCACGCTCGGACCGCTGGCGGCCCAGGTCATCGCCCAGCTATCCAGTTTGGATATCTAACGGGTTGTCGGCGTCAGTTGGTGTGGCATGACGAAACTCCAGGCACGGCGTGCATTCCTGGTGGACCGCAGTGAGCGCTTTATTTGTGAAAGCAACAAATCCGTGTTGTTACAGCTAGGTGAACGTCGCGCTCGGGCAAACTGTGATCTTGACCACACTAAGATCGGTGTGTGATGCCGGATCCACAGAGGTCGCGCGACCTAGTTAATCGGGTTTTCGGTGACGAGTTACCGGACGTAACCACTGATGAATGGGATTCGACGTCGCCGGAGGATGCGGCGGACCGCGACCGGTGGCTCCGTGACAACCGGCCGCCTCACCACGACTGAGCAGTACTTTCCCTCCCACGCCCGCAGAGCGGGCGGGTAACGCCCCAGAACTCCCTGGCGAATAGCTGAGTGCGGGGTCACATTCCGCGGTGGTTGAACTGCCTTTTCGCGTCGACGGGCGTCAAGGGCGGGCGACCGCCTCGGGTTGTCCAGCAAAGGATGTGCCGCGAGTAGCTCGGTTTCAGGCCGGTTGAGCTACGCGTTGCCCGCCTGATGTCGCCCCGTTATGTTCCTCATGCAACGATGTGCGCAACGTAAGAGCAAGATGTGGACTTTCTAATCTTTCCCACATCAAAGTCTTGCGAAGTGTGTGATGTAGCGGTAGCCAGGCACGGACAAAGCGAAGCCCCATCCCGGGGCTTTGTTCTACAGAGCTAGGGAGAAGATGAAGGCAATCAGTCGGGTGCTAATCGCGATGGTCGCATCCATCGCCGCTTT
>NZ_BCRS01000020.1 GCF_001552715.1 Mycolicibacterium vaccae NBRC 14118 = CIP 105934 | reverse complement strand
CGGGCACCACCAGCAGCACCGGACTCCACCGGCCGAGCCGGTTCAGCGGAGCGGGCCGGGCCGCCCCGCCACCGACGCGCGAGGCCGCGGCGAGGCCACGGGCCCGGTGCTCGGCGATCACCAGCGCCACCGCGAACACCATCAGCACCAGCGACAGCACCGCGGCCCGGGACGGATTGAACCCGGAGCGGTACGCGCCGTAGATCACCCAGGTGAACGCCTCGAAGCGCATCGCCGCGACGGCGCCGAAATCACTGAGCACATACAGCGCGACCAGCAGCGCACCTGCCGCGATCGCCGCCCGGGCCTGGCGCAGCGTGACCCGGAACAGCACCGCGACACCGCCCAGTCCCAGCGACCGCGCCACCTCCTCCTGGGCAGGGTCGACCCGGCCCAGCGCGGCCATCGTGGTCAGCAGCACGAGCGGGTAGCTGACCAGGGTGAGCACCAGCGCGGCACCCCAGAAGCCGCTGACCGACGGCAGCGCCGACACCCACAGGTAGGCCAGCAGGTAACTCGGCATCGCCAGCGGCAGCGTCAACGCGACCGCCAGCGCACGCCGGCCGCGCAGGTCGGTCCGGGTGACGAGCACCGCCAACCCGACCCCGAGCACGACGCAGGCGGCGGTGACGACCGCGACCAACAGCAGCGACCGCCCGATCAGTGCGGCGGTGCGCGGCTGGAACAGTTCGTCGAGGACGAATGCCCAGCCGCGTTCCAGTCCACGGCCGCCCAGGTAGACCAGCGGCACCAGGGTGCAGGCCGCGACCAGTGCCGCGGGCAGCAGCAGCAGCGCCGGCGGGCGACGGCGGGCCGGCCGGGCGAGTACCGCCACCGGGGTCAGTTCGTCAGCAGGCCGGTGTCGACGAGCATCTCCTGCGTGACCTCGATGTCGTCGAGCTGCGACAGATCAACGGCAGGCGGCTGCAGGTCGGCCAGCGCGGGCATGTCCGCCGACGGCTGCACCGCCGCGATGAGCGGGTACTCCGAGGTCTCCTCGGCGAAGTACTTCTGCGCGGACTCCCCCACCAGGTACGCGGCGAACTGTTGCGCGCCTTCAGGATTCGGGGCGGCCTTCAGCACGCCGACCCCGGCGACGTTGACCAGACCGCCGGGATCGCCGGGGGCCATGAACTTGTTCTCGGCGACCACCGCGTCCGGACCCTTGGACTGGATCAGCTCGTAGAGGTAGTAGTGGTTGACCAGGCCGAGCGGCACCTGACCGGCATCCACCGCGTCACGGACGGCGACGTTGTTCTCGAACGCCTGCGGCTCCTGGGCCTTGAACGCGCGCAGCCACTGCTCGGCGCCGTCGTCGCCGCGCACCACGCGCAGGCCGGTCACGAACGCCTGCCAGGACGCGTTGCTCGGGGCGAAGCCGATCTTGCCCTTCCACTCCGGCGCCAGCAGACCGTCGATGGTGTCCGGCGGATTGGGCGCCAGCGTGGGGTTGTAGACGATCACCCGGGCGCGCCCGGACACGCCGACCCACGTGCCGTCCGCGGCGGAGTACTGCGCGGGCACTGCGGCGAGGGTGTCGGCGTCGACCGGGGCGAGCAGGCCGGCCTTGGAGACCGCCCCGAGCGCGCCGGCGTCCTGGGACAGGAACACGTCGGCCGGCGACTTGTCGCCTTCGGTGATCAGCTGGGCGGCCAGCTCTCCCGAGCCCGCGTACCGGGTCTCCACCTCGACGCCGGTGTCGGCGGTGAACTGTTCGATCAGCGGGGCGATCAGCGCCTCGCTGCGTCCGGAGTAGACGACGATCTTGTTCTCGCTGTCGGTCTGGGGCTCCGATCCGCACGCGGTGAACGCGAGCATCGCCGCGACCGCTCCCAGTGCCCCGGCCACCCGGCTGAACGAAATCGACATTAGGCTTGCCTTTCCTTTATTTGCGTCGAAAGTACCATTGGCGTGAAGTGAGCCCGGCTAACCGGCAACAGGGGCGTGGGCCACTGTCGAGATTCCGCTAGCATGTGTTGACAATCAGCTGATTTCGCGCAAGACGACACCGCGCATCCGCCATTTCCAGACGAAAGGGACCAGGTGCCGCAGGCACTGGATGGAGGTCCATCCGAGCCGGCTACGTACGCCGGACGACCCGACCTCGAACCCTGCGAGGCCGAGCCGTCCTCTAGTCGGCCGGGCTCCGGGCCCGGCTGGCGTCTTTCGAGGGCAGCCCGATGAACCTCGCGACCACACTGCTCTCGCTGCTGGCGTTCGCGCTGCTCACCGCGGGCACGGCGGTCTTCGTGGCCGCCGAGTTCTCACTGACCGCGCTGGAGCGCAGCACCGTCGAAGCCAACGTGCGGTCCGGCGACCGCCGCGATCAGATGGTGCAACGGGCCCACCGCACACTGTCGACGCAGCTCTCGGGTGCGCAGGTCGGCATCTCCATCACCACGCTGGCCACCGGGTTCCTGGCCGAACCGGTCGTCGCGCGGCTCATCGACCCCGCGCTGAGCGCCATCGGGGTGCCCGACCAGCTCGTCACCGGGCTGGCTCTGGTGCTGGCCATCCTGATCGCCACGTCGATCTCGATGGTGTTCGGCGAGCTCGTCCCGAAGAACCTCGCGGTGGCCCGGCCCGTGCCGACTGCGCGCTGGGCGGCGCCGCTGCAGTTGATGTTCTCGTTCCTGGCCAAGCCGCTGATCCGGCTGACCAACGGGACCGCGAACTGGATTCTGCGCCGCCTCGGTATCGAACCGGCCGAGGAGCTGCGGTCCGCCCGTTCCCCGCAGGAGCTGGTGTCGCTGGTGCGCTCGTCGGCGCAGCGCGGGTCGCTGGACCCGGTCACCGCGGTGCTGGTGGACCGCTCGCTGCAGTTCGGCGACCGCTCCGCCGAGGAGCTGATGACGCCGCGCTCCAAGATCGACACCCTCGACGCCGACGACACCGTCGTCGACCTCAGCGAGGCCGCGATCAGGACCGGGCACTCCCGCTTCCCCGTCATCCGCGGCGACCTCGACGAGACCATCGGCATGGTGCACGTCAAGCAGGTGTTCGCGGTGCCCGCCATGGCACGCGCCACCACCCGGCTGTCCGTGCTGGCCCTGCCCGTCACGAAGGTGCCCTCGACTCTCGACGGTGACTCGGTGATGTCGGAGGTGCGCGCCAACGGTCTGCAGACCGCGCTGGTGGTCGACGAGTACGGCGGCACCGCGGGCATGGTGACCGTGGAGGACCTGATCGAGGAGATCGTCGGCGATGTGCGCGACGAACACGACGACGAGCCGCCGGACGTGGTCCAGGCGGGCCGGGGCTGGCAGGTGTCGGCCCTGCTGCGGATCGACGAGGTCGCCGAGGGGACCGCGTTCCGCCCGCCCGAGGGCGACTACGAGACGATCGGCGGGCTGGTGCTGGAGAAGCTCGGGCACATCCCGACGGAGGGTGAATCGGTGGAGCTGACCGCCTTCGACCCGGACACTTCGCCGGACCATCCGGTGCGCTGGCTGGCCACCGTCGTGAAGATGGACGGCCGCCGGATCGACCAGCTGCGGCTGACCGAACTGGGTCGTGAGGGGGCCGGCGGTGGGTGACATCTTCGGCGTCCTGCTGACCTTCGTGTTGCTGGCCGCCAATGCGTTCTTCGTCGCGTCGGAGTTCTCGCTGATCTCCGCACGGCGGGACCGGCTCGAAGCGCTGGCCGAGCAGGGCAAGCACAGCGCGGTCACCGTCATCCGGGCCGGTGAGCACCTGTCGCTGATGCTGGCCGGCTCGCAGCTCGGGATCACGGTGTGTTCCATCCTGCTGGGCCGGGTCGCCGAACCCGCGGTGGCGCACCTGCTGGAGAAACCGTTCGGGCTGCTGGGCATCCCCGACGCGGTGCTGCACAGCGTGTCGTTCCTGGTGGCGCTGTCCATCGTCGTGACGCTGCACGTGCTGCTGGGCGAGATGGTGCCGAAGAACATCGCCATCGCCGGGCCGGAGTCCACCGCGATGCTGCTGATCCCGGTCTATCTGGTGTACATGCGGTTGGCGCGGCCGTTCATCGCGTTCTACAACTGGTGCGCGAACTCGACGCTGCGGCTGTTCGGCGTCGAACCCAAGGACGAACTGGACGTCACGGTCTCGACGGTCGAACTGTCCGAGATGATCGCCGAGTCGCTGTCGGAGGGGTTGCTCGATCCCGAGGAACACACCCGGCTGACGCGGGCCCTGCAGATCCGTAACCGGGTGGTCGACGACGTCGCGATGGCGCTGGACGAGATCCGTGCCGTCCCGGTGGCGCACGAGGGCGCGGGCCCGACCGTCGGGGTGCTGGAAGAGGCGTTGAAGGAGACGGGTTACTCGCGCTTCCCGGTGACCGATGCCGGCGGTGCGTTCATCGGCTACCTGCACATCAAGGACGTGTTGCCGCTGCTCAACGGCGCCGCCGGCAGCGCGGCCGTCGTGGACGCGTCGATGGTGCGCCCCCTGCCGAAGGTGCCGGCCACGCTGCCGCTGCCCGACGCGCTGACCCGGCTGCGCCGCACCAACAGCCATCTCGCGCTGGTCACCGCCCCCGACGGCGCCGCCACCGCGATGGTGGCGCTGGAGGATCTGGTCGAGGACCTGGTGGGAACCGTCCGTGACAGCACGCACCGCATCTGAGATCCGACTGCCCGAGGCCGACTGGCTCGACCGCGCGGCCGGGTACGTCCGGCGGGCCGACGACATCCTGGCCCCGCATCTGCGCCGACGCCGCGCGGGACAGCCCCATCCCGTCTACGACTTCCTGTTCACCTACTACAACGTGCGTCCGGGCCGGCTGCGGGTCTGGCACCCCGGCTACGGCGTGGTACTCGAAGGGGCCGCGGCGGAGCGCTACCTGCAGCGGGCCGGGTATGAGCGCCTCCGGGGCGGCGTGGCCGTCGGGCGCGATCATCTGAACAGTCGGCTCGGCACTGTGACGTTCATCGCCGACCTGCTGCAGGCCACCGCGTCGCGGCCGGCCCGGTTCAACTGTTTCGGCATGCACGAATGGGCGATGGTCTACCAGGCGTCCTCGGTGCGCCACGACCGCGTGCCGCTGCGCCTGGGCCCCGCAGGCACCGACGCGGTCGTCGAGTCGATGCCGTTGCGGTGCAGCCACTTCGACGCCTACCGGTTCTTCACCGAGCCCGCCGCCGAACGCAACGCCACCCGCCTGACCCGGGACACCCAGATCGCCGCCGAACAGCCCGGCTGCGTGCATGCCGGGATGGATCTCTACAAGTGGGCACTGAAGCTGGGGCCGCTGATCGAGTCCGGCCTCGTGCTGGACTGCCTGCAGCTCGCCCTTGACGCCCGGGTGCTCGACATGCGGGCCAGCCCATACGACCTACGCGCCTACGATTTCGAGCCGATTGCGGTCGAAACCCCCAGCGGCAGAGCTGAATACGTGCGTGAACAAGAAGCGATCGCGGGACGTGCCGCGCCGCTGCGGTCCCGGCTGCTCGAATGCGTCGTGGTGCTGCAGCAGAGCGCCACCCGGGCATAGGCCCTGTTACCGGTGGGTAAGCTGGACCGACGACAGTGCAAGAGGCATGGCGCGGACGCGCGTGCACCCGAGGGAGGAATCATGACCGATCGCGTGACGGTGGGTAGCCTGCGCGTCGCCCCCGAGTTGTACGACTTCATCAACAACGAGGCGCTGCCCGGCACCGACATCGATCCCGACACGTTCTGGTCCGGTGTGGACAAGGTCGTCGCCGACCTGACGCCGCGCAACCAGGAGCTGCTGGCGCGCCGCGACGATCTGCAGGCGCAGATCGACCGGTGGCACCGCGCCCGGGTGATCGGCGGTTTCGAACCCGCGGAGTACAAGCAGTTCCTCACCGACATCGGCTACCTGGAGCCCGAGCCGGGAGACTTCACGATCACCACCGCGGGTGTCGACGACGAGATCACCACCACCGCCGGTCCGCAACTGGTGGTGCCGATCCTCAACGCGCGTTTCGCGCTCAACGCCGCCAACGCCCGCTGGGGCTCGCTGTACGACGCGCTGTACGGCACCGACGTCATCTCCGAGGAGGACGGCGCCGAGCCCGGCACGTCCTACAACCCGGTGCGCGGTGACAAGGTGATCGCCTACGCCCGCCGGTTCCTCGACCAGGCGGTGCCGCTGGCGTCCGGTTCGTGGTCGGACATCACCGGCCTCAGCGTCGAGGACGGCGCGCTGACGGTGGCCGTGGGCGACGAGTCCGTGGCCCTGAGCGACCCGGCGCAGTTCGTCGGATACCTCGGCGAGGCCGCGGCCCCGACCGCGGTGCTGCTGGTCAACAACGGTCTGCACGTCGAGATCCTGGTCGACGCCGACTCCCCCATCGGCTCGACCGACAAAGCCGGCATCAAGGACGTCGTGCTGGAGTCCGCGGTCACCACGATCATGGACTTCGAGGACTCCGTGGCCGCCGTCGACGCCGCGGACAAGGTGTTGGGCTACCGCAACTGGCTCGGCCTCAACCGGGGTGACCTGGCCGAAGAGGTCAGCAAGGGCGGCAAGACCTTCACCCGCGTGCTCAACGAGGACCGCACCTACACCGGCCCGGACGGCGAGACCGAGGTGACCGTGCCCGGCCGCAGCCTGCTGTTCGTGCGCAACGTCGGGCACCTGATGACCAACGACGCGATCACCGACGCCCAAGGCACAGAGATCCCCGAGGGGATCCAGGATGCGCTGTTCACCAGCCTGATCGGCATCCACGGGCTCCGGACCGGCGACAGCGGACCGCTGGTCAACAGCCGGACCGGCTCCATCTACATCGTCAAGCCCAAGATGCACGGCCCCGACGAGGTGGCCTTCACCTGCGAGCTGTTCAGCCGCGTGGAGGACGTCCTCGGGCTGCCGCCCAACACCATCAAGGTGGGCATCATGGACGAGGAACGGCGCACCACGCTGAACCTGAAGGCGTGCATCAAGGCCGCCGCCGACCGGGTCGCGTTCATCAACACCGGTTTCCTGGACCGCACCGGCGACGAGATCCACACGTCGATGGACGCCGGGCCGATGATCCGCAAGGGCGCGATGAAGTCCACCGACTGGATCAAGGCCTACGAGGACCAGAACGTCGACATCGGGCTGGAGACCGGGTTCTCCGGCCGGGCCCAGATCGGCAAGGGCATGTGGGCGATGACCGACCTGATGGCCGACATGGTCGAGCAGAAGATCGGTCAGCCCAAGGCCGGCGCGACGACCGCGTGGGTGCCGTCGCCGACCGCGGCGACCCTGCACGCGATGCACTACCACCAGGTCGACGTGTTCGCCGTGCAGAAAGAACTCGCCGGTCAGCGACGCGGCACGGTCGACCAGTTGCTGCGGATCCCGCTGGCCCAGGAACTGGCGTGGGCCTCCGACGAGATCCGCGAAGAGGTCGACAACAACTGCCAGTCGATCCTGGGCTACGTGGTGCGCTGGATCGACGCGGGTGTGGGCTGTTCGAAGGTCCCCGACATCCACGACGTCGCGCTGATGGAGGACCGGGCCACGCTGCGCATCTCCAGCCAGCTGCTGGCCAACTGGCTGCGCCACGGCGTGATCACCGAAGAGGACGTCAAGGCCAGCCTGCGCAGGATGGCCGCGGTGGTCGACGAACAGAACGCCGCGGACCCCGACTTCCGGCCCATGGCAACAGATCCCGACAACAGCATCGCCTTCCAGGCCGCCCAGGAACTCATCCTGGCCGGCGCCGACCAGCCCAACGGCTACACCGAGCCGATCCTGCATCGCCGGCGCCGGGAGTACAAGGCGGCTAGTAACGTTGGCTGACGCAGAACAGGCACCATCCCCGGGTCGACCGAACTAAGACCGAACTAAGGACGTAACCAGCGTGTGCAGCGAAGGCAGGCATGGGCCGGCATAGCCTCCCGGATCCAGAAGAGTCCCGCGACCAGACCGGCACTCCCCCAGGGGGTTTCGATGCCGACGGCGCCGGTGACGGTGCGTCGCCGAGATCGGGCGCGCAGCACACCGGCGACTGGGAAGGCGGCGAGTGGACGGGCAGTCACCGCGCGGTGACACCCGGCCGACGCGGCGTGAGCGTCAGCGTGATCGTGGCGCTCGTCGCAGTGGTCGTCGTGGTCGCCGTCGTGATTCTCTGGCGGTTCGTCGGGGACGCGCTGTCCGGGCGCTCCGACGCCGCGGCGGCCCGGTGTGTCGAGGGTGACCTCGCGGTGGCCGTGGTCGCCGATCCGGCGATCGCCGAGTCGGTGGGCGCACTCGCCGAGCGCTACAACGAGACCGCAGCCCCGGTCGGTGACCGCTGCGTCAAGGTCGGCGTGCAGAGCGCCGACGCCGACCGCGTGGTCGACGGTTTCGCCGAACAGTGGCCCGCCGAGCTGGGTGAACGCCCCGCGTTGTGGATTCCGGGCAGCTCGGTGTCGGCCGCCCGGCTGGAAGCCGCCACCGGCGCGCAGACGGTCAGCGACAGCCGTTCCCTGGTCACCTCGCCCGTCGTGCTCGCCGTGGCTCCGCAGCTCCGGGACGCCCTCGGCGACCAGAGTTGGGGCGCCCTGCCGCGGTTGCAGACCGACCCGGCCGCACTCGACGGACTCGGCCTGCGGGGCTGGGGCGGTCTGCGGCTGGCCCTGCCGATCGGCGACGACAGCGATGCCTCCTACCTGGCTGCCGAGGCGGTGGCCGCCGCGGCGGCGCCGGCCGGAGCACCGCCGACCTCCGGCCTCGGCGCGGTCAGCACCGTGATGTCACGTGCGCCCGAGCTGGCCGACCGCGACGCCGGCACCGCACTGGACGCGCTCGTCGACGCATCGGATCCGGCCACCGCGCCGGTGCACGCCGTCGCGACCACCGAACAGCGGGTGTTCCAGCGGGCCGCGGCGCTGCCCGAGGCCAAGGACAAGCTCGCCGCATGGATGCCGTCGGGCCCGACGGCGATCGCCGACTTCCCCACCGTTCTGCTCGCCGGTGACTGGCTGTCCCAGGAGCAGGTCACCGCGGCCAGCGAGTTCGCGCGGTTCATGCGCAAACCCGAGCAGCTCGCCGACCTGGCCGGCGCGGGATTCCGCGTCGAGGGCACCGAGTCGCCGGGCAGCGACGTCGTCGACTTCGCGCCGGTGGCGGCCCCGCTGGAGATCGGTGACGACGAACTGCGGACCACCATCGCCGAGACGCTGAGCAGTCCGGTGCAGAGTCCGACGGTCACCGTGATGCTCGATCAGTCGATGCCCACCGACGAGGGCGGCGCATCACGGCTGCGCAATGTCGTCGACGCGCTCAAGGCCCGCCTCGCGGTGCTGCCGCCCGACTCCGCGGTCGGACTGTGGACCTTCGACGGTGTGCAGGGACAGTCCGAGGTCAGCGTCGGACCGCTGTCGGATCAGGTCGACGGCGCGTCCCGCTCGGACACGTTGACCGCGGCACTGGACGCTCAGAGCCCGTCCTCGGGCGGGGCGGTGTCGTTCACCACCCTGCGGCTGGTCTACACCGACGCCACAGCGAAATACCGTGAGGGGCAGAAGAACTCGGTGCTGGTCCTCACCGCGGGGCCGCACACCGACCGGTCGCTGGGCGCTACCGGACTGCAGGACTACGTCCGGGGCGCGTTCGACCCGGAGCGCCCGGTTGCGGTGAATATCATCGACTTCGGTGACGACGCCGACCGGCCCACCTGGGAGTCGGTCGCGGAGATCACCGGCGGCAGCTATCAGAACCTCGGTTCGTCGGACTCCCCCGAACTCGCCGCTGCCGTCTCGGCGATGCTGTCCTGACCGAATTCGCGACCCGGCGACATCACGGCCCCACGGACGTACATTCGCGTTTGTGACCCGGGGGGTTCTGGCGCCGATTCGGCGTCAAGAACGGTATGCGCATCGCCGTGACGACGCACGGGGGAACGGATCTGGCGCGCGCTGCGGCGCACACCGAAGGTGAACTCGGCGGTCAACCGGCGGCTGATCAACGGCGCCGTGTACACGATGAGGACCCGGCCGGGCGCATTGAGCACGATGGGCGACTACACGTCGTGGGGATCGCTGCGCGACCGCACGTGGAGTCGCAGGCACCTGCGGGCTGACCCCGGGCTGGTCCGGGACGGGAAGGGGCCTGTCGAACAGGTGACCGGGCTGTTCGCCCGGCCCGCCGGGCACCTCCACCCACAACCTCGACCTGAGCAGCTGTACGGCCAGACCGAGTTCTTTCCCGGCCTGTTCGCCGAGGACATCAGGCCCGGGGCCACGCTGCCCCCGCTGATGGCCACCATGGTCGCGGTCGACGCCTTTCCCAGGCTCTCACCAATCCGCTGCTGGATCCCAACTTCTTCACCGCGGAAACACTTCCCGGGCAGGTCTGGAAGCCATCGACGCCACCGCCGGCCTGGCCGGCGTCGTACGGCGAACGTTGCCGGCGAGGCGGTGGACCCGCTGGTGAGTCTGGGGCTGCGACGCTGAGACCGCGCCGTCGGGGAACTTTGCTGCCCCCGGCGTGGGCGGGGCCGCCCGAAACGCCGGTGGCGTGGGACTGAACGGGCGACCAGCAACCGGTACTCTGGGGCCTGATCCGGCTCGCTGAGGTTAGCTTCGCTCTCGCGATTGCCCTGTCGCGAGCCGCAATGGTATGACGACGTTACCCAATCGTCGTCTCGCGCGACGAGGATCAAGGGACGGCTCGGCTAAGAGGGGGAATCTTCGGAAGATGCCGATTCAGCAGCGCGCACAGGCACGCACAGGCGTCTCGATTGAAGTTGCTCCGGCCTGGCGGGACCGTAAGCGGTATGTCTGGCTGCTCGGTTTGGTGATACCCACCCTTGTTCTGGCGTCCTGGGTTGCGGTGACGGTCACCGGCTGGGGGGTGTTCTGGTGGTCGGGCCCGGCGTTGATGCTGGTGGTGATCCCGGTGCTGGACTACCTCGTCGGCCTGGACGCCGACAATCCCCCGGACAGCGCACTGGCCCGGCTGGAGACCGACCGCTTCTACCGGTGGGCCACCTATCTGTATCTGCCCGCCCAGTACCTGTCCCTGGCGCTGGCCTGCTGGGTGTGGACCGGCGGCAGTGGTGTGACGCTGAGCCCGGTGGACAAGGTGGGGCTCATGCTCACCGTCGGGGGCATCGGCGGGGTGGCGATCAACATCGCCCACGAGCTCGGGCACCAGCGGGTGCGCTCGGAGCGCTGGCTGAGCAAGGTCGCGCTGGCCCAGACCGGGTACGGCCATTTCTTCGTCGAGCACAACCGGGGGCATCACGCGCGCGTCGCCACCCCCGAGGACCCGGCGAGTTCCCGTCTCGGGGAGAGCCTCTACACGTTCCTGTTCCGGTCCGTGTTCGGCAGTCTGCGTTCGGCGTGGACGATCGAGCGTCGCCGGTTGGCCCGGCAGGGCAAGTCACCGTGGACGCCGCGCAACGACGCGCTGCACTCCTGGGCGATGACCGCGGTCCTGTTCACCGTGCTGGTCGCGGCGTTCGGGGTGCCGGTGCTGCCGTGGCTGCTCGGCCAGGCGGTGGTCGGCATCTGCCTGCTCGAATCGATCAACTATCTGGAGCACTACGGCCTTCGGCGGCAGCGCCGCAGCGACGGCGCCTACGAACAGGTGCGTCCGGCGCACAGCTGGAACAGCAATTCGGTGATCTCCAACGTGCTTCTGTTCCACCTGCAGCGCCACTCGGACCACCACGCCAATCCGCACCGGCGCTACCAGGCGTTGTGCCATGCCGAGGAGGCCCCTCAATTGCCGTCGGGGTACGCCACGATGGTGCTGCTGGCGATGCTGCCGCCGCTGTGGCGGCGGGTGATGGACCGTCGGGTGCTGGCCCACTACGGCGGCGACGTCCGGTTGGCCGCGCTGAGTCCCCGGCGGGAACAGGCCCTACTGCGGCGGTACGGCTGACTGCACCTCGCGGGTGCGTTTGAGCGCCACCGCGGCGGTGCGCATCGACAGCGCCGGTGACAGTCGCTCGAGCAGCCACAGCGCTTTCCACCACCGCGGCACGACGATGATCGCCTGATCGGCCAGGACAGCGCGCAGAGCTTTGTCGGCGAAGGCGCCGGGATCCATCGGGCGCAGCGCCTCCCCGAGCTTGACCAGGTTCTCCTTGCTGACGCTCGTGTTGCGGCCGTAGGCGCCCCCGGACAGGATCGGCGTGCGCACCACACCGGGGCACAGCACCGAGACCCGTACACCGTGGGTGGCGGCCTCGACCCGCATGGTCTTCGACAGCGCCACCACCGCGTGCTTGGTCGCCGAATAGCCGGCCTGCGCAGCGGTGGTCACCAGCCCTGCCATCGAAGCCGTGTTCACGATGTGGCCGCTGCCCTGCCTGATCATCACCGGGTACGCGGCTTGGACGCCGTGGATGACGCCGCGCAGGTTCACGTCGATGATGTCGGTCCAGTCGTCGAGGCTCAGTGTGTCGACCTCGCCGCCGATCCCGATGCCGGCGTTGTTGAACAGGTAGTCGATGCGTCCCGCGGTGTCGACCGTCGCGTTGATCGCCGCAGTGAAGGCCGCTGCGTCGCGCACGTCGAGTTCGACCGCGTGCACCTGGGCGCCCGATCCACGCAGCTGCTGCGCGAGCCGGTCGGCCGCTTCGAACTGGCGGTCGGCAATCCACACCGCTGCGCCCGCCGCGGCGAGTTCGGCGCTGAGCGCGGCGCCGATCCCTGATGCGCCACCGGTGATGAAGGCGACCTTGCCGATCAGTTGCGCTGCGTCTCTGGATGCCACCCGGGAAGGATAGCGGCCGGGTCCTCGGGCCCTCAGGCCTCGCTGCCTCCGTCGGCGGAGTCCGCGGCCTTGTCGGCACCGGACTCGGCATCGGAATCGGCCTCGGGGGACGGCTCGTCGGCAGTCCCGGTGTCCTCGTCGGCCGGCGCGTCGATGTCTTCGTCGTCGGTCACGGGTTCGGCGGAGTCCCGGTCCTCGGTCTCTTCGTCGCTGGTCTCTTCGTCGGGGGTGTCTTCGTCGGTGTTGTCTACGTCGGTGGTGTCTTCCCCACCGGTCGCCGGGTCCGGGGCCTGCTCGTCGGCCACCTCGTTGGCCACCTCGTCGGCCACCTCGTCGCCGACCTCGCCGTCGACGTGGTGGCCGGCGGCCTGCGTACGCGCGACGGTGCGCGGTGTCTCCTGCTGCTCGTCGAGCAGGGTCTGCAGCGTCTCGTCCCCTGCCTCGCCCTGCGGGAGCTTGCCATCCAGCCACGTGCGGTCATAGGCCTGGTCGATGATCGCGCGCAGCGGTTCTTCCCAGCCGTCGACCAG
Organism: Mycolicibacterium vaccae NBRC 14118 = CIP 105934; assembly: GCF_001552715.1. Classification (GTDB taxonomy): domain Bacteria; phylum Actinomycetota; class Actinomycetes; order Mycobacteriales; family Mycobacteriaceae; genus Mycobacterium; species Mycobacterium vaccae. The sequence goes on along the minus strand of NZ_BCRS01000020.1, from coordinate 37,630 downwards.
CCAGCCCAGACCGAAGTCGCGGAAGCCCTGCAGCAGCGGCAGATTCTTGGTCGGGACGTGCACGTAGGTGGTGTTGCCCTCGGTCCACACGATGTTGGCCGGATCGTCGAGGTCGACCTCGTCGTAGCTCATGTGCACGTAGGTGAAGGCCGCGACGGCGTTGGCCAGGGCAAGCAGGTTGAACGGGTTGACCGGGAAATCGGCGATCGGGTCGTATTCGCGGGCGACGTCGATGACGGCGTAGTCGGTGTCGGTGGGTGTCAGCAGCTTGTCGCCGTACCACCAACCGTTGAGCCCGCCGTACTTGCGGCCGCCGTTCCCCAACAGGACGAACGTGAGGTCCTCGGGCGGCGGTGTGGCACTGCTGTTCTCGTGATCGCTGCTGTGGTCGCGCAGCCACACCGACGCCACCCGGGCGCCGCCGCTGAACGCGTACACGATCTTGTCCTCTGGAGCGTCGGGTTCCGACGGCAGGTTCTTGATCGCGAAATCGAGGGCGCGCACGTTCGGTGTGAGGCCGATCTCGACGGTGCCGAGCGCGACAATCCACTGGTAGGAGACCTCGCGGCAGACCTTGGGCTCATCGCACAGCGCTCCGCCGAGGTTGTCGTCCATGGCCCAGGGCGTCGGGCCGTGGTGCAGCACGGTGGCGGCGCCGGTGGGGAGGAGCTGGGCGGCCGTGGCAACTGATCCGCCGAACGCCAGCGGCAGTGCAGCAAACGGCACCGCAGCAGCGGTCATTGCGGCCTTCGTCGCTCGATTCACAGAGTGTCCCTTCTCCCGGGCCGCGTGGCCGCCCGTGTGCGTTGACGTCGGCTGCGCGCTCGACGGCGCGCGCGTGCCCGCCTGTCCGCCGCCGGACCGAAGTGCACGATACCGCAGGGCAGAGCCGTCAGCGAACACTCCAGCAAACCCAAAAACTGGGATTTCACCGGGGTGGCCCGTCGACCGCGGCCGAGCGGGTCCGTTAGCCGTGCTATCAGGGCGCTGAACTGGTGGTTCGCCGGATACACGGCATGCCAGAGCCGTATCCGGGTCGCCCTGGGGTGCGCTCCGGGACTTCGCGGACGCGCGCCGTTGCCCTCGGCACGCCCTCAGCATCCGGCCGGGGCCGCGCCAGCCGGCGCGCATATCACGGACCGGACAAGGCGACTGCGCCGGGTGGCGTTAATCAGCAAGGAGTCCAATGTTCACGAGGATGTGCTGCCCCCGATGGTTCGGACCATGAGAAATTTTTAGCCGACGACCAGCCAGCTATCAAGAGCTCGCCATTATTGACGCATTCCTGAAATTAAAGTGACAGCTCTGTAATTTTGGCTGTGATCGCGGTGTCCTGCGCTGAACTGTCCACATAAGACGCGTTGAAAGCCACTTTTTGGAAGAGCGGCACAGTGTGCCGTGTCTTTTCCCGAAGGACGCCCTGCAAATTCTCTACTGATGTAGAGATTCCATAAACATCGCATAACAGCAATATATACGTAATTTGCCATAAATCGATGGTTCGGTATTTGCTCGAATTTGCTGTACGAAGTTGACGCACGAGCAATATGATTCGGCGCACCGCAGTTGGCGGATCACGTCATCGCTACATATCGGGGAGATCACATGCGTAGGAGCTTTCGTAAGGCACGGGTTGTGTGTGGCGCCGCAGTTGCCTCGGCTGCACTGGCACTGTCCACCGCGGCGCCGGGGATCAGCAGTCCCACCGGGCTCGTCGTCGGCGGTCTGGCAACGCCATCCATGCACGATTTGGTGATGGCGCAGGTCCTCAAGGACGAGCTGCACGGGATGGATCGGGTCAGCATCGGATGGCCGGCGGAGGCCGCGCCGTACACGGGGCGGACCTACACCCTCGGTCAGTCGATCAACATCGGGATCACCAACCTCAACACCGCGATCGGCACCGCCGTCGGCAAGCTCGTCCGAGATGCCGACGGCAACCTCCTGGCCAACGAACAGGTCAAGATCGTCGGGTTGTCGGCCGGCTCGCTGGTGGTCACCGAGGTGCTCCGCCAACTGGCCCAGGATCCCAACGCGCCGAAGGCCGACGAACTCACGTTCATCGTGGTCGCCGACTCCAGCCGCCAGAAGCTGATCAACAAGGCCCGCTACAACAGCAAGTACGACTACACCTACCAGCCGCCGCCGGCCTCGCAGTACGAGGTCAAGGTCGTGCTCGGCGAGTACGACGGCCTGGCCGACTTCCCCGACCGGTGGTGGAACTTCCTCGCGGTGGCCAACGCGATGGCCGGCGGCATCTTCGTGCACGTGCCGATGATGTTCGCCGATCTGAAGGACGAGTACATCACCAGCGTCGAGTACAACGAGGCAGGCGGCAAGGTCACCAACTACCTCATCCCGACGGCCAAACTGCCGCTGGTCCAGCTGCTCCCATTCCTCGCGCCGCGTGAGGCCGAGCTCCGCGAGAAGATCGACAAGGGATACAGCCGCAACGACGTCGTGCAGACCCCCGCGGCGCGCACGCTGGCCTCCCCGGCGTCGGTCACCGAGGACCCGGCTCCTGAACCGGCTCCCGTGGCCGACGTCGACGATGTCGACGGCGTCGACAAGGTCGAGGATGCCGAGAAGGAAGCCCCCGAGCCTGTCGAGGTGGTCGACCGTGACGGCGCCGAGGACACCAGCGGTGTCGTCGACGACGAGGATCTCGACGTGGTCGACGAGGACACCGACACGGGATCGGGCAGCGACGACGAGGCCGAAGCGAACGAGGACGCCGAGGCCGGCGACTCGGACGAGGCCACCAAGGACGAGGACGACGCCAGCGGAGCCGAGGATTCCTCGGACTCCGATGATTCGGGCTCGTCGGCCGAATCGTCGTCTGACGGATCCGGGTCGTCCGACTCCGGCTCCTCGGAGTAGCCCTCCCCGAGCTCGAGGCTGCCGAAGTCTCGGACACCCAGCCCGGAGCCCCGGCCCTTCCGCCGGGGCTCCGCGGTGTGTCCGCCCGGTGATGCGCGGGGGCCGTCACCAGCGAGCGCAGCCAGCCTGTACGGCCTAAGATCCAGTGGGCGGGGCCCCGATTTGCTGTGAGGTAGCGTTGATCGCCATGGATGTGCAATACGACGCGATCGTCGTAGGAGCCGGCTTCGGCGGCATGGGTGCCGCGATCCAGCTCAGGAAAATGGGCTATGACAACATCCTGATCGTCGACCGCGAGGACGATCTGGGCGGGACGTGGCACGTCAATCACTACCCCGGCCTGGCAGTCGACATCCCGTCGTCGACCTACTCCTACTGGTTCGAACCCAACCCGAAGTGGTCGCGGCTCTACGCCCCGGGCCATGAACTCAAGGCCTACGCCGAGCACGTTGCCGACAAGTACGACGTCCGCAGGCACATGCGGTTCAACAGCCCGGTCGACGGCGCGCGCTGGGACGAGGACGCCAGGCAGTGGCAGGTGACGCTGTCCAGCGGCGAGACGCTGACCTCGCGGTTCCTGATCACCGCCACCGGCTACCTGTCACAGCCGCGCACGCCCGACATCCCGGGTATCGAGGATTTCGCCGGTCGGATCGTGCACAGCATGGACTGGGATGACGAGTACTCCCCCGCCGGCGAGCGCATCGGGCTGATCGGTACCGGCGCCACGGCGGTGCAGTTGATCCCGGAGCTCGCCAAGACCGCCGCAGAGCTCACGGTGTACCAGCGCACCCCGATCCACGTGGTGCCGAAGTTCGACTTCGCGATCCCGCCGCTGCTGCGTCGACTGTTCGCCCGGATCCCGCTGCTGCAACGCGCGTTCCGGTTCACCACCGACGCGAACCTCGAAGTGATGATGATCCTGTCGGTGCTGAACTACAAGTATTTCCGGCAGCTCAACGTCGGCGCTTCCTATCTGTCCCAGGCGTTGCGGTTCGTCTCGATCCGGGACCGGCGTCTGCGCAAGCAGCTGACGCCGGACTACGACTTCGGTTGTAAGCGGCCGACGTACTCGAACTCCTACTACCGCACGCTGGCCAAACCGCACGTGCATCTGCAGGCCTCGGGTATCGAGCGGGTGGAAGCCGACGGCATCGTGGCCTGCGACGGCACCAAGACCAAGATCGACACCCTGGTGCTGTGCACGGGCTTCGACATCTGGGAAGCCAACATCCCGGCGATCGAGGTGATCGGCCGTGACGCCCGTAACCTCGGAAAGTGGTGGCGGGACAACGGCTTCAAGGCCTACCAGGGCGTGACGATCCCGGCCTTCCCGAATCTTCTGAGCCTGGCCGGACCGTACGCCACCAGCGGGCTGTCGTACTTCAACACGATGGAATACCAGATGCGCCACATGGATCGGCTCTTCGGCGAGCTGCAACGGCGCGACGCGACCACCTTCGAGGTGACCGAGGACGCCACCGACCGCTTCAGTGAGCGGATGTCGAAGCTGTTGGGTAAGACCGTGTTCCGTCGGGGTGACTGCGCACGCTCGCGGTCCTACTACTTCAGCCCGAGCGGCGAGACGCTGGTGCGTCCGGCCTCGACCAACCAGACCAACCGCGAGAACGACAACTTCCCGTTCACCGACTACTCCTTCGCCTGAACTGCTGGCCAGCACCGGCCTGACCAGTACGTTCCCTGCGGTGTGACAGCATGGATACATGCAGGTGCGGCGTGTTCTGGGCAGTGTCGGTGCAGCAGTCGCGGTTTCGGCCGCGTTATGGCAGACGGGGGTCTCGATACCGACCGCCTCAGCGGATCCGTGTCCGGACATCGAGGTGATCTTCGCGCGCGGGACCGGTGCGGAACCCGGCCTCGGGTGGGTCGGTGATGCGTTCGTCAACGCGCTGCGGCCCAAGGTCGGTGAGCAGTCGGTGGGCACCTACGCGGTGAACTACCCGGCAGGATTCGACTTCGACAAATCGGCGCCCATGGGCGCGGCCGACGCATCGGGGCGGGTGCAGTGGATGGCCGACAACTGCCCGGACACCAAGCTTGTCCTGGGCGGCATGTCGCAGGGCGCCGGCGTCATCGACCTGATCACCGTCGATCCGCGACCGCTGGGCCGGTTCACCCCCACCCCGATGCCGCCCCGCGTCGCCGACCACGTGGCCGCCGTTGTGGTCTTCGGAAATCCGTTGCGCGACATCCGTGGTGGCGGTCCGCTGCCGCAGATGAGCGGCACCTACGGGCCGAAGTCGATCGATCTGTGTGCGCTCGACGATCCGTTCTGCTCGCCCGGCTTCAACCTGCCGGCCCACTTCGCCTACGCCGACAACGGCATGGTGGAGGAAGCCGCGAACTTCGTCGCCGGCCGCGTCCGGTAGCCGGCGGCTCAGCACTATCCAGCAAACGAAGTTCGGGTTTACCGGATGCGATTGCGGGTTACCCCTGCCCAGCCGAACGGCCGGTGCACACCATCACGAAGTGGTGTCGCAATAATGAGAAGCTGCCGCGAAAGTGTGCGTGGTCATGCCGTGGGGCGCGTACGCTGATCTGATCAGCAAACCTTTGGGACATGAACGCTGGGGGGCCGACGGACATGGTGGCAGGGACGAAGAACAACCGGCGGGCCAAGTGGATCGCGGCTGTGGCCGCGGCGGCCACTCCGCTCATGGTGCTCCCCGCGGTCGGATCGGCGCCGCCCGCGGCTGCCGAATTCTCCTTTCTTCCTGAGAAAGCCAGGGTGTTGACCCTGAGCCTGCTGCCGGGCGGCAACGACGACGACCTTCAGGGCGAGGTGTGCGCCGCCCAGCGCCAATGTTCGTCCGTGCCCTACCCCTACCTGCTGCGGGCGCAAGGGATGGACCTGCTCGACAAGGCTCTCCGGCAACCCTCTCCGGACCCCGGACAAACACAGCAGATCGTCTACGGATACAGCCAGGGCGCACGGGTGGCGGCGGACTGGATCGCGAAGTACGGCGGGACCGAGGGCGCACCCGGTCCGGAGAACCTGAGTTTCGTCCTCATCGGGAATCCGGGCCGCAAACACGGCGGAGCGCATGTCGGCTGGGGCCAGGCGGTGCCGGACAGCGACTACGCAGTGCTCGACGTCGCCCGCCAGTACGATCTGGCGTCCGACTTCCCCGACAACCCGATGAACCTTCTGGCGCTGCTCAACGTCTTCGCCGGCTTCGCGGTCACCCACACCGACTACGAAGAGATCGACCTCTACGATCCGGCCAATTACGTGTGGACCGAGGGCAAGACAACCTACGTCTTCGTGCCGAACGACAGACTCCCACTGCTCGAGCCGTTGCGCTGGATCGGTCTGGCGGCCCTCGCGGACGCGCTCGACGGCCCTCTCCGCGAGATGGTCGAGTCGGCCTACGACCGGTCCTACCTGCCCGCCAAGCCGGGCCTACCCGCCGCGCCCGAGCCGACCCCGGACCCCGAGCCGACCCCGGACCCCGAAGCGCCGCCGACTGATCCGGCGCCCGAGGGCGATGGTGACGTAGCGGATTCGGCGCGCACGGTCGAGTTCGTGTCGACCGGCGTGGAGGACGTCCGGGAAGACCCCACAGAGGATGTCGGGGACGACCTCACCGAAGGCCTCGATGCAGACCTCCTCGACACAGGCCTCACGGAAGATCTCACCGACGACCTCGAGGAGTCCGACGAGGGAGCCGACGAGGGAGCCGACGAAGCCTTCGACGAGGTGACAGAGCAGGAGGCCGAGCAGGCCGGCGAGCCGGAGACTGACGCCACCGAGAAGCGGTCGGATGCCGACGACAGCACAGACAACTCGTCATCGGGCGGCGAGGCGGGCGGCGACGAGTAGTCGCCGGTTGCCGGCCGATCCCGTGGATGTGCTTGGCTGGCAGGATGGATGTCAGCGGCCTCACCCCCATCGAACAGACGGCGTTGCTCACGGAGTACTGCCGGGCCCTCGACAGCCGAGCGCCCCGCCCCATCCTCGGTGATCGCCAGGCCGAGCTGACTGTCGGTGAAATCGACTACGACTTCAGCACACTGGCCGCGACGCCCAGCGTGGTGCCGCTGGTGGCGTTACGGGCCAAGATGCTCGACGAGCGCATCAGGGACTTCATCGGCGAGCACCCCGACGCCGTCGTCGTCGACCTCGGCGCAGGCTTCAGCAGCGCGGTGCTGCGCGTCGACCCGCCGTCCACCGTCGACTGGTACAGCGTCGACCTGCCCGCCGTCGTCGCGGTGCGCCAGGCGCTTCTGCCCGCCCACGAACGCGACCACGCCGTGCCGGCCTCGGTACTCGAACCGCATTGGGCCGACCCGATACCGGGTGACCGGCCGACGCTCGTCTTCGCCGACGGGCTGGTCGCGTTCCTCCACGAGACGGACGTGATTGCCGTCCTGCGCATGGTCACCGACCATTTCGGTTCGGGCGTCATCGCTTTCAACGACTACGGACCGGTGAGCACGCTCAACCGTCTGGTCGGCAAGGTGAGCACCGCGGGCAAGACGAACTCGCCGCACAGCCAGTGGAACTTCGCCGGCTTCAAGGACGCTCGACAGCCCGAGGCATGGAACCCGCGCCTCACGCTGCTGGAGGAGGCCAGCGTCATGCAACGCCCCGAGGCCGCGCAGTTTCCCCCCGGCCTGCGTCTGGCGGGCCGGCTGTCGCACCGGGTACCGGCGATCGCGCGCAAGGCGCGAATCCTGCAGTACCGCTTCTAGGAGCTCGCCGCGTCTAGGTGCTTTCCGCGACCGACAGCGAGTCGGCGTCGCGTGCCGCGGTATCGCGGCGCCTGTGCACCACGAGGCGGCCGTTGCGGGCGGGTGTGACGGTGACGCCGCGGCTGTGCGGCTTCTCGTCGGGTTCGGTGGTGGGTTCGATCGTGAACTCACGCAGCATCGCCCGCAACGTCACCTCCATCTCCATGGTCGCGAACGACGCACCGATGCACCGCATCATGCCGCCACCGAACGGGATCCACGCGAACGGGTTCGGTGCCTTACCGACGAAGCGGTCGGGATCGAACTTCTCGGCGTCGGGGAAACTCGACTCGGCGGCCATCGCCAGCTGGGTGCTGGCCAGGATCGTGTCACCCTCGGGAATCACCCACTCCCCCAACTGAATTCGTGTCCGGGCCCGGCGCAGCGCGGCGGTCAGCACGGGGCGGGTGCGTTGCGACTCGGCGATCGTCGCGAGCAGTAGTTCGTTGCCGCCGGCGTCGACCTCCTCTGTGAGGCGAACCAGCAGCTCGGGGTGGCGGCGGATCCGCTCGACGGTCCACGCCAGCTGCGTCGAGGTCGTCTCGTGCCCGGCCACCAGCATCGTCAGCAGCTCGTCGAGGATGTAGGAGTCCGGCATCGGCGAGCCGTCGTCGTAGCGGGCCTGCAGCAGCAGCGACAGCACGTCGTTGCGCTCGGTGAAGTTGGGATCGTTGCGCGCGTCGTCGAGCAGCGAGTTGAGCAGCTCGTCCATCCGTTTGCGGTATGCGGCGAACTTGCCGCCCGGGCTCCACGGCCCGAAGTCGCGGCGCACGATCGACGGCATCAGCGCGATCTTGGAACCGAACTCCACCGCCTTGGGCATCAGTTCGCGCAACTCGTCGAGCTGCGCCCCCTCCGCGCCGAACACGGCCCGCAGGATCGTGTTCAGGGTGATCCGCATCATCGGTTCGAGGGTCTCGAACTCCACACCTTCGGGCCAGGTCCGGATCTCGCGGACGGCCTCCTCCTCGGTGATGCTCGCGTAGCCGCGCATGCTCTTGCCGTTGAACGGCGGCAGCAGCAGCTTGCGACGTGCCTGAAGCTCGTCGCCTTCGAGGTTGAAGATCGATCCGGGTCCGAGGACGTCGCCGCCCAGGTTGTTCTGCGGCCGGCCCACGAGATCACGGTGGGTGCTGAACAGATCCTTGACCAGCACCGGGTCGCTGATCACCACGGTCTCGCCGAACACCGGGATGTTCAGCGTGAACGTGGAACCGTACTTGCGGCCCAGCGCGGCGATCGCGCCGTAGCGCTGCGTCAGGACGGCTGCGCCCTGAATGAGCTTCGGGATCCTCGGCCCCGGCGGGAGCCGCACTGGATCGGTGGTGGCCGTTGCCATGTCGTCACCCCTTGCCTCTGGTGAGCTAGTGAACTATCAGGCTATCGCGTAGTCGCTGAGCGGGAATCTCTCCTGCTCCTTGACCGCCTGACGGATGGACGTCGGCCGGAACAGCGGCGCCTCGCCGGAACTGTTGAACCAGTACGAGCGTGAGCTCGCGCAGTCACCCAGCCGGAACACCGAGTCGTCGAGCAGGGTCAGCATCCGCTCGAGGAACTTGTCGTTGGCCTCGTCGGTGACCTCGAAAGTCCGTCCACCGCGGCGCTGCAACTCACCGAACAACCGCTTCATGTGCCGCATCTGGTACTCGACGGTGTCGAACCACGACATCCCCACCCACGCGTACGGGCTGGCCTGGGTCACCAGGTTCGGGAACATCGGCACCGTCATGCCCTCGTAAGCCTGAAAACGGTTCTCCCGCCACCACTTTCCGAGATCACGGCCCTCCCGGCCGATCACCTCGATGGCGGGCAGGTTCGACTCCCACACGTCGAAGCCGGTGGCCAGCACCAGGGTGTCGATGACGCGCTTGGTGCCGTCCTTGCCGACGATGCCGTCCGGTTCGATCCGCTCGATGCCGGCGGTCTCCAACTTCACGTGCGGCTTGGTGAAGGTCCGGTAGTAGACGTTGGACAGCGTGGGCCGTTTGCAGCCGAAGTCGTAGTCCGGCGTCAGCTTGCGGCGCAGTTCCTTGTCGCGGATGGCCAGGAACCGGTGCAGCGTCCCGATCTTGGCGGCCGCGGTGTTGATCGGGCGCAGCTGACGGAACTTCCACATCGCCAGCGTGGTCATGACATCCATGAACATGTCGCTGGAGAGCCGCATAACCCGTTGCGTGGCAGGGAATTTCGCGAAGATCCGCTGCGTCCTCGGGCCGAACGAGAGGTCGAACTTCGGCATCACCCAGATCGGCGTGCGCTGGTAGACCGTCAGCTCGGAGACGTCCTCGGCGAGCTTCGGGATCAGCTGCACACCGGTGGACCCGGTGCCGATGATCGCCGCGCGTTTACCGCGCAGTGAATAGTCGTCGTCCCACTCCTGCGCATGCAGCACGGTCCCGGCGAAGGTGTCGATGCCCGGGATGTCCGGCTTCTTCGGCTGGCACAGATACCCCGTGGCCAGCACCAGGAACTGCGACTGCAGCGTCTGGCCGCCGGCCAGCGAGATCAGCCACTGCTGGGTGTCCTCGTCCCACCGGGCGCCCTCGACCACAGTGTTGAACCGCATGTAGCGGCGCAGGTCGTACTTGTCGGCGACGTGCTCGGCGTAGGTCTTGAGCTCCGAGCCCGGCGCATAGAGCCGCGACCAGTACGGGTTCGGTTCGAACCAGTACGAGTAGGTGGTGGATGGGACGTCAACCGTCAAGCCTGGATAACGGTTGACGTGCCACGTTCCACCTAAGTCGTCCTCGCGGTCGAGGATTGCGATGTTGCGGTAACCCAGCTCATTGAGCTGGATCGCCGCACCCATCCCACCGAACCCTGCTCCGACGATGACGGCATCGAGCTGCTCCGTACTCACCCGGGCGATATTACGGTCAAAGGTCCGGGCTTTCCTATTCGCCGGAGTCGGCGCCGCCGCTCTTCGCGCCCGCGCTTTCCTTCTTGGCGCCGGTGTCGGACTTGCCCTCCGAGCCGTCGGTCTCCTTGTCGGCCTTGCGGTGCTTGCCGCCGGTCGCCGGCTTCTCGGAGTCCTCGGCCTTGTCGGCCTTGTCCTTGTCCTTGTCCGCGTCCTTCTCGGCGTCCTTGTCGTCAGCCTTGTCCTTGTCGGCGTCCTTGTCGTCAGCCTCGTCGGTGGCGTCCTTGTCGGTGTCCTCGGCCTCGTCGGTGTCGCCCGGCTTGCCCTCGTCGACGCCGGTCTCGGGCTTGGTCTCGCCCGGAGCGCCGGTCTCGGTCTTGCCCTCGTCGTCGACCGGGGTCTGCTCGACCGGGGTCTCCTCGGCGGGGGTCTCCTCGGTGGGCGTCTCGTCGGTGACCTCGTCACCGGCCTTCTCGTCGACCGGGGTCTCGTCCTGCGGAGCCAGCTTGAACTTCTTCAGCAGATCGTTGACCGCGTCGGAGACGACACTGTCGCCCTTGGCTTCCTCACCCTCGGTGCCCTCGTCGGACGCCGCTTCGGTGGTCTTGGTCGAGGAGGCCAGCAGCGTGGTGCCCTCGGTGCCCCCGGTGGTCTCCGGGTCCTCACCGAACGGCGTCGGATCGCCGGGGTTGTCCGGGTCGCAGGTCGGGCACAGGAACTTCACGAACGGCTTGATGAACGGCGTCACCAGCGTGTACGGGAAGCCCTTCCACAGGAAGCTGCCCGGCACGAACGGGTTGAAGTCCAGCCACACCGCCTTGGTGAAGCGAACCACCGACTGGACCACCTCGGTCAGCGTGATCGCCTTCGGCCGGTTCTGCTCCGGCGGCGCGAACAGGTAGTTCAGCGTGCTGTACACCGGATCCCACGGGTTCAGCTGCACGGGTTTGCCGGACCACGGGACCGGGTCGCCGGTCTGGCCGGGGATCTCGTCACCGACCTGGCCTTCCTCGCCGCTGACCGGGTTGTTCAGCTCGGGGAACTTGTAGCCGGCGATGAGATCCCAGATCGGTGCCAGGAACATCTTGCTCAGGATGCTGTTGGCGTCCTTGCAGGTCGGCGGCGCGGTGCCGGTGCAGCCGGCATCCATCGGCAGGTTGGCCTTGGCCCACCACGACACGTGCTCGCCGAGCGCGTTGGACAGCGGCTTGAACGGGATCAGCAGGTTGGTGATCGAGGTGATCTTCGGCGGATCGGCGGGGTCGTAGCCCAGCACGTTGGTCGGCGTGTAGACCCACCAGCTGCCGGTGACCTCGAGCGCGTGCGACAGGTCGTTGAGACCGTCGAGGTATGCCCGCGGGACGCTGATCAGTGCGTTGAACAGGTTCGGCAGCACGTTCTGCCACGCCGGGTTGTCGAGGTTCGGCGCGGTGATCGGGGTGTAGTTCTGATCCTTGTGGATGTCACATCCGTCGGTGTTGTATCCGGAGCAGGCCTCACCAGGGCCGGTCGGGATCGCCGCGGCGACGGGCCGCACCGGAGTGCCGGACGTGCCGGATGTGCCGGTCGTTCCGGACGTGTCGGAATCGTCGCCGGCAGGCTCGCCGATGATGTCGGCGCCCGCCAGGTAATCCCGCTTGTAGGCCTTGTCGATGATCTCCCGCAGCGGCGCCTCCAGCTGGTCGGCCAGCGCGCCCATGCCCCACGTGCGCAACCCGGCCAGCAGCGGCAGCTGCGCGGTGGGGATGTAGACGTAAGTGGTGTTGCCCTCTTTCCAGACATAGTTGCCCGGAGCGTTGAGGTCGGCCTCGGAGTACTTCATGTGCACGTTGCCGAACGCCGAGATCGCGTTGGCCAGCGCGAGAAGGTTGAACGGGTTGTCCGGGAAGTCGGCGATCGGGTCGTACTGACGGGCGACGTCGAGCACCGAGAACTGGGTGTCGGTGGGCGTCATCAGCGAGTCGCCGTAGTACCAGCCGTTGAGTCCGCCGTACTTGCGGCCGCCGTTACCCAGCAGCACCACCGACAGTTCCTCGGGTGAGATCGCGGTGGAGTCCGCGTTGTCCTCGAGCCACTTCGAGACCACCCGCGCGCCGCCACTGAACCCGTAGGCGACCTTGTCGCCGGCGGTGTTGTTCAGCGCGAAGTTCATCGTCTTGAGGTTCTCGGCCAGTCCCGGCTCGAACGTGCCGAACGGCAGCACCCACTGGTAGTAGACCTCGCGGCACTCGCGCTCCAGCTCGCAGATGATGCCGCCGAGGTTGTTCGGCGTCGACCACGGAGTGGGGCCGGTGTGAAGGACGGTCGCGGGGCCCGGGGGAAGCTCCACGGCGGCAGCGCTTGCCGTGGGGAGCGGCCCGGCAACGGTGAGCGGCAGCATCATGAACGGCAGTGCCGCCGTCAGCGCCGTCTTCGTCGCTCGATTCACAAACGTCCCTTTCCTGGAGGTGCAGACGATCCCGCTCATCACGAGCGGGATCGCGCCGTTGTCAATATGCCGGGCCGCACCGAACGACGAGCCCCCCGACCTCGACGACCCGGCTCCACCTGGGCATCCACCAACGACATGCGTCGCACGTGAAGGCCCTGCGTGGTGTCGATTCGTCAAAGCTGCCCGGTAGGCGCGATCCCTGACGAAGGGAGAATACCCCACGGGCGGGTTTTGGGAAGACCAATCAGCAAACGCCTGACAGAGGTCGTCTCCGTTGCGCTGCGAGGTACCCGGCCCGGCCGCCTGCACCGGCGCGCGGCGCAGACCTACCTTGACCCGTTTCACATGGGAAAACCGGGAAGGCGCGCGGTGGCCTGCCTCGCTGTGCCGCGCTGCGGACCTGAGTGTCCAGGCCGGGACACAGCCACCCACGGACCGGGCCGCCGGGTGCGACGCGCCGGTGACGCGCCGTCGAGGCGCCGCCCGCCGACCGTTCACAGCTAACTTGCAGCTACGCCACTGCGACGCCGCGCGGCATGGTAAAAGCGTTGACGGACAACGCCTTGCGACCGTTCGGCCGTGCGAGCCCCGACCGTTGAGGCCGGCGCCGCCCGGTGCGCCGACCCGCGCGCTGTCGCGAACCCGCCCGGCGCACACCGCCGGGATCGTCGGCTCAGACCGGGCGGGACCGCCGGTTGCGGGCCGCCCGCGGCCCTGGGCGGGCGCCCCCGCCGTAGTCGCAGCGGCCGCCGAGGACCCGTCGACCCGAGGGGAGGCACCGCCGGGCCACCTCGTACGGACCATTTGCTGACGCGGACGTCAGATGCGCGTGGCAATCACCGGTCCGGTCGGTTGGGACGCCCCGGCGACGCCGGTCGGCAACGGTCACAGGCCGCGGTCGCGCAACCAGACGTCGATCCGGTCGGCCACGCTCTCCCAGCCGGCCTCCAGCATCATGTTGTGCCCCATGCCCGCAAAGAAGTGCGCTTCCGTGCCGTAGGCGAGGGCCGACGCCCGCACCTCGTCCTGGGTCACCGCGCCGTCCTCGGTGCCGCCGAGGACCAGCATCGGCGCCCGGACACGCTCCGGGCGGGGTCGCTTGACCAGCCCGTCGAGACCCATCCGGGCGCTCTCCTCCTGCAGGCGTCCGGCGTAGCGGCGCACGACAGCCTCCGGGGTGGCCGACGAGAAGAAACGCTCCCGGGCCAGTTCCGGGGTGCTCACATAGGGCAGCGATCGCCCGGTCACCGTGAGCTTCGCGAAGTGCCACGGGTGGCTCCTGATCCACCGCAGTCCCGACCGCAACGAGCCCTGCGGCGGCATCGACGCCATCAGCACTCCTGCCGGGGCGTCCCGGTTCTCCAGGTACCGCTGCACCAGCACCCCGCCCATCGAGTGCCCGACGATCACCGGGCGGGTGGGCAGCGCATCGGCGGCGGTGGTGATGTCGGCGACGAAGTCGTCGAACGTCAGGTCCTTCAGCTTCTTGTCGGCGGGGCTGCCGCCGTGGCCGCGCAGGCTCACCGCCACCGCGCGGTAGCCGCGTCCGGCGAAGAACTCCAGGAAGTGCTCGTCCCAGCACCACGCCGCATGCCAGGCGCCGTGCACGAACAACAATGGGACAGGGTGGGATTCAGTGACCGATCCCTTGTCGATTACCTCCAGCATCGCGCACAGCGTATACGGCGCCGTAGGTACTATCGCGGCCCATGAGCCTTGCCAGACCCAACCCCGGCACCACCGTCGTGATCACCGGCGCCTCGTCGGGCATCGGCGAACACATCGCCCGCGGGCTGGCCCGGCGTGGCTACAACCTCATGCTGATCGCCCGCCGGCGCGATCGCCTCGCCGCACTGTCCGACGAATTGCTCAGTGGCCGTTCAATTTCGGTGGACGTGGTGCCCCTGGATCTCAACGCCGAATCCGGCCGCACCGAGGCTGTCGAGCGCCTGCGTGGTACTGCGGTGGCCGGCCTGGTGAACAGCGCGGGGTTCGGCACCAACGGGCTGTTGCAGGACCTGCCACCGGACCGTGAGCGCGACCAGGTCATCGTCAACGTCCTCGCGCTGACCGAACTGACCCACGCCGTGCTGCCCCAGATGGTGGCCCGTGGCACCGGCGCGGTGCTCAACATCGGTTCGATCGCCGGGTTCCAGCCGTTGCCCGGCGCCGCCGTCTACTCGGCGACCAAGGCCTACGTGCAGACGTTCTCGGAGGCCGTGCACGAAGGCCTGCGCGGCAGCGGCGTGTCCTGCACCGCGCTGTGCCCCGGGCCCGTCCCCACCGAATGGTGGGAGATCGCCGGAGAGCAGCCGCCGGGCGGGAAGGTGCAGGTCTCGGTCGAGGAGGTCGCCGAAGCCGGAATCACGGCGATGCGCGCGGGCAAGCGCCTCGTCGTGCCCGGTCTGGTGCCGAAGCTGACCGGACTCGGCGGGCGCTTCACCCCGCGCGCACTGCTGCTTCCCGCGCTGCGGCTGGCCGCGGCGAGGCGCCGCTAGTCGCTCCCGGAATCCGAACCCGAGTCCGAGCCGCCGTCGTTCTTGTCGGCGCCCTTCTCGGTGGCGGTTTCCTTCTTGTCGTTCTCGGCTTCGACCTTGTCCCGGATCGACGTCACCGAGTTGTCGTCGTCGCCGTCGTCGAGGCGGTGCTTGCCGCTGCTGTCCTCGCCGTCCTCGGCGTCCTCGTCGGTGGCCTCGTCGATATCCGCATCGTCCTCGACGTCGTCGACCGGACCGGTCGGCTCCTCGGCCGGCTCCGTCGGCTCCTGTTCGGGCGAGGGCGTGGTGTCCTCGTCGGCGCCCTCGTCCTCGGTCTCGGCGGCCTGGAACTTGCTCCGCAGGCTGCTGATCGCGGCATCTTCGGTACCGGTCGACGCGGCCTCGGTCTCCTCCCCGGTCTCCACCCCGGTTGCGTCCCCGGACAGGGCTCCACCCTCGGTCGTGCCGGACCCGCCCGACTCCGACTCCTGCGCGTCGTCGGTTCCGGCGGCCTCGACCGGCGGATGTGGGTCGTAATTGTCGTAGAGCCACGGGTTGTCGTACAGGTTGTCGAAGTTGCAGTTCTTGCAGAACAGCGGCGCCAGCGCCTTGGCCACCACGGCGATCAGCCCGTTGCGCGGGTTGAAGATGCTGCTGTTCTGGACGAACGGGTTGAATGCGTCGAACAGTGACTTGGCGAGCTTGAGCGGCACCCGGATGAAGTCCGCCAGCGGCACGCTGGCCACCGGCTTGGGCGGGGTCGTCAGCCACTCCCAGGTGTTCTTGAACGGCCCCCAGGGCTCGAGCTTCACGGTGGTGCCGGCCCAGGACACGGGTGTGCCGTCGAACGGGTTCGTCGACCCCTGCTCACCGGCGCCGGGGAACGTGTAGCCCTCGTACAGCTGCGAGACCGGGACCTTGAACATGCTGGCCAGCAGCATGCTCATGTCCGGGCAGGCACCCGGCGTGCCGGCGCAGCCCGAGTTCATCGGCAGGTTGGCCTGTGCCCACACGCTCATCTGCTCGCCGAGCACCGACGAGAACGGCTTGAACGGCATCAGCACATCGATGAACGCCTTGAGCTTCGGCGGATCCCATTCGTCGAAACCGAACACGTTCGTCGGCCCCCACACCTGCCAGCTGCCGGTGCCGATCATCGCGTCGGCGAGCCGGTCCATCGCCTGGATCTCCCAGGCCGGCAGGCTCAGCAGCGCGTTGAAGAGGTTGCCGGGAATGTAGAGCAACGACGAGTCGCCGAACACGGCACGGTTGGTCACCGCCACATCGGCCGAACCGGTGTCGGTGCACAGAGCCGACGTCGGCTCGGTCTCGCAGAGGTTGCTCGCCGCCGCGGTCAGCGCGACGTACCGGTCGGTCGCGCGCTCGGCGATCACCTGCGGCGCGATCGGAGTTATGGAAATGACGCTGGCCCCCACCAGCGCCACGCCTGCCGTGACATAAGGCTTTACGGCACCAGGCATGACGCCCCCTTCGTATGTTCCTGTGAATTTGCTGTCCCCCAACAGCAAGGAACGTAACCGAACATCAACCGCGTTGTCTAGCAAAGTGAAAAGAACGCGTGTCGAACAGCGAAGTCTGACGGGGTCGTCAACCCGATCAGGCCGAATCCAGATCCTTCGGCCCGAACCAGGCCCGGTTCCCGTACTGATCCAAATGGACTACCTCGTCAACAGGTCTGCGCGTGGTCGAGCCGTATCGGCCACGCGGCCAACCGAGGGGAACCACGCAGCACGGGGTCACCTCGGTGGGCAAATTCAGAACCCGCCGCGCGGACGTCAGATTCCACAACGGCAACGTGATCAGCGACGCGCCCAATCCCATCGAGCGCGCTGCCAGCAACAAATTCTGCACACTCGGGTAAATCGATCCGAAGAACGCGGACGCCGCCGCGTGCGGCATCGGCACGAACGGCACCTTGCCCTCGCGGGCCGACAACCGCAGGCACGCGATGACCAACACCGGGATCTCGTGGAAGTGCTCGAGCTGCCACTCGATGGCCTTGACGCTTTTCGCCATCTCATCGTCGTAGGACGCGACGTCGCGGATCGTGGTGCGGTGGAACACCCGCCACGCCAGCCGGTAACGCCGCTGCAGCTTGCGCTTGATCTTGGGGTCCTTGACGACGACGAACTCCCAGTTCTGCCCGTTGGCGCCGGTCGGCGCCCGCAGCGCGAGCTCGATGCACTTGAGCACGATCTCGTCGTCGACCGGATCGGGCAGCACCCGGCGGATCGCCCGCTGCGTCATCATCGCCTCGACCAGCGGCATGTCCAGCCTGGCCAGCGCTTCGGCGGCGGTGGGTATCGGTTCCGGCACGTTCAGGCCCTCCCGTCGATCCACTCGGCGGTGAACCGCTGCATCTGCGGCACCTCCTTGCCGATGAGGTCGGCGACATAGCGTTCGATCCGCCCTCCTACCACCGGGATACGGACCTCGAGGCTCCCGTTGACCCGCAGGCTGGAACCGGACCCGGCCGCGGTGAGCAGCATCGTGCCCGAACCGGAACTGGGCACTCCGTGCGCGGCGATGCTGAAGTCGCCGCGTGCCCGCCCGTCGACCGCCGGCCGCCACGTCTCGGTCCGGACGATCTTGGTGTCCCCGGGCAGCAGCCGGGCAATCGCCCCGGGCAGCATGTCCGCACGCAGATCCTGGGTGGTGCGCACCACCACCGTGTCGTCCGTGGCGACATCCAGCGAATCCAGCCGCATCGAGTCACCGCCGTACGCAGCGAGCCGGTCCAGCCAGTACTCACGCAGGCCGAACGCCGCCAGTACCTCGGCGACCCCGGCCGGCGCCTCGGTCGTCACGTCGAAAGAGCGTGGCACGGCCTCAGTTCCCCCGCGGTTGCTTGCCGAACACCTTGTCGGCGACGCGGGCCGCGAAGCGCCGCGACTCCTCGCACTGCTCGTCACTGATGTTCGTGGGTGGCAGTTTGATCCCGAGCGAGCGCTCCTTGTACTCCCCCGACCCCAGATAGCTGGTCAGCGACAGCATCGAGGACAGTTCGCCGCCCGGGTAGGTGAAGTGGATGCCGTCGACGTAACGCCCGCCCTTCTTCTCGGCGAGCTTGCGCACTCCGGCGAGGTTCTTGCGCCACTTGCGCCGGCACACCACGAAGACCGCAAACCGCTTGCCGTCGAGCAGATTCCGCGCCTCGTGCGAGGTCAGGAAGGTGCGCAGCGGCATCGACACGGTGTCCCACCAGGTGGGTGACCCGATGCAGATCAGGTCGTAGTCGCCGGTGCGGACCGCGTCGGGGGTGCGGATGTCGCCGGTGCGCTGCAGCGTCTGCGCCGGCAACATCCCGAGGAACTCCGGCCACACCCGGCGCATCGGGAAGCGGGAGAACCGCTCCGCATACCGCGGATCGGTGAACTCGATCGGCGCCTCCGTCACGTCGTATCCGCGGGACCTGAACACCTCCCCCGCGGCGTCGAGAACCTTCTTCGCCTGTCCGGTGTAGCTGTAGTAGAGCAACAGCACGCGCGGCGGACCCGATGGAGTCACGGTCGGCACATCCTCTCGTCATCGTCGACCCGACGTGCCACGCCGGGCCCTTTGCGAATAGCCTCACACACGTGAGCAACAAAGTTCCGGTCGACCTCACTGGCCCGGCGAAGACCATGCTGTCGACTCTGTACCTGAAGGCCCTCGACGCTGACTTCGACCGACCGATCCTCGGCGACCGGTTCGCCAAGGCCGCGATCGACAAGCTCGACTTCGACTGGCGCGAACTCGAGATCACGCCGAAGTGGGCGCCGCTGTTCACCGTTCGCACCGCGCTCTACGACGGCTGGGTCCGCGAGTTCATCGCCGCCAACCCCGAGTGCACCGTCGTGCACCTGGGTTGCGGCCTGGACTGCCGCGTGTTCCGGGTCGATCCCGGACCCGACGTCCGTTGGTACGACGTGGATTTCCCCGAGGTCATTGCGCTGCGCGAGCAGATCTACCCGTCCCGCAGCAACTATCAGCTCATCGCCACCCCGGCCACCGAGCCGAACTGGCTCGACGAGATCCCCGCCGACCGGCCCACACTGCTGATCGCCGAGGGCATCAGCATGTACCTCACCGAGGAAGAGGGCATCGCGCTGCTGCGCCGCTTCGTCGACCGCTTCGGCGTCGGGGAGCTGCAGATCGACTTCTTCAACTGGCTGGCGATCAAGTCCCAGAAGACGCAGTCGCTGGTGCGTACCTCCGGCTCGGTGCTGTACTGGGCGGTCAACGATCCGCAGCAGATCCTCGACAAACTGCCCGACATCCGATTGCTCGCCGCGACAACGTTTTTCGATGCGAGCACGTATGCCGGGACGGGCCCGGCCATGCAGGCGCTCAAGCGCGCGGTGCGGCTGGTGCCGCCGCTGCGCAAGGCGCTGCAGTACCACCGCTTCGCGTTCGGTTCCCCCGCCGCGCAACGCTGAGCGGTCAGCCGACACCGGACTGCTTGGCCACGACGCGGCGGAGCTGGTCCTCGATCGCCGCGACGGACTTCTCGCGGTCCGGCCCGTGCGAGTGGTACTCGATCATCAGCTGACCGTTGAAGATCTTGCTGGTGTAGATCTCGATGCCCGCGCCCACTGCGAAGTAGAACTCGCCGTGGCTGGCGGCCACCTGCATGTCCGGCGGCGTACGCAGCGGCGGCACGATGCCGTTGTCGGTGAACATCACCACGTCGGGCAGGCCGGGCGGGTTGCCCACGTACTGCGGGCTGAAGTGCAGGAAGCTCTGCTGGATCACGCCTTCGGCGATGTCCTTCTTGTACGTGTCGTTGATGTCGCGGGCCAGCTCGGCGATGTCGGTGCCCGACTCGATCTCGGCCAGGTAGGTGGCGATGCCGACGGGATTGGTGCTCTCGGTGGCCGACACCGGTGGGGACAGCAGATACCGCAGATCCACGGGATACACGTAAGGCACCGGGATGTTCGGGGTGTTGCGCACAGTCCACTCGGCCATCAGCACCGCCGCCGACAGCAGACTGTTCAGGCCGAGCTTGTTGGCCCGGCAGAACGCGATGATCTTCTCGGTGTCCTGTTCCGACAGCGTGCAGTACGCCATCGGGACGAGCTGCGGCAGAACGGGGTTGACCTCCGCCGGGGCGCGCCGCGACGGCGGCAGGTCGTAGGCGAACATCGCCGCGAGCAGCCGCTCCAGGCCCGAACGGGTCCGCTTCTCCACGCCCCGATCCGACAGGATCACCTCCAGCGGTTCGGGCGCCGGGTGCACCTGAACCGGTTTGGTGGTGCCGGTGGTCACCAGGTCGGTGTAGGTGGAGAACAGCTCCTCGACCAGGCTGAACTGGTGGTGCCCGTCGGCCAGGCTGTGATGGATGTACAGCGTGGGCTGCGCGACGCCGTCCCGGACGGTAAGTCGCAGGTGCACCAGCGACTGGGTCTGGTCGAAGATCAGCGGCGGGGCGGGCGCGTCCCCGGCCAGTTCCACCACCTCGATACCGGGGTGCATCAGGTCGTCGAGCACGATCTCCCACTTGCCGTCCGGCAGCTGCTCCAGGTGTCCGCCGAGCACCGGATGTGCCTGCAGCAGCAGGTCGAACGCGTCCGACAGCGCGTCGGCGTCCATCGGGCCCTCGACATGCGCGGCCAGGCCGATGAAGTTGTGCGTCTCGGCGAACATCTCTTCGCTGCGCGCGAGCTTGCGGATGCCCGATGAAGGAAACATCAGTGTCAGACTCCCGGTGTCTCGGTAGAGGTGTCGGTGGTTCGGGCGGTCCCGTCACCCACGCTTGCTGGCCTTGCGGTATCCGATCGCCAGCGGGACCGCGCACACCGCGGCGATCCCGACCGCCCACAACACCGAGAACATCACGGGCTCGGCGATGGGGCCCTCGAGGGACAGCCCCCGCATGGCCTCGATCGTATAGCTGACCGGTTGGTGCTCGACGATCGGTTGCAGCCATTCCGGGTACTGGTCCAGCGGCACGAAGCCGATGGAGAAGAACATCAGCATCGCGATGACGATCTCGGTGGCCTGCGGCACGATCGTGTTGGACGAGAACAACGCCAGCGTCAGCACCGCGGCCGACAACGCGACGCCGAACAGCGCGGGCATGAACACCCACAGGACGGCCGCGAGAATGCCCTGCTCGAACCGGAACCCGAGGGCGAGCCCGACACACATCACCACCAGCGTGATCACCACGATGCGGACGAAGTCGGCGGCCAGCCGGGACAGCAGGCCCGCGGCGCGGTGCACGGGCACCACCCAGAACCGGGCCAGCAGCCCCGTTTCGCGTTCCCGCATGATCCCGACCGCGCCGATGATCGCGCCGGTCATCCCGCCGACCAGTGCGACCAGCGGCACCTGTCCGTAGAGACCGCTGTGTCCGGTGACCTCCTGGAGGACGTCGCCCAGCACGATGTCGAGTGCCACCAGGAAGGCCGCCGGCATCACGAACGACTGCACCAGCGTCGCCGGGTCGCGGCTCCAGCGCCGCAGGATGCGCCAGGTCAGCACCCCCACCTGCGGCAGCAGCCGCTTGGGCGAGTTCTCCCAGATCTTCTCGCGGCGGTGCCTGCCCCCGGGCCGGTACGGCGCGCCCACCACGGGCTCAGAGTGCTCCAGGGTCATTCCGACCGTCGCTTCCGCGTCACCCACGCGTGCAGGGCCAGCGCCACCACGATGCTGCCGACCGCCCACGCCACCGCGGGGAACATCACCGCCCAGGTCGTCTCCGGCGCGGCGCCGGAGCTGTCACCGGCGAGCGCCTGCAGGGCATACACCCACTGCGACAGCGGCTGGTTGCGCACGAAGCCCTGAATCCACTCCGGGAAGCGTTCCACCGGCTGCAGCCCCACCGACGCCAGGCCCAGCGTCAGCTGCGGGATGAGCATCATCGGCGCGGTCGCCTCCGGATTCTGGGTCGCGATGCCGATCAGGTCGCCGATCAGGGCCAGCGCGGCGCCGATCAGCAGCACCAGCGCGACGAACCCGATGACGCTGAGGACACCGTTGTGGAACCGGAACCCGATCACGTGCCCGCAGGCCACCGACACGGCCAGCGCGATGCAGCAGCGGTACATGCTGGCGGTCATCCGCGACGCCAGCGGGGTCAGCACCGGGATCGGCATCGCGCGGAACCGGCGGTTGATGCCCTGCACGGAGTCGGTCGCCGACCGGAACGCCGCCGAGATGGCGGCGAACCAGATGGCCTGCAGCACGATCAACGGCGTCAGGTACTGGGCGTAGCTGCTCAACGGCTGGACCGCGCCCATCATCTGCTTGAGCGGCAGGTAGTAGCCGATGGTGAACACGATCGACCCGACGATCTGGGTGGCCAGCTCCCCGTTACGCAGGGTCGGGGTGATCATCCGGACGGTGAGCACCCACCACTGCTGAACCGCGGAGACCGGCGGCCGGGCGGCTGTCGGGATGGCGGACTGGGTGATCACGCGTACGAGTCCGCAGCCACGAGGTCGTCGGACTGGTCGCCCCTGCCCCGGGTGCTGTCCCCGGTCAGCGCGAGGAACACCTCGTCGAGGGACGGCCGGCGCAGCGCGATGTCCATCAGCTCGATGCGGTGCTCGCTGAGCAGGTGCAGCGCCTGCATCAGGGTGTTGGCTCCGTCCGGCGCCGGCATCGAGATCCGGTCCGACGCGTCGTCGACCACGGCGCGGTTGGCCTCGGGCAGCAGCGGACCGAGGATGCGCACCACCGCGGGGATGTCGGCGATATGGCGGGGCACGATCTCGCAGTAGGTGCCGCCGGTGCGTTCCTTGAGTTGGTCGGCGGTACCTTCGGCGATCACCGTGCCCTTGTCGATGACGATGATCCGGTCGCTGAGGAGGTCGGCCTCCTCCAGGTACTGCGTGGTCAGCAGCGTGGCGATGCCCGCCTCTTTGAAGTCGGTGACCAGTTCCCAGATCGCCTGGCGGCTCCGGGGATCCAGTCCGGTGGTCGGTTCGTCGAGGAACACCACCTCGGGGCGCACCACCAGACCGCAGGCGATGTCGATGCGGCGCTTCATGCCACCGGAGTAATTGCCCACCGCGCGGTCGCCCGCCTGCACCAGATCGAACTGCTCCAGCAGTTCCTGGGCCCGCTGCTTGGCGACCTTCTTGGTCAGCCCCTGCAGCCGTCCGAACATCAGCAGGTTCTCGCGGCCGGTGAGCAGATCGTCGAGCGCCGCGTGCTGACCCGTCAGCATCAGCGCCCGGCGCACCCCGGCGGGATCGCTGACGACGTCGTGCCCGGCGATCAGGGCGCGGCCGCTGTCCGGCTTGATCAGCGTGGACAGGATATTCACGGTGGTGGTCTTGCCGGCCCCGTTGGGGCCGAGCAGACCGAGCACCTCGCCGCGCTCGACCTCGAAACTCACGTCGCGCAGCGCCTCGACGGAGCCGAAGGACTTCTTGATGCCGGCGACGACCACCGCCTTGTCGGACCTGGTCATTCGCTCTCCTCTAACCGCTCACGACAGATCGACCAGCGCCAGCTCGTCGCCGGCGTCGCTGTCCTCCTCGGCCAGCGCGTCCCGGGTGATGTCCAGGAGCGCCGTCGAGTACTGCCGGGCAAAGGATTCCACATCGGTGGGCCCGAGCCGGCGGGTGTCGTACCACCAGTCCAGGTGCAGCACCCCTCCGGTGCGGTAAACCCGCAGCTCGATCGCGTGCCCGAGGCCGGGCAGCGCATCGCGGATCGGCATGGCCGTGTCGGCGTCGAACCGCACCGGCGCGTCCTCGGGCTGCTCGGCGGGCACCTCGGGGATGGTGCCGACGTGGGAGAACAGGATGTCGGCGGGCCGCGTCGCACCGAGCACGCGCGCGGTCGGCGCGTACAGGTAGCGCAGCAGCCCATATCCGATGCCGTAGTGCGGGACCGCTTTGAGCGTGTCGCGCACCTCTTCGAGGGACTGCCGGGCCGAACCCTGTCCGCTCGCGGTCAGCACCACCGGGTGGATGGTGCTGAACCAGCCCACGGTGCGTTGCAGGTCGACGTCGGGCTTGAGCACCGAGCGGCCGCGGCCGGCCAGGTCGACGGCCACCGCACCCTCGCCTGCCGTGGCGGCCACGGCACGGGCCAGCGCGGCCAGCAGGATCTCCTCGACCGGCAGGCGCAGCCGTCGCCGGGCGTCGTCGATCTCACCGGTTTCGGCGGCCGACAGCGCGGTCGACAACCGGACCACTTCGTCGGCGCCGGGACGCTCGCTGGGGTCCGGGCCGGCGACGCTCAGCGTGGACCGCTGCGCCGTCTCGAACCAGTGGTCCCGGCTGTCGAGCACGGCCGGGTGACTGGCCAGCCCCGCGCACCGCTGCGACCATTCCCGCCACGACGCCGGGACCGGCGCCAGTGCGATCTCCTCGCCGGCCATCCGCTGGCTGAACGCGGTGAAGATGTCGGTGAGCAGCACATCACGCGACACCCCGTCCTCACCCGAGCCGCCGATGATGCCGTGCAGGCTCAGCGCCAGGTGCGACGGGCCGCCGGCCGCGCCGCGGATGAACGTCGCGGTCAGCGGCACCACCATCTGATGCTCGCGGACCTGCTCGTCGAGGAACTCCAGCACCGCCGCGCGTTCCTGCGGGCTGCCCGCGGCCAGCCCGTCGGGCAGCTGCCGGGTCACCAGCTCGGTGAACTCCCCCGGCTCGGCGATCCGTTGATCCCAGGTGCCCGCCCGTTCCACCAGGTGCACGCGCAGTGCGTCGTGCGCGTCGGTCACCGCGGTCAGCACCGCCCGCACGTCGTCCTCGCCGACGTCGGGACGCAGCCCCAGGATCACCGGGATGCGCCAGCGACCGATGTCGCGCAGTCCGTGCTCGAGGAAGTACGCCACGTTCGGCGGAACCGGCGGATGGACCGCGTCGTCGAGTGTCTGACGGGCCAGGCCGCCTTCGGCGTAGCGCGCCGACAGCACCTTGGCCAGCGAGGCCACGGTCTGGTTCTCGTACAGGTCCTGCGGGGTCAGGTCCAGACCTTCGTGCCCCGCGGTCATCGCCACGCTGATCGCGATCAGCGAGTCACCGCCGATCTCGAAGAAGTTGGCGTTGCGGTCGATGTTCGACAGGCCGAGGCACTGGCACCAGATGCGCTGCAGCTTGGCCTCCACCGTGGAGGCGCCCCCGGCCGCGGCGGGCGCGGCCCCGGCGGAGTCGGTCGCCGCCGTCATGCCGTTGGTGCCCGCGCCGCCGGCCAGCCAGGCGGCGTTGGCGTTGTGCTCGACCCAGTGCCGCTGCTTGGCGAACGGATAGCCGGGCAGCGTGACCAGCGTGTGCTGCTGCTCGGCGCCCTGGTCGAAGTCCACCTCGACGTCGGCGGCCCACAGCTGGCCCAGCGCCAGCAGGAACGTGTCGTGGTCGTTGCGGTTCTGCGCCTGGTGCCGCATCAGCCGCACCGCGCGGTGCCGTTCGGCCCATTTCGGGTGCCTGCCCGCCGACGAGGTCAGCGTGCCGCCGGGACCCACCTCGACCAACACCCGGTCCGGTGCGGCCAGCAGCGCGTCGAGTTCGTCGGCGAAGCGGACGGTGGCCCGGATCTGCCGGGCCCACGTCGCCGGGTTGGTGGCCTCGGCCGCGGTCATCGTGGTCCCGGTGATGTTGGACAGCAACGGGATCTGCGGTTCCCGCAGCGTCACACCGGACAGGAACGCGCCGAACTCGGCGACCACCGGGTCCATCAGCCGGGAGTGGAACGCGTGCGAGGTGCGCACCCGCCTGGCCGCGACGCCCTTCTCGGCCAACGCGGCCTGGAAGGTGCGGATCGCGTCCTCGCTGCCGGCCACCACGCAGCTGCCCGGGTCGTTGATCGTCGCGACGTCGACGTCCGGGGTCAGGTGTTCGGCGATCGCCGCGGGGCTCAACGGCACCGCGACCATCACGCCGCGCGGGGCGGCGTGCATCAGCTTGGCGCGCTTGGACACCACCTTGACCGCGGTATCGAGGTCGAAGACGCCGGCGATGGTCGCCGCGGGGTACTCCCCGATGCTGTGCCCGGCCATGATCGCCGGTTCGACGCCGTAGGACTGGACCAGTCTGGCCAGCGCGTACTCGACGGTGAACAGTGCCGGCTGGGCCCGGTCGGTGTGCTCCAGGTTGCGTCCCACGCCGTCGAAGATCTCGGCGCGCAGGTCGTAACCCATCTCGTCGTTGAATGCCGCGACACACTCGTCGAAGTGCCGGGCGAACACCGGCTCGCTGTCGTACAGGCCGCGGGCCATGCCGACGTGCTGGGCGCCCTGGCCCGGGAACAGGAATGCGACCCGCTCGGCCGAGTCCGTCAGACCGGGGACGGCCTGTCCGACGAACACGTTGTCGGTCGCCCCGTCGATCTGAGCGGCTGAGAGCACGGTCGCGGCGTTGGCCTGGTCGTGCACGACCGCGGCCAGCCGGACCGGCTCCTTGCGGCGCCGGGTCAGCGTGTACGCGGCGTCGGGCAGGCTGATCTCGTCCGCCTCAGCCAGCTCGTTGGCCAGCGCCGCCCGCGACTGGCCAAGCGCCTCTTCGGTTCTCGCAGACAGCACGAGAACCTGCGGCCGGGCCGGTGACGACGCCGGCGCGGCGGCCACCGCCGGCGCCTCCTCCAGCACGATGTGGGCGTTGGTGCCGCCCACGCCGAAGGAGCTGACGCCTGCACGGCGGATGCCGTCGGATTCCCACGGCCCGTCCTGGCCGCGGATGCGGAACGGCCCGCGGTCGATGTGCAGCTCGGGGTTCGGGCTGGTGTAGTGCAGCGTGGCCGGGATGGCCTTGTGCTCCAGGCACAGGATGGCCTTGATCAGCCCGGCGATGCCCGCAGCGGTCTCCAGGTGGCCGATGTTGGACTTGACCGACCCGAGATAGCAGGGCGCACTGCGGGTTTCCTCGGCCAGCTCGAATGCCTGGCGCAGCCCCTCGATCTCGATCGGGTCGCCGAGCGGGGTGCCGGTGCCGTGGGTCTCGACGTAGGTGATCGACGACGCGTCCACCCCGGCGATCGCGTGCGCCTCGGCGATCACCTCGGCCTGGCCCAGCGCGTTCGGCGCGGCGTAGGTCATCTTGGTGGCGCCGTCGTTGTTCAGCGCCGAGCCGCGGATCACCGCGTGGATGTGGTCGCCGTCCTCGACGGCGTCGGCCAGCGCCTTGAGCGCGATGACGCCGACGCCGCTGGCGAAGATCGTGCCGTCGGAGCGCACGTCGAACGGGCGGCACCGGCCGGTGGGCGAGACCATCGCGCCCTGCTCGTACCAGTAGCCGACGTGGTGCGGGATGCGCAGCGACGAGCCGCCGGCCAGTGCGATGTCGCACTCCCCGTTGAGGATCGACTGGCAGGCCAGATGCACCGCGACCAGCGACGACGAGCAGGCCGTCGCCACCGACAGTGCGGGCCCGCGGAAGTCGAACTGGTGGGCCACCCGGGTGGCCAGGTGGTCCTTGTCGTTCTGCAGCGACAGGTTGACCATCTCGAAGCTGGCGCCCTGCCCGATCACCATCATCGGGTCGAAGTTCGACATCAGGTTGTGCAGCAGGTAGCCGCTCGAGCTGCTGGTGCCGAACACGCCGACGGTGGACTCCAGCCCCTTCGGGTCGTAGCCGGCGTCCTCCAGGGCATGGAACACCGCCTGCAGGAACAACCGGTGCTGCGGGTCGAGCATGCGGGCCGCGTACGGGGTGAAGCCGAAGAAGTCCGCGTCGAACTCCTCGATGCCCGGCATCAGCCCGGCCCGGCGCACGTAGCCGCGGTGGGCCAGCGCCTTCTCGGTGACACCGTTGGCGAGCAGGTCCTCCTCGGACAGGTCGACGATCGACTCGACGCCGCCGCGCAGGTTGCGCCAGAACTCGGACACCGACCCCGCACCCGGGAATTTGCCTGCCATGCCGATGACGGCGATGGCGTTGTCGGGAAGTTCGTCGGCGTTGTTCAAGGCACCGCTCGTCACGATCGTGGTCCCACTTTCCGCCGCGATGCGGCTCGTTGACGCGCTGCGGCACGTTGCTGTGCCCGCTCGCGCAGCGCGTTCGGGCGCTCGGCGGACTCCTGCTCCTCGAGCCCGAGCTGACGGATCAGATCGAGCGCGAGATCGGACAGCGTAGCGCCCTGCAGAAGCAGTGCCACCGGAGGCTCCACCCCGAAGTCACCGCGGATGGTGTTGCGCATCCGCACCGCCATCAGCGAATCCAGGCCCAGCTCGGTCAGCGGCTGGGCGATGTCGACCGCGCTGTCGTCGGAGTAACCCATGATCGCCGAGATGCGGCGGCGCAGCCGCGCCACCACGACCCGGTTGACCTCCGCGGCGTCCATGGTCTTGAGCGCCTCGGCACCGCCCCAGTCTTCGTCGACGTCGTCGGTCTCCAGCTCACCGACCAGGTCGGCGAAGAAGCCGATCTGGTGGATCTCCGGGAACGCCGCCGCGGCGCGGTCCAGCCGCAGCCGGGCGATGCCGACCCGGGAGAAGCCGGCGGCCAGCACGCCGCCGAGCGCGTCCACGCCCTCGGCCGGGGTGATCGGGTCCAGCACCGAGAAGCGCAGTGTGCTGGCCAGACCCACCTCGGCCCACTGGCCCCAGTTGATCGCGATCGCGGGCAGTCCCGCGGCACGACGCCAGGCGACCAGCCCGTCCAGCCACGCGTTCGCGCAGGCGTAGGCGGCCTGGCCGGGCGAACCCAGCAGCGACACGATCGACGAGAAGCCGACCCACCAGTCCAGGTCCTTGGCAGCGGTGACCTCGTGCAGGCGCAGCGCGCCCGCGGCCTTCGGCGCCCAGATCTTGTCCAGGCTCTCGCGGGTCAGGCCGACGAAGATCTCGTCTTCGAGCACGGCGGCCGAATGGATCAGGCCGCGCAGCGGCTTGCCGGTCTCCTCTGCGGCCGCGACCAGTCGCTCGGCCACCCCGGGCTGCGCGACATCGCCGGTGACGACGGAGATCTCGGCGCGGGCCGACAGTTCGTCGAGCACCGACTGCACCTCGTCGGAGGGGCCGCTGCGGCCGTTGAGCACGAGCCGGCCTGCGCCGTTGTCGACCAGCCAGCGGACCACCGACATGCCGACACCGCCGAGCGCACCGGTGACGACGTAGGACCCGTCCTTGCGCACCACGAGCTGACCCGGCGTCGCGGGCAGGGTGGCGCGGGACAGCCGCTCGACGAACCGGGTGCCGTCGCGCCACGCGATGACGTCGTCGTCGCCTGCGGCTTCGATCTCGGCGATCAGCGCTGCGGCCGGGTCGCCGGTGCCGGCGTCGAGCAGCGTGGTCTTCAGGTCCGGGTGCTCGTAGGCGAGCACCCGCGCCAGGCCCTTGAGGCTGTTGGCGCCCGGGTTCCCATGAGCGTCCTCAGGTTTGACGACCAGACCACTTTCGGTGACCAGCCACAGCCGCGGTGCTCTGCCGTGCCAGCTGCCGACGATCGCGCGCACGGTGCCCGCCACCCGCCAGATCACGTCGCGGGCGTGCTCCAGACCGTTCGCGGCGTCGGTGCCGTCGAAGTCCGGGTTGCTCACGAACACGACCACGCCTGCGGGCGGCAGGTCGGGATCGGCGGTCGCGGTGGCGAACGCCTCGCGCACGGCCGCCTCGTCGGCGAGGTCGGCGGTGACCACCCGGCGGGTGTCGCCGCCGAACCGCGTCGCGAACTCCTGCGCGCGGGCCAGGCCGTCCGCACCGTCGGCCAACGCCAGCCAACTGCCGGTGGCCGGGCCGCCGGCCGGTACCGCGGACTCGACCCAGCGCGAGTCGAAGATCTTCTGCGACAACGGAAGCGGCACGGTCCGGCGCTGGATGCGCTTGAGGTGCACGTCGTCGACCCGGGCCAGCACGGCGCCGGTGTCGTCGGTCAGGGTGACCCGGCCGACCGCGTCGCCGCTGTCCTCGACGACGCTGACCAGCTCGGCGCGGCACTTGGCCCGCCGGCCGGGGGCGCCGAAGACCCGCAGCGAGCCGAACCCGACCGGCAGATAGGTGACATCGGTGGAATCGGCGAGCGTCTCGTCGGTCATCGCCGCGGCCAGACCCTGCAGGGCGGCGTCCAGCAGCACCGGGTGCAGCGTGATGCCGCGGTGCGGGGTCGCCTCGTCGGGCAGCACGATCTCGGTGTCGGCCGTGCCGGACGACCGCACGATGCGGGTCAGCGCCGCGAACGCGTGCGCGTGGTGAGCGCCGGTGCGGCGCAGTGCGGTGTAGAACTCCGACGGGGACACCGGCGTCCCGTCGGCGGTGGGCACCACCTTGGCCGGTGCCGCGGTGTCCTCGGCGGCGCGCACGGTGCCCGTCGCGTGCCGGGTCCAGCTGCCCGCATCGGAGCGGGAGTGGATCTCGACGCGCAGCGTGCCGTCCTCGTCGCGGGTCAGCTGGGTGGTCAGCTTGGTGTGCTCGTCGAGCGGGAGCATCTGCTCGACCTCGACACTGACCTCGACGCCCGTGGCGGGCAGGCCGAGTGCCTCGGCTCCGGCGGCCAGCGCGATCTCGGCGAAACCGGCGCCCGGCATCACCGGCAGGCCGTGCACGATGTGGTCGGCCAGCCACGGATGGGCCTGCAGACCCACGTCGGACTGCCACACGTGGCCGTTGCCCGACGGCAGCTCCACATGCAGGCCCAGCAACGGGTGCGCACCCGAGAAGCCCTGGGCCGCAGATCGATCCGCCATCCAGAAGGATGCGTGCTGCCACGCCGTGGGCGGCGCGGACACGAGCCGGCCCGACGCGTCCTCGGGCTCCTTGACCGCGGGCGGACGCACCGCGGACAGCTGCGCGTGGAACGCCAGCGTCTCCGGCTGGTCCCGGTTCACCGTCGCGCCCACGTGGTACCTGCGGTTGGTGGACTGCGCGGCCAGCGTGTCCGAGATCGCATGCGCCAGCAGCGGATGCGGGCTGATCTCGATGAAGTTGCTGTGCTCGGCGCCCGCCTCGTGCACCGCCTGCGAGAACCGCACCGGGTTGCGCAGATTCGCCGCCCAGTAGTCGGCCGAGTACATCGGGGCGTCACCGGCGTAGGCGACCGTCGAGATCAGCGGGATCTTCGGCGCGGCCGGGGCCAGATAGGCCAGTGCCTCCCGCAGCTCGGGCAGCACCGGGTCGATGGTCGGGTGGTGCGACGCGACGTCCACCTCGACGCGGCGGGCCAGCTTGCCCTGCGCGTCGACCATGGCGACGAGTTCGTCGACCTGATCCGGCGGGCCGGCGATCACCGACTGCTTCGGCGACGCGTACACCGCGACCGTGACGTCGGGCCGGTCGGCGATCAGCTTCTCGGTGGCCTGGGCGTCGAGCTCCAGCAGCGCCATCGCGCCCTGCCCGGACAGCCGTTTCATCAGCCGGGTCCGGGTGGCGATGACGTCCAGGCCCTCCGCCGGGGTCAGCACGCCGGCGACCACCGCGGCGGTCGTCTCGCCCATCGAGTGACCGATCACCGCGTCGGGCTCCACGCCGTAGGAGCGCCACAGCTCGGTCAGCGCCAGCTGCATGCCGACCAGCACCGGCTGGATGCGGTCGATGCCGACGACGGGTTCGCCGGCCTCCAGTGTCTGGCGCAGCGAGAACCCGACCTTGTCGAGGAACGCGGGTTCGAGCTCGTCGACGGCCGCGGCGAACGCGGGCTCCTCGGCCAGCAGCGCCTTGCCCATACCCGCCCACTGCGCGCCCTGACCGGAGTACAGGAACACCGTCCCGGGTCCGACCTTCGCGTCGCGGGCACCCGCCACACCCGGCGCGGGACGGCCGTCGGCCAGGGCCCGCAGGCCCGTGACAGCCTCGGCGTGGGTGCGGGCGCACACCGTGGCGATGGTCTGGTGGCGGCTGCGGTGGTGGTTGACGGTGTAGGCGACGTCGGCCAGCGGCGCGGCCGCGCCGTCGCCCTCCAGCCAGTCGGCCAGCGAGGCGGCCGAGGCGGCCAGCCGGGCCGGCGTCCTGCCCGACACCACGAGGGTGACGACCCCGCCGGTGTCGGCCGCCGCGGGCACGGGCTCGGGGCCCTGCTCCAGCACGATGTGGGCGTTGGTGCCGCCCATGCCGAACGACGACACCGCGCCGCGGCGCGGATGCTCGCTCTTGGGCCACTCCCCCGCCGCCGTCGGCACGAACAGCCGCGTCGGCTTCGGGTCGATCTGCGGGTTCCACTTCTCGAAGTTCAGGTTCGGCGCGATCTTGCCGCGCTGCAGCGTCAGCACGGTCTTGATGAAGCCGGCGACGCCGGCCGCGGCCTCAAGGTGGCCCATGTTGGTCTTGACCGCGCCGAGCGCGCACGGCACGTCGCCCTTGCCGTAGACCGCGGCGAGCGCGTCGAACTCGATCGGATCGCCCAGACCTGTTCCGGTGCCGTGGGTTTCGATGTAGTTGACCGTGGACGCGGCGACGTCGGCCGAGCGCAGCGCCCGGGTGATCACGTCGCGCTGCGACGGCGCGTTGGGCGCGGTCAGCCCGTTGGAGCGGCCGTCCTGGTTGACCGCCGAGCCGCGCACCACGCCGACGACGCGGTCGCCGTCGCGCACCGCGTCGGTGAGGCGCTTGAGCACGACCACGCCCGCACCTTCGCCGCGGACGAAGCCGTCGGCGCGCGAGTCGAACGCGTGGCACTTGCCGTGCGGCGACAGCATGCCCCACTTGGCCAGCGCCAGCTGGGTTTCCGGGCGCAGGTTGAGGCTGACCCCGCCGGCCAGCGCGAGGTCGCTCTCGCGCATCCGCAGGCTCTGGCAGGCCAGGTGGATCGACACCAGCGACGACGAGCACGCGGTGTCGACCGCGACGGCCGGGCCCTTGAGCCCGAGCAGGTAGGCGATCCGGCCGACGGTCACGCTGTGCGCGTTGCCCGTCGCCGAGTACGCGTCGATGGTGTCGGGGTTGCCCGCGGACGCGTTCTGGTACTCGGTGTAGTACACACCCATCATCACCGCGGTGCGCGTCTCGCCGAGGTTGTCCGGCGCCAGGCCGGCGTTCTCCAGTGCCTCCCAGGCGACTTCGAGCAGCACCCGCTGCTGCGGGTCCATCGCGGTGGCCTCGCGTGGGGTGATGCCGAAGAAGTCGGCGTCGAAGCCGGCGACGTCGTCGAGGTAGGCGCCCCACTTGGTGGGCATGCGCCCGGGCGCCATCGGGTCAGGGTCGTAGAACGCGTCGCCGTCCCAGCGGTCGGCGGGCACCTCGGTGACCGCGTCGACCCCGTTCTCCAGCAGGTGCCAGTAGCTGTCCGGGCCGGTCACCCCGCCGGGGAACCGGCAGCCGATGCCGACCACCGCGATGGGCTCGGCGCCTGCGACCCGGGAGGCCTTCTCGAACTGCTCGGCCAGCTTGCCGCGTTGCTCGGCCGACATGGCCGAGATCCGGTCGAAGGTGGTCTTCATCAGATGGATCCTTCACTGCCGGCGTTCGCCGACTCGACGGAAGAGAACAGCTCGTCCAGCACGCTGAAGGAGTCTGAGTCATCCTCGGTTGATTCGGGTTCGGGCTCGTCGACCGCATTCTGTTGCGGCGCCAGCAGGTCGGCGACGAAATCCGACATCTGCGAGATCGACGGATGGTTCCACAGCATCGTGGCCGAAAGGTCGACGCGCACCAGCGCCTTGGCGTCGCGCAGGAGGTTCATCGCCATCATCGAGTCCAGGCCGAGCTCCGGGAACGGCATGTCGAAATCGACGGCGCTGTCCGGCATTCCGAGCTCGCGGGCCAGGATGGTCCGCAGCCGGTTACGCAGTTCGGCCACCGTCTCCGCCCGGGTCATCGTCGACCAGTCGACGAACTCGGTTGCCGCGGCCGCGCTTTCGTCGGCGACGGGGGCGGGTGCGGACTCCACCGGGGCGTAGGTGAGTCCGCGGATGTCGACCCACACCGAGCCGTCGGCGCCGGTGACCAGGACGTCGACGACCAGGTTGTCGCCCTCGCCGGCCCGCCGGTAGGCCTCGACGACACCGTCGGCGCCCGCGGCCGCGGCGACCGTCAGGCTCTCGGCGCCCGCGGGCAGCAGCAGCTGCGCGTTGTCGGCGTCGGCGAGCCGGGCCACGTGCACCGCGGCATCCACCAGTGCGGCGCCGGGTGACTCCGCCGAGGTGGGTACCGCGACGCCGGCGCGAGCGCCGGCGGCCGTGGTCGTGCAGTCGGTGACCGTCCACTCGAACGGCTGGCCCTCGACACCGAGTGCACGCTGCATCTCAGAGATCGCCGCACCGTCGAAGACGCGGCCACCGGTGCTCTGGTCGCCGTCGGGCCTGCCGCCGGGGGCGGCGGCCAGCTGCGCGCTCGCATGCCGGGTCCAGCGTTGTTCGGGGCTGTCCGGTGACGCACTGGACCACACGGTCAACGCGTCACCGTCGGCCACCACGTGCACGACTTTGGGCTGGTCGGCCACGATCGGGTACTCGAACCGCACGTCGCCGACGGTGGCGGGTGACCCGCCGTCGCCCGGGAGCTGCGCAGCTGCCGACGACAGTGTCTGCAGCAGCACCGAAACCGGCACCACCTCGACACCGCGGACCCGGTGCGCGACCGGGTAGGAACGCTCGCCGGGCAGCACGCGGGCGCGCCACACGCGGTCGTGCGCGGTGCCGTCGACCGGCGCGCCGAGCACCGTGCCCCAGGCGGGGGCGGGCACGGCGGCCAGATCGGCATCGTCGCCGAAGCCGGAGACCAGGTGGTCGAGAACCTTCACCGACGCGCGCATCCGGTACGCGTCGGCCAGCCGGGCCCAGTCGGCCCCGGCCACCACGGTCTGCACCGCGGCGTCCGGGCTGAGCACCGCGGGCAGCATCCTGATCGCGACGTCGTTGGGCATCGGTTCCAGGCCTGCGGCCTTCATCTGCGGCTGGGCGTCGGCCCACGACTTCCACAGACCCCAGTCGACGACCGTCGCGGGCAGGCCGAGCGCGCGCCGCGCGTGGGCGAACGCGTCGGCGAACGCGTTGGCCGCCGTGTAGTGGGCGACGGCGCGGGAACCCAGCAGCCCGGTGATCGACGAGAACAGCACGAAGCGGCGCACCGGGGTGCGCAGCGACAGCTTGTGCAGCACCGTGGTGGCGTCGACCTTCGCCCGGAACATCGGGGCCAGGTCGTCCTCGGTCATGTCGGTAAGGAGCGCCTCGCCGCCGGCCAGCGACGCCAGGTAGATCCCGTCCAGCGGCGGCAGGTCGGCGCCGAAGCGGGCGAACACCGCCGCCATCGCGGTCTCGTCGGCCGCGTCGGCGGCGACCTCGACCAGCGTGGTGCCGCGGCCCGACAGTTCCTCGGCCAGCTCGGCCAGTTGCGCGCCGCCGCGGCGTGACACCGCGACCACCGTGCCTGCGCCCATGTCGGCGAGCTGGCGGATCAGGTACGGCCCGACGTTACCGGTCGCGCCGATCACCAGATGGCTTGTGCCTGCGTCGAATCGGGTCAGCGGCACAGCCGGAAGCGGGTGCGGGACCAGCCGCGGGACGCGACGCTCGGCGCCGCGGTAGACGGCCTGGTCGTCGCGGCCGGTGTCGGTCCCGGTCAACGAGGAAACCTCGGCGTGCAGGTACTGCGCCAGCAGTTCCGGGGGCAGCGTCTCGTCGACGTCGACGAGGCCGCCCCAGAACTCCGGGTGCTCCAGGGCCAGCGTGCGGCCCTGACCCCACAGCACTGCGTGCGCCGGGTTGGCCCGCTCCCCGTCGGCAACGGCCTGCGCATTCCGGGTGACGATGAAAAGCCTTGGTGCATCGCCACTTCCGGCCAGTGCGACCACCAGCCGACGCAGCTGGTGGAACGCCGCATAGCTGGGTGCGGCGTCGAAGCGCCGCGCGGAGACCTCCGGGACGTAGACGACGTGCGCGACACCGGGCAGCGCGGAGCGCACCGTGTCGGCGCCGGCGTCGTCGTCGAGCACCGACAGCGGCAGCGCGCGCGAGCCCGCACCGAGCAGCTCGGCCAGGTCTGCGCCCGCCTCGTCGGCCAGCACCAGCCACGGCACGTCGGCAGCGGTCCCAGCGGGCAGCTCGCGCACCGGCCAGCTCAGCCGGTGGAACCACTCGTGTATCTCGCCTTCGGCGACCGCCACATCGGTCCCGTTGTGCGGCACGCGTTTTGAGCTGGTCTGCGTAGCAGCGGTGTCGAGCCAGTGGTGGGCGTGATGCCACGGCGTGATGGGCAGCTGCACCCGGGTGCCGCGCTGCGGCGTCTTCGGCGGGCGCACCGTGTGCGTGGCGTTGAGGTTGGTGTGGAAGCTGACCGTGTCGTTCGCGTCGCGGTGCAGCGTGGCGATGCTGTGGAAATGCCGGGCCGAACTCCCGTCCCCGGCGGGGGTCGACAGCGTGTCCTTGACCGCGTGACTGAGCAGCGGGTGCGGGCTGACCTCGACGAAGATCGCCTTGTCCGCCCCGGCGGTGGCGACCGCGCGGGCGAAGCGCACCGGGTTGCGCAGGTTGGCCACCCAGTGGTCGGCGTCGAACACGCAGGAACCGTCGGTCGGTCGGCCGTCGGTGGTGACGATCAGCGGGATGGCGGGCCGGCGCGGCTGCAGATCGGCCAGCTCCGCGCGCAGGTCGTCGAGGATCGGGTCGATGATCGGATGGTGCGACGCGACGTCGACGTCCACCCGGCGGGCCAGCTTGTCGAGCTTGTCGACCTCGGCGATCGCGGCGTCCACCTGGTCCGGCGGGCCGGCGATCACCGTCTGGTGCGGCGACGCGTACACCGCCACCGTGAGACCGGAGTAGCCGGCGATCAGCTTCTCGGCGGCCTCGGCGTCGAGCTCCAGCAGGCCCATCGCGCCCTGGCCGGACAGCCGCTTCATCAGCCGTGACCGGGTCGCGATCACCTTCAGGCCGTCGGCCGGGCTGAGCGCACCGGAGACGACCGCGGCGGTCACCTCGCCCATCGAGTGGCCGATCACCGCGTCCGGCTGCACGCCGTAGGACTGCCACAGCTTGGTCAGCGCCAGCTGCACGCCGACCAGCACCGGCTGGATGCGGTCGATGCCGACCACGGTCTCGCCGGAGGTCAGCACGTCGCGCAGCGAGAAACCGGCCTGAGCGACGAAGTCGGGCTCGAGCTCGTCGACGGCGGCGGCGAACGCCGGCTCGTCGGCCAGCAGCCGGCGGCCCATGCCCGCCCACTGCGAACCCTGCCCGGAGTACAGGAACACCGTGCCCGAACCGCACGCGCCGTCGTGGGCCGGCACCACACCGGGGGCCGGGTAGCCCTCGGCCAGTGCCCGCAGCCCGGCGACGGCCTGGTCGCGGTCTGCCGCGGCGACGGTCGCGAACCTGGTGTGCTGGGCGCGCCGGTGGTTCAGTGTGGCCGCGACGTCGGCCAGGCTCACCGCGGAGCCGGCGGGCGACTGCAGCCACTCGGCC
>NZ_BCRS01000019.1 GCF_001552715.1 Mycolicibacterium vaccae NBRC 14118 = CIP 105934 | reverse complement strand
GGCCCCGCCTGCGCGCCGCCCGCCCTGGCGGTCGTGGCTGGTCCGACTGGCCTCGGTCGCCGCGGCCATCATGCTCTGGCAGCTGCTGACCGCCAACGACGTGCGTGGCTGGCTGCGGTTCGACACGTTGCCGACCGTCACCGAGATCGTCGCCGCGTTCAGCCACCGGGCGCAGACCCCGGAGTACTGGCTGGACCTGGGACAGTCCCTGATCCGGATCCTCACCGGGTTCGCGATCGCCGCGGTCGCCGGCGTCGTCACCGGGATCCTGCTGGGCCGTTCGGCGAAGTTCGCCAACGTCTTCGGCCCGCTCACCGAACTCGCGCGGCCGATCCCGGCGATCGCCATCGTGCCGGTGGCGATCCTGTTGTTCCCGACCGACGAGGCGGGAATCGTGTTCATCACGTTCCTGGCCGCGTACTTCCCGATCATGGTCAGCACCCGGCACGCTGTTCGGGCCCTCCCGACGCTGTGGGAGGACTCGGTGCGCACCCTCGGTGGCAGCCGCTGGGACGTGATCGCGCGGGTCGTGCTGCCGGGCATCCTGCCCGGCGTGTTCGGCGGGCTGTCGGTCGGCATCGGGGTGGCCTGGATCTGCGTGATCTCCGCCGAGATGATCTCCGGGCGCCTCGGCGTCGGATACCGCACCTGGCAGGCCTACACCGTGCTCGCCTACCCCGACGTGTTCGTCGGCATCATCACCATCGGCGTGCTCGGCTTCGTCACCTCCGCAGCGGTGGAACTCGTCGGCCGCAGGGTCACCCGCTGGCTGCCCCGCGGTGAGGAGGGCTCCCGATGAGCGCTCGCGCGAAGAGGAGACGATCCCGATGAGCGCTCGCGCGAAGAGGAGACGATCCCGATGAGCGGCATGAATCTGACACTGCGAGACCTGGTGCTCAGTTACGGCGGGTCGCCGGTGGTCGACGGCCTCGACCTCGACGTCGCGCCCGGCGAGATCCTGGTGCTCACCGGCCCGTCCGGGTGCGGTAAGTCCACGGTGCTGCGCGCGCTGGCCGGCCTGCTCGCCCCGGATGCCGGTGAGGTGCTGGCCGACGGCGTGCGCGTCACCACCACCTCCAGGGACCGGGCCATGGTGTTCCAGGACAACGCGCTGCTGCCCTGGCGCACAGTGCGATCCAACGTCGAGCTGGCCCTCAAGCTGGCCGGTCGGCCGAGGCAGGGCCGCCGCGAGGAGGCGCTGAAGTGGATCGCCGACGTCGGGCTGACCGGTTTCGAGGACTACCTGCCCAAGAGCTTGTCCGGCGGCATGCGGCAACGCGTGCAGCTGGCCCGCGGACTGGCCGGGGCCCCGCGCGCGGTGATGATGGACGAACCGTTCGGCGCCCTGGACACCCAGACCCGCGCCACGATGCAGCGCCTGCTCATCGACACCTGGCGGGCCCACCCGACCACCGTGGTGTTCGTCACCCACGACGTCGACGAGGCCCTGCTGATCGGCGACCGGATCGCGGTGCTCGGGCGCGCCGGCCGGCCGCTGCGCGCGCTGCTCGACGTCCCGTCACCGCGTGACCCATCTCTGGTGCGCACCGCATTGCGCGCCGAAGTGATTGCCGCCCTCGATGATTCGGAGCTCGTTCCCTGATGCAGATCCCCTCTCTCACCGACGCCGTCCGCCTCGACTGCGACGTGCTGGTCATCGGCGGCGGCACCGCGGGCACCATGGCAGCGCTGACCGCCGCCGAGCACGGCGCCCAGGTGCTGCTGCTGGAGAAGGCCCACGTGCGGCACTCGGGTGCGCTGGCGATGGGGATGGACGGCGTGAACAACGCCGTGATCCCTGGCAAGGCCACCCCGGAGGACTACGTCGCCGAGATCACCCGCGCGAACGACGGAATCGTCAACCAGCGCACCATCTATCAGACCGCCACCCGTGGGTTCGCGATGGTCCAGCGGCTGGAACGCTACGGCGTGAAGTTCGAGAAGGACGAACATGGTGAGTATGCGGTGCGCCGCGTGCACCGCTCCGGCTCCTACGTGCTGCCGATGCCCGAAGGCAAGGACGTCAAGAAGGCCCTCTACCGCGTGCTGCGGCAGCGCGCCATGCGCGAGAAGATCCGCATCGAGAACCGGCTGGTGCCGGTGCGGGTGCTGACCGACGACACGGGCAGAGCGGTCGGCGCGGCGGCGCTCAACAGCCGCACCGGCGAGTTCGTCGTCGTGGGCGCCAAGACCGTCATCCTGGCCACCGGCGCGTGCGGGCGGCTCGGGTTGCCCGCCTCGGGTTACCTGTACGGCACCTACGAGAACCCCACCAACGCCGGTGACGGCTACTCGATGGCCTTCCACGCCGGCGCCGAACTCTCCGGCATCGAGTGCTTCCAGATCAACCCGCTGATCAAGGATTACAACGGACCCGCGTGCGCGTACGTGGCCAACCCGTTCGGCGGCTACCAGGTCAACGCGCACGGCGAGCGGTTCGTCGACTCCGACTACTGGTCGGGCCAGATGATGGCCGAGGTCAAGAACGAGATCGAGTCCGCGCGCGGCCCGATCTACCTCAAGGTCAGTCACCTGCCCGACGAGACGCTCACCGCGCTGGAGAACATCCTGCACACCACTGAGCGCCCGACCCGCGGCACGTTCCACGCCAACCGCGGCCACGACTACCGCACCCACGACATCGAGATGCACATCTCCGAGATCGGCTTGTGCAGTGGGCATTCGGCGTCCGGAGTCTGGGTGGACGAGAACGCCCGCACCACGGTGCCCGGCCTGTACGCCGCGGGCGATCTGGCCTGCGTGCCGCACAACTACATGATCGGCGCATTCGTCTACGGCGATCTGGCGGGCGCGCACGCCGCCGCGACCTCCGCCGATCTTCCTGCGCCGCAGCAGCTTCCGGAAAACCAGGTGGCGGCCGCACACGAACTGATCTACCGGCCGCTGCGCAACCCGGAGGGTCCGCCGCAGCCGCAGGTGGAGTACAAGCTGCGCCGGTTCGTCAACGACTACGTGGCACCGCCGAAGACCGCGACGAAGTTGTCGCTGGCGGTCGAGGCGTTCGACCGGATGCGCGAGGAGGTCGCCGGTATCGGTGCCACCACGCCGCACGAACTGATGCGTGCGGTCGAGGTGGCGTTCATCCGCGACTGCGCCGAGATGGCCGCGCGGTCGTCGCTGACCCGCACGGAATCGCGCTGGGGGCTGTACCACGACCGCAGCGACCTGCCCGAGCGCGACGACGTCGAATGGCGCTACCACCTGAACCTGCGCAAGACCGCCGACGGCGACATGGAGTTCCTCAAGCGTCCGGTCGCGCCGTACTTCGTGCCGGTCCCCGGCCTCGACGGGTTGCCCAGCGGGGAGACCGAACCCGTGCCGGTGGCCGAGCCCGGCCTGGTCGGCGGGCGTCCGCCGGTGTCGGAGATCTCGCGGGTGCCCGCCCCGGCAACCCAACCGCCGTCGCCGCGGATCGCGTCGGTGCTGGCCCTCGACGAGCCCTCGGTGCAGGATCTGGCGCCGTTCCTGCGCGATGACGACGCCGGGGTGCGCCGCACCGCGGTCGACGTGCTCACCGAGCATCTGTGTGACGGCTATTCCGGTCCCCTCGTCGCGGCGCTCGGCGATCCCGATGTGGAGGTGCGGCACGTCGCCGCCGACGGGATCCGGGAGCTCGTCGAGGTGCTGCCCGACCCGGAAACCATTCGCCCGTACGTCGATTCGGCTGATCCGGTGGTGCGCGGTGCGGCCACCTACGTGCTGGCCGCCCGCCGGGCCGGCGACCGCGACCGGTACCGGGTGCTCAGCGAGGACCCCGATCACCGGGTGCGGATCGAGGCGGTACGGGCGCTGGTATCGGTCGACGACGTCGACGGAGTCGCCGCCGCGCACACCGACGCCAACCGCGAGGTGCGCATCGCCGTCGCCAACGGCCTGGGCGTGCTACGTGCCGGCGCGTCGACGGTGCGCGTGCTGATCGACGACGCCGATCCGCTGGTGCGGGCCGCCGCGCTGGCGGCGATGGGTGAGATCGGCTGGGAGGACAGCGACGGCTCGGTGGTGGAGAAGGCGCTCGCGGCCTCGGCGTGGCAGATCCGTCAGGGCGCGGCCCGGGCGCTGGCCGGTGCCCCGTCCCCCGCGGCCGCGGTGCCTCCACTGTCGCAGGCGCTGGCCGACCCGCACCTCGATGTCCGCAAGGCCGCGGTGCTGAGCCTGACCCGCTGGGCGGCTTCGGAGGACACAGCCCGGCAGG
The DNA here is from genome assembly GCF_001552715.1 of Mycolicibacterium vaccae NBRC 14118 = CIP 105934. Lineage (GTDB taxonomy): Bacteria > Actinomycetota > Actinomycetes > Mycobacteriales > Mycobacteriaceae > Mycobacterium > Mycobacterium vaccae. The sequence goes on along the minus strand of NZ_BCRS01000019.1, from coordinate 49,500 downwards.
CGCTGGCCGGGGCGCTCGACGACGGCGACGCTGACGTGCGCGCCTACGCGCGCCGGGCGTTGGAGTCGGCCTACTAGCAGCTACCGGGCAGACGCCTTCTCGATCATCTCGGTCAGCACCGCGGTCGCCTCGTCGTCGATGCGCTCGGCACACACCGACGCCTCGACGACCATGTTCGCCGCCGCGGCCACGGTGTGTTGACACTGCCACGGGGCCGATTCCAGCGCGGTCGAGGACTGGCTCACGACACCGCCGTCGCGGACCACGTCGCGCAGTTCCCAGTCGAACCATTCCTCGCCGTCGCTGATCGCGACCTCCCGGCCCGCGCAGTCCGCCCATTCCCGGCCCGAGCGCTCGACGAACTCCTCGGCGGCGACGGCCGAGGGCATCAGCACCACGGTCTCCTCCACCCAGTGCTCGTAGACGTCGCCCGGTTCACTGGCCAGGCGGGTGAGCACGGCGGTGTAGCCGCTGCCGGCGTACACCGGTTCCTCGGCGCTGTAGAGCGCCCCGAGGCATTCGGGGTCCGAGACGTCGGCCGAGTCGTCGGTCATCTCGGCGACTTCGTCGACGACCTCGATGTCGGGGCTGTCCAGCAGCCCGGCCAGTTCTGCGCCGTCGAGCAGGACCGCTGACAGGTCCTGCTCGGTCAGCGCCCCGTCGGCCATCGGTGATCCGGCGTCCGGACGGACCGCGGTGCCGTCCACGGTGGCGCTGCACGCCGAGGTGCCCAGTGACAACACCATCACGGTCAGAGCCGCTCCGGTGCGCCACCTCGGGGTCATTTCTTCGGCTTGTCCGCGGCGGACTCGGTGGACAGTGCGGCGACGAAGGCCTCCTGCGGGACCTCGACCCGGCCGATGGTCTTCATCCGCTTCTTGCCCTCCTTCTGCTTCTCCAGCAGTTTGCGCTTGCGGGTGATGTCACCGCCGTAGCACTTGGACAGCACATCCTTGCGGATGGCCCGGATGTTCTCGCGGGCAATGATTCTCGAACCGATCGCGGCCTGCACCGGCACCTCGAACTGCTGGCGCGGGATCAGCTCCTTGAGCTTGGTGGTCATCTTGTTGCCGTAGGCCGAAGCACTGTCCTTGTGCACGATCGCACTGAACGCGTCGACGGCCTCGCCCTGCAGCAGGATGTCGACCTTGACCAGATCGGCCTCCTGCTCGCCGGCCTCCTCGTAGTCGAGGCTGGCGTAGCCGCGGGTGCGGGACTTCAGCGAGTCGAAGAAGTCGAAGATGATCTCGCCCAACGGCATCGTGTAGCGCAGCTCGACACGTTCCGGGGACAGGTAGTCCATGCCGCCGAGCTCGCCACGCCTGGACTGGCACAGCTCCATGATGGTGCCGATGAACTCGCTGGGCGCGATCACCGTGGTCTTCACGATCGGCTCGAAGACGCTGCGCACCTTGCCTTCCGGCCAGTCCGACGGGTTGGTCACGACCAATTCGGTGCCGTCGTCCTTCACCACGCGGTAGACGACGTTCGGCGCGGTCGAGATCAGGTCGAGGTTGAACTCGCGCTCGAGACGTTCACGGGTGATCTCCATGTGCAGCAGCCCCAGGAACCCGCAGCGGAACCCGAATCCGAGCGCCACCGACGTCTCGGGCTCGTAGGTCAGCGCGGCGTCGTTGAGTTGCAGCTTGTCCAGCGCTTCGCGCAGCACCGGGTAGTCCGACCCGTCGACCGGGTAGAGGCCCGAGTACACCATCGGCCTGGGCTCGCGGTAACCGGTCAGCGCCTCCTTGGCGCCGTGCCGGGCGGTCGTCACCGTGTCGCCGACCTTGGACTGGCGCACATCCTTCACGCCCGTGATGAGGTAGCCGACCTCGCCGACGCCGAGGCCGACGGACGGCTTGGGGTCGGGCGAGACGATGCCGACCTCGAGGAGTTCGTGGGTGGCGCCGGTCGACATCATCGCGATGCGCTCGCGCGGGGTGATCTTGCCGTCCACCACGCGCACGTAGGTCACCACGCCGCGGTAGATGTCGTAGACCGAGTCGAAGATCATCGCCCGCGCCGGCGCGTCCGGGTCGCCCTGCGGCGCCGGGATCAGCCGCACCACCTGGTCGAGCAGCTCGGTCACCCCGGCCCCGGTCTTGCCGGACACCCGCAGCACATCCTCGGGTTCGCAGCCGATGATGTGGGCGATCTCGGCGGCGTACCGGTCTGGGTCGGCGGCGGGCAGGTCGATCTTGTTCAGCACCGGGATGATCGTCAGATCGCGGTCCAGCGCCAGGTACAGGTTGGCCAGCGTCTGCGCCTCGATGCCCTGGGCGGCGTCGACCAGCAGCACCGCGCCCTCGCAGGCCTCCAGCGCCCGGGACACCTCGTAGGTGAAATCGACGTGGCCGGGGGTGTCGATCAGGTGCAGGACGAACTCCTGTTCAACCCCACCTACCGTGCTGGTCCAAGGCAGGCGAACGTTCTGCGCCTTGATCGTGATCCCGCGCTCGCGCTCGATGTCCATCCGGTCCAGGTACTGCGCCCGCATGTCTCTGTCCGCGACCACGCCGGTGAGCTGCAGCATCCGGTCGGCCAGGGTGGACTTGCCATGGTCGATGTGGGCGATGATGCAGAAGTTCCTGATCTGCGCCGGCGCAGTGAACGTCTTGTCGGCGAAGCTAGCGATGGGAATCTCCTGGTGAACGCGGTGTGGCTGCCGAAACAGGCCTGTCCAGAGTATCGAGAGCAGACCTCCCCGACACAATCGAGCCGACTTCGGGGCACCTTCGGGGCACCGGGGCACCGCCTATGCTTGGCGGGTATGGCGTCCTCGTCGTCGTATGTGAAGGCGTTTCAACGTCTCTTGGTGAAAGGCACCGAGAACCTCGTGTTCAACGAGGCCCCCAAGCTCGTCCGCCAGCTGCAGAAGTCCGAAGCCCTGCAGCGGGGCATCCAGCAGGGCATCCGCATCGGTCTCGATGTGCTGTCGGGGCCGGCGGAGTCGGCCGCTCCCGCGCTGCCCGCCGGCCGGCCGGTGTCGAGCCGGTTCGTGCCGACGGCCCACCGCGCCCGCAGGGTGTCCTACGCCCCCGACCTGGACGGCCGGGCCGACCCCGGCGAGATCGTGTGGACCTGGGTGGCGTTCGAAGACGACCCCACCCGCGGCAAGGACCGTCCCGTGCTGGTCGTCGGGCGCGACCGCAGCATTCTGCTCGGGCTGATGCTCTCCAGCCGGGACCATCACCGCGACGACCCCAACTGGATCGGCATCGGCAGCGGCAGCTGGGACTACGACGGCCGGCCCAGCTGGGTCCGGCTGGACCGGGTGCTCGACGTGCCCGAAGAGGGCATCAGGCGGGAGGGCGCCGTGCTGGCCCGCGAGGTCTTCGACGTCGTCGCGGCGCGCTTGCGCTCCGACTACTCCTGGAGCTGAGCCGCGGCTCGACTCCCATTAGGACGCGTTGCGCCACATCGGCCATATTCGCGGCCCGCCCCCGGGAATCGTGAGCTCTGCCGTGACGTCGAAGCCGAACCGCAGGTAGTACGGCAGGTTCGACTCCTTGGTGGACTCCAGATAGGCCGGCGCACCCTCGGCGTCGCAGCGGTCCAGCCGGGACCGCAGCAAAGCGTGCGCGAGGCCGGTGCCGCGCATGTCGGGGTCGCTGCCGATCACCCCCAGATACCAGTGGGGTTCCTCCGGGTGGTGACGCTTCATCACGTCGACCATCTCCTGGCCGCGGCCCATGTGACGCCCGACCGCCAGCAGCATCGCCGGCAGCATCCGCAGTTCCTCGCGCGGCGTCTGCTTCCACCGGCCGGGCGGATCCCACAGCGCCGCGGCGCCGACGGTGCCGTTGCGCGCCGCGATCTCGACCGCGTCGCCGGCCAGGAAGTGGTGCCGGGTCATCGCGGCGAAGATACGGGGCAACGCCCTGGCCCGCCGGGCGTCGTCGGGGATCATCCACGCCATCACCGGATCGTCGTGGAACGCCCGGCCGAGCACGCGCGCCAGCGCCTTCACGTCCGGCTTCCCCGCGCAGCGGACCTCGACGTCTGCCGGCATCAACCCTGGGTGATGTAGGCCTGGAGGTGCTCGTGCTCGCGCTCGAGTTCTTCCATCCTGGTCTTGACGACGTCGCCGATGCTGACGATCCCGGTCAGCCGGCCGTCGACCACCACCGGGACGTGCCGCACCCGGTTGTTGGTCATCAACGCGCTCAGGCTGTCCACCGAGTCCTCCGGAGTGCACGTGGCCACCAGCGTCGTCATGATCTCCGACACCGGCCGGCGCAACAGGTCGGCGCCGACGTCGTGGAGCTTACGCACGACGTCGCGCTCGGAGACGATGCCGAGCAGGCCGTCGGGTGAGACCACCACCATTGCGCCGATGTTGTGCACGGACAGTTCGGTCAGCAGGCCGGCCACCGACGTCTCAGGCGTGATGGTGGCGACCGCCGCGCCCTTGTTCCGCAGCACATCGGAAATCCGCATCGACTACCCCCTGGTGATGTAGCTCACACACCAGGCTACCCGCTGGCGGGCGCTTTCGAAGCGGTTCCGCGTGTCCGGTCCGGGCCGCCAAGTGCATGACGAAATATATTCCGAGGCAACATGTTTCACTCAGGATCGGCGATTGCCGACCGCCCGTCACCGGCCGCGGGTAGGTTTTGGCGGCATGATCGAAGTGACGCTGCTGGGCACCGGAAGCCCCATCCCCGACGCCCGACGCGCCGGTCCGTCCACGCTGGTACGCGCCGGCGGGCAGGCATTCCTGATCGACTGCGGCCGCGGCGTCCTGCAGCGCACCGCCGCGATCGGGGTCGGCGCCGACCAGATCACCGCGCTGCTGCTGACCCACCTGCACAGCGACCACATCACCGACCTGGGCGACGTGCTGATCAGCCGCTGGGTGTCCAACTTCGCCCCGGATCTCCCGCCGCTGCCGATCATCGGGCCGCCCGGGACCGCCGAGGTCGTCGACCACGTGCTCAAGGCGCTGCGCCTGGACATCGGGTACCGCATGGCCCACCACGCCGATCTGACCGAACCACCACAGGTCGAGGTCGAGGAGGTGACCGCGGGCGTCGTCTGGGGTCGCGACGAGGTCCGGATCAGCGTCGGCCCGACCAACCACCGGCCGGTGGCGCCGACGATCGGCTTCCGCATCGAACACCGCGGCGCCTCCGTGGCGCTGGCCGGGGACACGGTGCCGTGCGTGGGGCTCGACGAACTGGCCGCCGGCGCAGGAGCGTTGGTGCACACCGTGGTTCGCCCGGATCTGATCCACGCGCTACCGGTGCAGCGCATCCGGGACATCTGCGGCTACCACTCGTCGGTGGAGGAGGCCGCGCAGACCGCGACGCGCGCCGGGGTCGGCATCCTGATCCTCACCCACTACGTGCCGGCCCTGCAGCCCGGCCAGGAGGACGAGTGGCGGGCGCTGGCCGCGTCGAAGTTCGACCGGCAGATCGAGCTCGGCGACGACCTGCACCGCGTGGAGGTCCATCCCGGCGTGTGCGCTAAGCCAACCGGGTGATCTCGACGATGACGTCCAGGTCGGTGGAGCCCTCACCCGAGTAGATGCCCTTGAGCGGGGTGACGTCGGCGTAGTCACGGCCGACGCCGACGCTGATGTACTGCTCGTTGATGTCGGCGTCGTTGGTGGGGTCGTAATGCCACCACTCCCCCGTCCAGGCCTGCACCCAGGCGTGGCTCTGCCCGTCCACGGTGACACCCACCTCCGCGTCCCGGTGGGGGTGCAGGTATCCCGACACGTAGCGGGACGGAATTGCCATGCTGCGCAACAACATCAACGTCAAATGGGCGAAATCCTGACACACCCCCTTACCTTCGCGCAGTGCGTCGACCCCCGACGTGTGCACCCCGGTCGTCCCCGGGACGTACTGCAACTCGCCCTGCACCCAGCGGGCGGCCTCGATGACCGCCTCGGCCGGTTCGTAGTACTTCGCGATGCGCCGCCCGACCCGTTCGATGCGCTTGCTCGCAGGCACGTAATGCGTCGGGGCGACCATCTCGTCGTACCTGTCGATGACCGCCTCCGACACCAGGTCGGCCCAGGTGACCTTGGTCTGCGGTTTCTCCGGGATGTCCGTCTCGACCACCGAGGACGCGGTGACCTCCAGCTCGGTGTGCGGGGCGTGCAGGTCGAACGCGGTCACCGCGGTGCCCCAGTAGTCGACGTAGCGGTAGGAGCGGGTCGCCGGCACCGTCTCGACCCGGTTGAGGATCACGTTCTGCCGGGAATCCGAGCGCGGCGTCAGCCGCGCCTCGTTGAACGACGCCGTGACCGGTGACTTGTAGGCATAGCCCGTCGAGTGCACCACACGCATGCGCCACATCTAGATTTCCCCTTCTTCGATCACCAACGAATTGCGTCCGGCGTCCGTCCACGCCACCCACGGTGCAGAGTGGAAGTACTGCAGCGCCAACGCCTCTCCGACGTCGAAGCACGTCTCCTGCAGGTCGGCCAGCCGCTCCTCCAGCGAGTCGAGCAGCACCCCGGGCTGGAGGAACTCCAACTCGCTGCGCGCCCGACCGAGCAGGCGCTGCGCCTCGGCGGTGGCGCCGAGCCGACTGTGCGGACGGTTCATCAGCTCGTCGAGGCTGTGCTCGGCCAGCCGCAGCGAGAAGAAGATCGACCGCGGGAAACGCCGGTCCAGCAGCATGAACTCGACCACCCGGCCGGCGTCGAGCACGCCGCGGTAGGTCCTCAGGTAGGTGTCGTGCGCGCCGGCGGAACGCAGGAGGGTGACCCACGCCGGCGACGACGCGCTGTCACCCACCCGCGACAGCAGCAGGCGCACGGTCATGTCCACCCGCTCCAGCGCACGCCCGAGCACCATGAACCGGTATCCGTCGTCGCGGCTGAGGGTGGAATCGGCCAGCCCCGCGAACATCGCCGCGCGGCCCTCGACGAAGGACAGGAACTCGTGCGGCCCCAGGCGCTTGGCGGCGCGTTCCCTCTCGGCCAGCGCATTGTAGGTGGTGTTCAGACACTCCCAGATCTCGGTCGAGGTGACTTCCCTTGCACCGCGGGCATTTTCGCGCGCTGCCGAGATCGACTCGACGATCGAGCCCTCGGTGCCGCGGCTGAACGCGACGAGGTCGGTCAGCGACCACACGTCCAGTGCCGCGTCGGGCGGCTCGATACCCAGCACCCGCAGCAGGGTCCGCGAGGCCTGATCGGGGTCCACACTCGATTCCTCGAGAAGCTGGTGCACCGTCACGTCCAGGATCCGGGCGGTGTCGTCGGCCCGCTCGACGTAGCGGCCGATCCAGTACAGCGATTCCGCGTTCCGCGCCAACATTTCGAATCGCCCCCTACTGCTGCTGCTGGTCTTGGGTGTGCTCGGCTTTGCCGTTCTTGGTGGCGTTCTTGCTCGCGGCCGCCTTCGGCAGCGAGCGCACCACCTCGGCCGCCCCGAGTTCGCGGTCGGCCACCGACGTGCGCGAGGCCAGCACCCAGGTGTCTTTCGACCCGCCGCCCTGGCTGGAGTTCACCACCAAGGATCCCTCGGGCAGCGCGACGCGGGTCAGCCCGCCCGGCAGCACCCACACGTCGTCGCCGTCGTTGACGGCGAACGGACGCAGGTCGACGTGGCGGGGCGCCAGCGTGTCGCCGATCTGGGTGGGCACCGTGGACAGCTGCATCACCGGCTGCGCGATCCAGCCGCGCGGGTCGGCGACGATCTTCTTGGTGATCGTGGCCAGCTCCTTCTCGGAGGCCTCCGGGCCGAACACGATGCCGTAGCCGCCCGAACCCTCCACCGGTTTGATCACCAGTTCGTCGATGCGGTCGAGTACCTCCTCGCGTTCCTCGTCGAGCCAGCAGCGGAACGTGTCGACGTTGGCCAGCAGCGGCTTCTCGCCCAGGTAGTACTCGATGATCGTCGGCACGTAGGTGTAGACGAGCTTGTCGTCGCCGACGCCGTTGCCGACCGCGCTGGAGATCACCACGTTGCCGGCGCGCGCGGCGTTGAGGATCCCGGCGACCCCGAGCACCGAATCCGGCTTGAACTGCATCGGGTCCAGGTAGTCGTCGTCGATGCGCCGGTAGATCACGTCGACCTGACGCTCGCCCTCGGTGGTGCGCATGTAGACGGCGTTGTCGCGGCAGAACAGGTCGCGGCCTTCCACCAGCTCGACGCCCATCTGCCGGGCCAGCAGCGAGTGCTCGAAGTAGGCCGAGTTGTAGACACCCGGCGTCAGCACCACGACCGTCGGGTCGGCGACGTTGTTGGCCGCGGCGTTGCGCAGCGCCCGCAACAGGTGCGACGAGTAGTCACCGACCGCGCGCACCCGGTGGGTGGCGAACAGGTTCGGGAACACCCGCGCCATGGTGCGGCGGTTCTCCATCACGTAGGAGACCCCCGACGGTGAGCGCAGGTTGTCCTCCAGCACCCGGAAGTTGCCCTGCTCGTCGCGGATCAGGTCGATGCCGGCGACGTGGATGCGCACCCCGTTGGGGGGGACGATGCCGACGGCCTCGCGATGGAAGTGCTCGCACGAGGTGACCAGGCGGCGCGGGATGACGCCGTCGCGCAGGATCTCCTGGTCGCCGTAGATGTCGTGGAGATACATCTCCAGCGCCTGCACCCGTTGCCGGATGCCGCGCTCCAGCCGGGTCCATTCCGCGGCCGAGATCACCCTCGGCACCAGATCGAGCGGGAACGGCCGTTCCTGTCCCGACAGCGAGAACGTGATGCCCTGGTCGATGAACGCACGGTCCAGCGCCTCGGAGCGGGCATGCAGGTCGCCGACGTCGGCCGGGGCGAGCTCCTTGTGGATGCCCTTGTAGGGGCCGCGGACGTTGCCCTGGGCGTCGAACATCTCGTCGAACGCCTTGGCATACGAGCCGAGCTTGTTGTAGCCACCGAAGATGCCGTCGTGCCGCTTCGCCGGTTTCGTGGCGGTACGGGTCGTTCGCACCGTTTCGGTCGCCAAGATGTCACCTACTCTTTCCCTATGTGAGCATTCGATTGTCATGCTGCAGCATCGCGGCCATTTCGGCAGGCCAGCGGAGCTCGCTTTGGGACATCTACCCGCTCGCTGCTACCCTGAACAGTCGCTGCCCCAGGACGGGCGCCCCAAGACTCAGAAGTAACCCCGTCGAGATTTAGAAGGAATAACACGCGTGGCCAACATCAAGTCGCAGCAGAAGCGGATCCTCACCAACGAGCGCCGCAGACTGCGCAACAAGTCGGTGAAGTCGTCGCTGCACACGGCGGTCCGCGGATTCCGCGCGGCTGTCGAGTCGGGTGACAAGGAGAAGGCCGGCGAGCTGCTGACCGCCACCAGCCGGAAGCTGGACAAGGCTGCCAGCAAGGGCGTTATCCACAAGAACCAGGCCGCCAACCGCAAGTCGGCGCTGGCCCGGGCGCTCAACAAGATCTGACGGTCCCCCAGTCCGAGGTCGTTGGCCGGCGTGGTGGCTCGTCTTGATGGCATCGACGTCCTCGGCGGTCTCCACGAACGCGGCCTGAACGAAGCGACCGACGTCCTTCAGTAGGCCCCGACCCACTGGCCGGCGCCAGGCGCCACGGTGGGTTGCATCACTCCCGCTGCCCAAAGCGGATTGGGTCCTCTGCGGCACGTCTCCCGGTTCGCCGACACCCATGTGTTGGCCAGTGCCGACGACGGCCGTCTGGCGGCCTCGAGGGACTGGGTCGTCGTGGCATTCGTCTGCCCCACCGGATCTTGGGCTCGGCATCCTCCATCCGGTGCGTCGTATCGCATGTTTCTTTGCCCTGGGCCTTGGCTCAGCCCCTGGTGTCCCGAACCGGTTGATCCGGGTGGGTGGTGAAGACGCGATAGGTCTGGTTGCTATGCAGTTGCCGACAAGTTCCACCAGATGCCGGTATTCCTGATTCCCCTGGTGGCCGGTCGCCCAGCATAAGAGCCTGCCGGAGCACTCTCCCCCGATGTGGGCATCGGCACACCGCGGGCGTCGTTTCAAGAAGGCATATCGCGAGCGGGTCTCAAAAGCCTGGCGTCGAGACGCATGCGCTCAATGTCCGGAGCGTTGCGCCCGCATCCTCGCTACCGGAGCGCTCTATACGGAGATTCTCCTGCGCCACCCTCGGATTGCGCTGCACCCGTCCCAGGGTTTCCACGGCATCCACAACGTCAACGTGAACGCCGGCCACACCGAGCGCATGCAATTTGTAGGTGCAAGCAGCACTGCTCAGTCGATGGTGCACCGGTTCTAGGCAGCGCCGCAGTTCAGGGGGTCGCTCACCTCCCCATACCGTGATCTCAGCTGTTCGACGCCGGAGAGCATTGCGGACGGTGCGTCGAACCCGTTCGTCTGCCGCATACAGGTCTGCCGACACGCTCAACGCCGCCGGGCGTCGCTCGGGTCCCGACAGGCCAGATTCCAGGTCGACAGCTTTCGCGCCGAGGACGTGCAGTGGCCGAACATCGTCAGGGCACGCCGCGACGAACACGGTGACATCCCAGCCGTTGAAGGCACGATCGAACAACCAACCCCCGGCACAACTCACGGCCCCTGCCACGCTGCCGGCCATCACATCGAGTCGGTATCTTTCGTCACCGGTGTCTTCATCGGCCGCCACGATGATCTCCCTGTTTAGTCGTATGCCTAATACGCACGGTAGTGACGCCGCAGTCGTGAAGCAAGACCCGCTACGTCTAAATAGTTGACTCGGTCGGATATCTTCGCTTAGCTGAGCCAAGAATTGATCGGGACCTTGCCCGATGCCTCGCGTACCTGCACGACAACGAATGTGAGTGGAGTTCCAATGCCCGCGAAACGCCCCGCAGAGCTGCTCGATATGACCGGCAAGGTCGCCGTGATCACCGGGGGAAGCAGGGGTATCGGCCGCGCCGTGGCCGAAGGATTCGCGATGGCGGGAGCGGATGTCGTCATCGCCAGCCGAAAGCTCGAAAACTGTGAGCTGGCAGCAAAAGAAATTGAGGCGGTGAGCCATCGGCGTGCCCTCCCCGTCGGCTGCCACGTCGGCAGGTGGGAGGACGCCGAGGTGCTCCTCGAGACGGTCTACCGCGAGTACGGCCGATGCGACGTGCTGGTCAACAACGCCGGAATGTCTCCGGTCTACGACGCGCTCACGTCGGTCACACAGGAGCTTTACGACAAAGTCCATGCCGTCAACGCTCGCGGGCCATTCCGCCTCGCTGCTCTGTTCGGATCACGCATGGCCGAGGGCGGAGGCGGCTCGATCATCAACGTCACGACTGCCGGCACGCTGCGTCCGGACGCCGCAGACCTCCCCTACGTCATGGCGAAGGCGGGATTGAATGCGCTCACGCTCGGGTTGGCCGGCGCGTGGGCTCCCAGGGTGCGTGCCAACCTCGTCATGCCGGGCGCGTTCGACACCGACATTTCCAAGGGATGGGGTCCCGATGCGCACGCCGCGGTGGCCGCGATGAATCCGATGAAACGGATAGGGGTTCCGGACGACATGGTCGGTCTCTGCGTTTTCCTGGCCAGTGGCGCAGCGAGCTATATCAACGGGGCCCAAATCCTCGTCGACGGCGGACTGTTCCGCTCATTGTGAGCGGTCGACCCGATTCCACAGGAGTTTTCATGACTGGACGCATGGCGGGGAAGGTCTCGTTCATCACCGGCGCAGGCCGCGGTCAAGGTCGCGCTCACGCGGCGCTGCAGGCGCGGGAAGGCGCCGACATCATCGCCGTCGACATCTGCGAGGACATCGAGTCGAATCCGTACCCGATGGCCAGCTGGGAAGACCTCGCCGAAACCAAGCGCCTTGTCGAGGAACAGGGCCGCACCTGCGTCGCCCTCAAGGCCGACGTTCGCAAGCGCGAGCAACTCTCCGAAGCCTTGGGTGAGGGCCTGGCGGAATTGGGTGGCCTGACGACGGTCATGGCCAACGCGGGAATACTGCCCATGGCGATGGGAGACCCCCAACCGATGGACTTCCAGGACGCGGTCGACGTCGACCTCATCGGCGTCATGAACACAGTCGCGGTGTCCGTGCCGCACTTGATCCCGGCCGGAAGCGGTGCGTCGATCATCATCACCGGATCAACCGCCGCGTTGATTCCCGGAACCATCTCCTCGGGAGCGGATCCTCGCACCATCATGGGCCCGGGCGGATCAGGCTACAGCTGGTCTAAGCAGGCACTGGTGGGATACACGCAACAGATGGCATTACATCTTGCGCACACCGGAATTCGCGTCAACATCGTGCATCCAACCAACTGCAACACCCACCTGATGAACAACGACGGAATCTACTCGGTCTTCCGACCCGACATGGAAGGCCCCGTCACCAAGGCCGACTTCCGGCCGGCGGCGGAGTTCCACCACGCTCTTGCCACACCCTGGATCGAGCCCGAGGACGTGGCCGAACTCGTCCTGTTCCTCGCCTCCGACGCATCGAAGTACATGACGGGGGCGAGCATTCCGATCGATGCAGGATGCATGATCAAGTGGCCCAACGGCCCTGGCAAATGACGTGAGGGACCCGGACGTACTGACGGTGCGCGCTTCACACCCGCCGCTGTCCAAACCTGGGTCCTCTCCCCTCAGACCTCGATGATGACCTTGCCCAAAGCTTTCCGATCGGCAACGTGGCGCAGCGCCGTCGCGGTATCGCTCAAGGAAAACCGAGCGCCGATGTGGGGGCGGAGCTTACCTTCGGCGAAGAGTTGTCGCAGTTCCTCGTCGTCACGGACAACCTCATCGGGATAATCTGCGGCAAAGGATCGGATCTCCATGCCACGGATCGTGATTCCCTTGAGGAGAACCAGATTGAGCGGAACGGCCGGGATCGCGCCGGCGGCGTAACCCAGCGTGACGAAAACCCCCTGACGCCCCAGGCCTCGCAGCGCGGGCAGCGAATACTGTCCGCCGACGGGATCGACGACGATCTGGGCACCGGCATTGCAGGTGATCTCCTTGATTCGCTCCCGCAGATCTTCACGGTCGTAGTCGACACCCGCTTCGGCGCCGCGCTCGCGGCACAAATCGAGCTTGTGTCGGCCCGAGGCGGCAGCCAATACCCTTCCCCCGAAAAGCTGTGCGATGTCCACCGCGGCGAGCCCGACGCCCCCCGCCGCGGCGAGGACGACCACCCAATCACCCTTTCGAACCGGAGCGATCGTGCGCAATGTGTAATACGCGGTCCGATAGGTGACGCCGAATGCGGCGGCTTCGGCGAAGTCGATCCCGTCCGGAATCGGCGTCACCCCCCGCGCATCGACCACCGCCTGTTCGGCGAACGCGCCGACGAACGCGGCTGCCGAAACACGTTCCCCAACGCGGTATCCGACACCCTCACCAACGGCCAGCACCTCACCAGCCATCTCGCTACCCGGACTGAACGGCGGCGGCACCTTGACCTGATAGTTGCCGCCGATCAGCAGCACGTCCGGATAGTTGACGGCGGCGGCGCGCACCCTGATGACCACCTGACCCGGGCCCGGCGTGAGATCGGGCAATTCATCCAGCACCAAGTTCTCAGGCCCGCCATATTCGCGACACACGACCGCCTTCATTCGCCGTCCTTTCGACCGCGTTGGGACGTACGGAATCGACACGGACGTTCGACGCCCGCCGTGCTCAGCCTTTCAGATCCGGAAGCACCTTGTCCGCAAACAGCTTGAGCTGCTCGTAGACCAGCTCGTAGGGCATCCCGCCCCAGCTGAAGTTGGCGAGCATCTCGTAATCGCCGACCATCTCCTTGCGGACGCGGTGATGCTCAACTAGTTCCTCCGGGCTGCCGATCATGTTGCCCGAGATGTAATCGCGGTAGGCCTTGTCCGGACCGCCCGCCGCGGCGGCCGCCTCACCCATGACGGTCCAGGCGGCATACGACGGCAGGTCCTTGAAGTGATCGCTCATGAACTCGTAATGGTCGGCGACGGTCGAGAACATCTTCGCGAAGTAGTTGTCGGTGTAATCGGCGACCCGCTGTTTGTCGTCGAAGCAGCACACGAAGTCGGAAATGATGAACGGTGGTGCAGTGGTGTTGTGCAACGACTCGAATTGCTGCCGGTACTGGGTGATCTCGGGTATCGCGTTGCGCCAGTCCCCCTGAGAGAAGCGCAGCGCCTTGAGACCGTATCGGGCGGCCACGTCGACCGAACTCGGCGACATCGTCACCATGATGGTCCGGCCCTTGAAGGACTTGAACGGTCGCGGACGGATCTCGGTGCGGGGAATCTTGTACCACTTAGTATCTGCTTCGACGATACCGGTCTCGATACCCTCCATGATGATCAGTGCCGCCTCGTCGAACATCTCGCGAGAGTCGGCGAGTTCAACCCCGAACGACCGGAATTCCCGGCGGGCAGCACCGCGGCCCATGCCCAGGATGAAGCGGCCTTCGGACAGGATGTCGAGTTGGATCGCCTGCTCCACCACGCGCAACGGGTTGTTCCACGGCAGGATGACGGCGGCGGAGACCAGGTCGATCGTCGTGGTCTTGGCGGCGATCCAGGCAAGCAGCTGGAAGGGATCGGGGCAGGCCCCGTAGTCGGTGAAGTGGTGTTCGACCGGCCCGACATAGTCGAAGCCCATGGCCTCGGCTTCGACCGCGAGCTTCGCCTCCTTCATGAAGCTCTCGACGTCGGGCACGCCGTGGAGGTTCTGATAGCCCAGATGCATGCCGACCTTCATGGTCTCTCCAGTTCTCTCGTAGCGGCCGCCGAGCGCGGCTTCGACAGAAGCTAATTGTTACCTCTTGCGTTTCTTTTATCCAGCGATTGGCGATTTTCCTGCTAAAAAGTCTCCGCCATCGGTTTAAATCCTCTTCGGATCACCACACGCTGGACTACAGGAAGAGCGGGCATGGAAGATCTAGTCGTGATCGAACGCACCGGCGCGACCGGCCGCCGCCCCGGGCGGCCGACATTGAGCAATGAGCAGCTGCTTGACACTGCTCTGGATCTCTTCCTGGAGAATGGATTCGAGCGCACGAGCATTGAGGCGATCGCGGCGGCGGCCGGCATGGCCAAGCGCACCGTGTACGCCCGCTACGGCGATAAGACGACCTTGTTCAAGGCAGCACTGACCCGCGCCATCGAAGAGTGGATCGTGCCGGTGGAGCAGCTTGAGGCTGCCGAGACCGACGATTTCGAAGGCACCCTCCTCGCGATCGGACGAATCCTCGTCGCCAACGTGTTGCGCCCCGGCGGCCTGCGCCTGTTGCGTCTGACCAACACCGTCTCGGCTCACATGCCGGAGATCGGGGCGTTCAACGTCGAGAAGGGCACCGAACCAACCCGGGCCTATCTCACCGACTTGTTCCGGCGACGACTCGGCCCCGGCGGGGTCTCGACCAAGGATGCCGAGTTGGCGGCAGAGGCGTTCATCGATCTCGTTCCCGGGGGCCCCGCCAACGCGAGCGCTCGAGGCGTGGTGTTCAACGACGAGGACGTCGACCGGCATACGCGGTACTGCGTGGGACTGTTTCTGCACGGCGTGCTACCGCGCGATGAGCACACGTTGGCCGTCGAGGAGCAGAACCGCCGGCTGAAGACGGCGATCACAGATGCACTGGACGACCTCGATCGGGCCCGTGACCGACTCAACCACGAGGACTCCCATTAGTCTCATCGGACGTCGGTGACATGTATCATGATCGTGAAATCGGTTGCCAGATAGGCGATCCGCGTTCAGCCCGCATCGACGGGACCACCCTTCCATCCACGTCGGTGACGCCATATTCCGCAGCGAGCTCGGCGGTGATGAAGGTGCCGCCGGAATGCCGCATCACGTCCGGGTCGGCAGCCAACGCCGCGATAACCCGGCCCGGAAACTCGGGCGAACATCCACCCACGGGATTCGTCCCCGCCTGACTCGTCATCGCCGGGTTGGCCGCCAGATTACGTTGGGCCCGTTCGGTGTACGTGAGGCCCTGCCAGAGTGACAGCGAGGCGATGTCATGCGGCTGGAGTTCGACGGCCATGTCCCGCGCCATCCGGTCAACCGCGGTCTTGCACATCCCGAAGACGACGCCGTAGGTGTAGGTCACGCCGGTGTATCCCGAGATGGCGACGATGAGCCCCGCCCGGTTCGGCACCATGATCCGGGCCGCGTGCCAGGCTGCGACGTAGGCCGAGCGGACCCCCACATCGACCATGGTCCAGTAATCAAGCGATTTCTCCCAGAAGGGTTTTTCATCGGTGAGGTCCTCGGGGAGCGCGAACGCGTTGTTGACGAGGAGGTCGAGCCGCCCGTGGTCGCGGCGCACCCGGTCGAACAACGCGGCGACCTGGTCATCGTCAGCGTGATCCACCTGGACGGCCACCCCATGCCCGCCTCGCCGGTCGACCTCGACCGCGGTCTCACCGATTGTGCCGGGAAGCTCGTGTGTACCTGCGGCAGCGGTACGTCCGGTGACGTAGACGGTGGCGCCCTGTGCGCCGAGCGCCTCGGCGATACCCTTGCCGATCCCCCGGCTGGCGCCCGTCACCACTGCGACTTTGCCTGTCAGCGTTGCCATCCAACATCTCCGTTCGAAGTTCGCTTGCCCCGGGCGCAACCATCTCTGTAATGTCCAGTTTAGGCATTCGACTAACCCGAGGAGATGTTATGACGGTTGCGGATCGGGTTTCGGCCCCAGGCGGGTCGGGCACGGCGGTGGTGGACGCGGCACGAGAATTCGTTCCGCGTATCCGCGATCTCGCGCGTCAGATGGAGCAGAACCGCCGCCTGGACGACCAACTCGTCGAGGACATGGAGGCGGCCGGGCTGTTCTCGGTGGCGGTGCCGAAGCTCTGGGGTGGTTGCGGATTGGGACCACACGAACTCAACAAGGTGGTCGAACTCATCGCCACCGCGGACATTTCCACGGCGTGGGTCACCGGTTTCTACAACTTCCACAACTGGTTTCTGTGCCGCTATCCGCGCGAGGTCCAAGAGGAGTTGTTCGCCGACCGGGCATCGGTGCGCTGCGCCGCAATCCTCTCCTCTCCCGGCACGGCCGAACGGGCCGGCGGAAAGCTGCGAGTCAACGGTCGCTGGGGCTATGCGACCGGCATCCTGCACGCCTCCCATGCGATGGTGCCTGTCATCGTCGACAACGACATGTCCTGGGTGATCGTGCCGCGTGACCAACTCGAACTCATCGACGACTGGGACGTGGCCGCGATGGCTGCGACCGGCAGCGTCACCATCGTCGCGAAGGACGTCGTCATCCCGGACACCTGGGCGCTGCCGTTCGGAAAGATGATGTCGGCGACTGACCACGAGGGCACCTTTCACGAAGAGGAGGCCATGCGACTTCCCTTCTCGGTGATGACAACCGCGATCTCGTCGCTCTACGTCGGCGCGCTCGATGCCGCAGTCGAGATATCGCGACAGAAGATGGGAACGGCGTCGGGGATCAACAGCGCGCCGCGCAACGAGCGGCCGATGGCGCGGATACGTTGGGTCAACGCGTTCCAGACGGCGCGGATGATGCACCTGGCCCGCGACGCGGCCATCGATGACGCCCTCGCGGTCGCTCGCCGCGGAGTCCCGCAGACGCTCGAAGAAGAGGCGATGAACGGACTGTATGGCGTCACGATCCTGCGAACGGTCCGGGACTCATTACGTGAACTCGTCGACGGCAACGGGTCGAGTGGCTACCGCTCCGACAACCACCTGCGCAGGATGTCGCAGGACATCGCGATGATCTCGACGCACGCCGTGCACGGGGAGTACGACGTGATGATGGACCGGCATGCCCGCTGGCTGCTGGGGATGGGACTCGCGCCCGGCGACCCCGGCGCGCGAATGACATGATCGTTCACACGGTGGGTTACGTTGCTCGAATGCCACCGAAACGGCCCACCGGAGCGGACGAGCCCGACGCGCGGACGGCACTGCTCGATGCTGTCGAACGGCTTATGCTCGCCGAGGGTTACGCCGCGGTGACATCGCGCAGGGTGGCCGCCGAGGCTGATGTCAATCCGGGCCTCGTGTACTACTACTTCGGTCCGATGGACAACCTTTTCATCGAGGTTTTCCGGCGGAGTGCGGCCCGGATGCTCGGCCGCCAGGCGGAAGCGCTGGCCTCCGATCAGCCGTTGTGGGCGCTGTGGGACCTGATTCGCGAGCAATCCAACACCACGCTGAACCTCGAGTTCCTCGCGCTCGGGAATCACCGTCAGGCCGTCAAGGACGAGATGAAGGAATTCTCGCTCCGGTTCCGCCGGATTCAGTTCGACGGTCTGTCGGAGATCCTGGACCGGTACGAGATCGACACCACGGAGTGGCCGCCCGAAGCGGTGATGTTGTTCATGGACGGCGTCGGCCGCTTCATGGGGGAAGAGCGGACATACGGCCTCAGCCTCGGCCACGACCACGCGACCCGCGTCATGGACAGGCTGATCAGCCAATTCGAGGGAAAACGGCGCGGCGGTCGGCGTCGAGGCCGCCGATGACATTGCAGTTCGGGCTCCTGTGGCCGTTTCGGAATCCCGGTTCCGTTGCGTGGGACGAGTTCTACCGATCCCATCTCGACCTCATCGTGGAATCGGAACGGCTGGGCTTCGACGAGGCCTGGCTCACCGAGCACCATTTCATCGATGACGGCTACTCGCCGTCGCTTTTTCCGATCGGCGCCGCCATCGCCGCCCGCACCGAGTGGATCCGCATCGGGACGTTCCTGTTGCTGCTGCCGTTGCACAACCCCGTCCGGGTCGCCGAAGACACTGCAACGCTTGACATCATCTCCGGTGGTCGTTTCGACCTCGGCGTCGGCCTGGGCTACCGGCCCGGGGAGTTCGACGATCAGGGAATTCCAGCACGCGAACGGGCCGGCCGCATGCAGGAGAACCTGCCTATCCTCCGGCGGCTCCTGTCAGGCGAAAACGTCACGATCGACGGAAAGTACAACAGGCTGAACGACATCCGGATATCTCCGCCTGCAATACAGGAGCCGCATCCCCCGATTTGGGTCGGGGGAACCGCGCCGAAGGCGATCCAACGCGCCGCCGACATGGGTATGCACTTCCTCAGTGGCGGACCGGGATCGGCCGCGGTCTACGACGATGCGCTGCGCGCTAACGGTCGCGATCCCAGCGACTTCCATGTGGCCGCCACCCTGCCGACCTATGTCGCGCCCACGAGGCAGCAGGCCTGGGAGATCGCGGCTGAATCCTTGCGTTACATGACCGCGGGCTACCTTCGATGGAATGCGGAGGCCACCGGCGCATCGACCGGCGATGTGCCCACACTGCCTTCCGTCGAAGAGATCGTGCGCAGGCAATCGATGGATTTCTTCGGAGGGGACATGCTGGTAGGCAGTCCGCAGGACGTCATCGAGAAGATCGAGAAGTACCGCTCTGGTGCGCGGCTGACGCATCTGGTCGCGGGCATGGCGCTGCCGGGCATGCAACCCGAGGAGATCCGGAGCGGAATGGAGCTGTTCGCTCGGGAGGTCATCCCCCACTTCCGCTAACCGACGTCGCGGTACTAGGTCGACTGTTCAGATGAAGACCGGTAGCGAATCCCAGCCACGCAACGCCGGCGACGATGCCATCCGGGCATTGTCGACGTCGATCTCCCAATCCGGGAAGCGCTTCAGAATCTCTTCGAGCGCGATCCGGCCTTCCAGTCGCGCGAGCGCAGCCCCCAGGCAGTAGTGCGGGCCCAGGCTGAACGACAGGTG
The DNA here is from genome assembly GCF_001552715.1 of Mycolicibacterium vaccae NBRC 14118 = CIP 105934. Lineage (GTDB taxonomy): Bacteria > Actinomycetota > Actinomycetes > Mycobacteriales > Mycobacteriaceae > Mycobacterium > Mycobacterium vaccae. The sequence continues at coordinate 29,923 of NZ_BCRS01000019.1, read as the reverse complement.
CTTGACATTCTCGCGATGGATGTCGAAGCGGTCACCATCCGGGAAACGCCGATCGTCGTGATTGGCGGCACCCATGAGATACAGCATGACGCTACCTTCGGGCACAGTCTGCCCGTGGAAGTCGACATCGGCGGTGACGTACCGGGCAAACTGTTGTGCGGGCGATTCCAGGCGCAGCACCTCCTCGATAGCCCTGGGAATCAACGACGGATCCTCGGCGAGCTGGCGACGCTGGTCAGGGTGATCGCCCAGCGTCTTACCGCTCCAGCCGATCAAGTGACCGGTCGTTTCAGCGCCGGCGCTCGACAGAAGCGTTGTGTACGTGAGCACTTCGTCACGGGTCAGTCGGCGGAACGACCCGTCTTCCTCTTCCAGCTGCGCATTCAGCAGATCGGTCATCAGATCGTCCGAGGGATGCTCGGCGCGCCAGTCGATGTATTCGGCATAGTTCGAACCGTCGGCGAAGTTCTCCTCCGGCTTCAGATGTTCGCCCGGCGCGGTCCGCAGAGAGGCATCCGTCGACTGCCGATGAGTGTCCTGATCGGACTCGGGAATGCCGAGCAGCATCCCGATCGTGCGCATCGGGACCTGAGCGCCCAGATCCGCTATGAAATCGAACTTCTCGTTACCCACAACGGCATCCAGGCTCCGTGCGCAGAAGTCGCGGACCTTGTCTTCGAGTTCGGCGACCCGACGCGGTGTGAACACACCGTGCAGGACCCTGCGATACCTGGTGTGAATCGGTGGATCCTGGAAGATGAACATGCTCGGCGGCATCTCCAGATTCGCGCGGATGAAGTCGAGGATCGAGCCGCGGCCTGAGATGAAGGTCTTGTGCTCGGTGAGCACCCGCTCGACGTCGTCTGCACGGCTCACGGCGAAGAAATCGTGGCGCTCGTTGTAATACAGCGGCGCCTCCTCCCTCAACCGCCGATAGACGGGGTAGGGATCAGCGTCGATGTCGGTATCGAATGGGTCGTAATAGACATCGCTGGGGCTCGCGACCGTCACGGTCGACCTCCTCTGTTTAGTCATCCGACTAAGACAGACCATACCGAGTGGCGAATCACTCAGGCAAGACCCGTGAGTGGGCTGGACAGATCTCTTTGTGTCAACACCGAGTACCGGCTACACACCCTGCACCGGCTCGGTGAAGCCGATGAACTTGACGGGATTCAAATACTCCTTGTACAGCGCGATCTTGGCTCCCTCGAAGCGGAAGACTGTGATGTAAGTATTTCGGTAAATCCTGCTGCTCCCCCGCTGCGGGCACTCACTGTGATACTCCGCGACCACCGCGTCGCCGCGGACGTCGTACCACTCGTCGTAGGTGAAGTTCATCCGGTCGAACATCGCTGGGACGGAATTACGCAGCTGGGCAACGATCGCGGGCCGCCCTCGCGTCGGCGGTAGGTCTTCGACGAAAGGCAGCACCATGACGGCATCCGCGGCGAGATGTCCCTCCACTCGGTCGAAGTCCAGATCGCCTATTCCGTCGAGAAATTCGCGCACAACGCGGACTCGCTCCCCAAACGTCGAGGGCATCTCGACTCCCCTTCTCACGCCTCAAACACCTGGAACGATCGCGGCGAAGGCTTTGCGTTCGAGGTACTCCTCGAGTGCCACCACGCCCTCCGCAACCGTGACCCCCTGTTCCTCGGCGTACCCGAACCGGCTCTCGGGACCAAGGTGACTACCCCCGTTGATACTCATCCGTCCGGTCCGGACCCGGCGCGCAACGGCAACCGCGCGCTGATAGCCACCGAACACCACCCCGGACGGACCACTGCCGCAGCGATTCGCGATTCGCGCCGCATCCTCGTCGTCGCCATAAGGGATCACGACGAGCACCGGACCGCACACGTCCACCATCTCGCTATCTGGATCGATGCCAGTGAGCATGGTGGGCTCGTAGAAGTATCCGGGCCGCACCACGTGACCGCCGGTCACCAACGTCGCGCCGGCAGCGATCGCCCGCTTCACCATGCCGTCGACCTCGTCACGTCGCCCGTCACTGATCAGCGGCCCCATCCACGTTCGCGAATCAGCAGGGTCGCCGTACTGCACCGCCGCCAGACTCTTTCCGACGGCGATAACCACCTCGTCGCTGTGCCCGCGCGGCACGAGAAGACGCGATATCGGCGCCGATCCCTGTCCGGCGTTCGAAGTCGTCATGAGTGCGACCTGAGCCGCGCAGACCGAGAAGTCAGCATCATCGAGAACGATCGCGGCCGACTTCCGTTCCGCTGTGCAGGAAATCCGCTTGGCGGTGCCACCGGCCGCTGCCATGAACCGGCGCGCGGCCGAGATCGAGCCGGTGAAATGGACGGCGTCGATGTCCCGATCGGCCGCGAGCACTCGGTCCACTGCGGGATCCAACGAGCTCAGCACGTTCACAACGCCGGCCGGGATATCGGTGCAGCCTGCGATCAACTCGCCGAGTGTAAGGGTGGTCAACGCGGTGTCGGACGCGCCTTTGAGCACTACGGTGCAACCGGCGGCGAGCGCAGGACCGAGAGCGGACAGTGCCATTCGCATCGGGTGACTGGCACCGATGACTATCGCGACCACGCCGGCCGGCCCCTTCTCGACCCAACGCCGCTCCGTCCGACCCATGCTCATTACCTCACCGAGCTGCTCGGTCATCGGGTAGGACTTCAGAGACTCGCCATGATGGCGGACCATGCCGATCGGCGCATCCAGGTATGGGCCTTCAGTGAGGCGCCAGGTGGCGCCCGTCTCTGCGACGGTCAGTTGTCGAAGATCCTCCCGGTTTTCGACAAGGGCAGCGTGCAGCTGGTTCAGGCAACGCACTCGCAACGCCACATCCGTCGACCAGGACGATGTGTCAAAACAGCGCCGTGCAGCCGCGACCGCCCGCGCGGCGTCCCCGACGGTGCAGTCCGGCGCAAAGCCCAGAATCTTACCGGTCGCGGGGTTGACGGACGGCAGTAGCTGCGCACTCTCCGCTTCGACCAACTCGCCATCGATCAACATGCGTCGATCGATCCGTCGGCCCGAGCCCTGGTTTTCCCGCAAGCTTAAGGCTGCTGCGGGCGTCGTCACCGCCTGAGGTGGCATGGCGCCTCCCGCGATAGAAAATAGTTGACTAGGTCTGTTATACCCCACTACCTTGTCGAAGAGGCCGGTATCCGCCGCAAGCCCAGCATGCGCTGATCCGATACTGACCACATTCGCTTTCGTAAACCGTTGCGCAGGAGGCGGGATGGCCTGGGATTTCAAGACGGACGCCGAATATCAGGAGCTATTGGACTGGGTCGAAGACTTCGTCCGTGACGAAGTGGAGCCGCTGGACCTGGTGTGGCCGGGCCAGGAGTTCGTTCCGCTCAACCAGGCCCGGCGCAAAGCGATCGACCCCCTCAAAGACCAGGTGCGCAGCAAGGGGCTGTGGGCGACCCATCTGGGCCCTGAACTCGGCGGCCAAGGGTACGGGCAACTCAAGCTGGCTCTGCTGAACGAGATCTTGGGTCGCTCGATGTGGGCGCCGATAGTGTTCGGATGCCAGGCTCCCGACACGGGCAACGCCGAGATCATCGCGCACTACGGCACCGACGACCAGAAAAGCCGTTATTTGCAACCGCTGCTCGACGGCGAACTTTTTTCGAGCTATTCGATGACCGAGCCCCAAGCAGGAGCGGACCCCACCCGCTTTCAGACGCGGGCCCATCGTGAGGGTTCCGACTGGGTGATCAACGGATGGAAGTTTTTCTCCTCCAACGCCAAGACGGCCTCTTTCCTGATCGTCATGGTGGTCACCAATCCGGACGTCAGTCCTTATCAGGGGATGTCGATGTTCCTGGTGCCGACGGACACGCCCGGAGTGAAGATCGAGCGAAACGTCGGGTTGTACGGTGAGCCCGAGAACGAGGGCTCTCATGCTCTGATCCACTACGACAACGTCCGAGTGCCCGCTGAGGCATTGCTGGGCGGCGAAGGTCAGGCCTTCGCGATAGCGCAGACCCGCCTTGGCGGCGGACGAATTCACCACGCGATGCGCACCATCGGCATGGCGCGACAGGCTCTCGACATGATGTGCGAGCGTGCGCTCAGCCGGGAAACCAGCGGAAGCCGGCTGTCTGACAAGCAATTCGTGCAGGGGTTCATCTCGGACTCGTATGCCCAACTCATGCAGTTCCGGCTGTTCGTGCTCTACACCGCCTGGGAGATCGACGAGTTCAACGATTACAAGAAGGTGCGCAAGGACATCTCCGCGGTGAAGGCGACAATGCCCACCGTGCTGCACGACATCGCTTGGCGAGCAATGCAAGTGCATGGCGCTCTGGGTGTGTCCAATGAGATGCCGTTGTTCAAGATGATCCATGGCGCTGCGGCGATGGGCCTGGTGGACGGCCCTACCGAGGTACACAAGACCACAGTCGCCCGCCAGGTGCTGAGGGACTACGACACCGCCGAAGGGATGTGGCCGAGTCAATGGCTCCCCGCAAAGCGCGACGCCGCCCGGTCGAAACTTGCAGAGTTTCTCGAACTCGAGGTCGGCAACCAGTGACAGCCCGGGACGTGAGCGCGATACAAACACGAGGAGCACACCGTGACCATTGAGGACGTCGTGGACGACGATCAGCGCAAGCGACCGCAAATCGAATTCGACAGGCACAGTCCGGAGTTTCGGGAGCGGTTTCAGGAAATCGCCGAGACGATGCACGAAAAGTGCCCGGTCGCCTGGAACGACACCTACGGCGGCTATTGGGTGGCGGGCGGCAGTGATGCGGTATTTGAACTCGCACGTTGCCCCCACATGGTCAACGAACATGATGTCGACGGCACGAGACGCGGATACACGGGCATCTCGATTCCGGCCCCTGCCGAAGCGGCAGGCGTTCGCGGCGGGTTTCTCGAAATGGACGGTGATGAGCACCGTACCTACCGCACCGTCATCAATCCGTACTTGTCACCGGCGGCGGTGAAACGGTGGCAGCCGTTCATCGACGAAGTCGTGCGTGCGTGCCTCGACGAGAAGATCGAGGGTGGCGAAATCGACTTCGTGGATGACCTCGCCAACGTGGTACCTGCCGTGATCACGCTCGCCATGCTGGGCATCCCGATTCAGAAGTGGTCCATGTACAGCGACCCCGTACACGCGTTCGTCTACACGAAACCGGATTCGCCGGATCGGTCGCGCGTCATGGAGGGCTACATGACGATGGGAATCGACCTGATGAACACCCTGGCCGAGATCCGCGACAACCCCCGGCCGGGTCTCATCGCGGCCCTGGCTCAGACACGGATCGATGGCGAGGTACCGCCCGACATGGACCTGTTGGGCGTCTTGAACCTGCTGATCGGCGGCGGCTTCGACACCACGACAGCCTTGACGGCGCATTCACTGGAGTGGCTTTCCGAGAATCCGTCCGAGCGCGCTCGGCTCATTCGCGATCTCGACGTCATGCTGGACGGGGCTACCGAGGAGTTCCTTCGGTTCTACACGCCGGCGCCCGGCGACGGGCGCACCATGGACACCGATATCGAGTTGATGGGAGTGAACTTCAAGGAGGGCGATCGGGTCTACATTTCGTGGGCGTTCGCGAATCGCGATCCGGAGTTGTTCGAACAGCCGGATCGGATCATTTTGGACCGCAGGAAGAACCGTCACTTTGCGTTCGGTCTCGGTCCACACCGGTGCATCGGTTCGAACGTCGCGAGGGTTGTTTTCAAGTCGATGCTCACCGGCGTGTTGGAGCGGATACCGGACTACCGTTGCGACCCCGAGCGCGCGGTCCATTACGAGACCATCGGAGTGATCCAGGGAATGCGTCACCTCCCGGCGACATTCACACCGGGTAACAAGATAGGTGCCGGGCTTGACGAAACGCTCGCCCGGTTGCAGCGCATCTGCGATGAACAGGGTCTGGCCCGCCCCATCACCGAATTCAAGGGGCAGGCCGTTATCGACTGAACCGATCGGCTCAGATCACGCGTGACTCGTGGCCGAGTTGATAGCGATCATGAAGTAGCCGCTTGTAGAGCTTCCCGTTGGGATCCCGATGATCCCTCCCTCGAGATGGCTAGCCGCTAGCATACGACTGCGCGCACTATTTATTGGAACCGTGTCGATCGTCAGTATCGCTCGCCAATCCGCGCGGAGCAGCGAGCGAAGATGAGCGGCGTTGTGCACGCGGTGAAGTGATACGAACTGGCGACCGGGTCGGCACTGAAGGTACGCCGCCTCCCTAGATCGGAAGCAGGTCTTTCCAGGTTCTCGGCGTCTGCGTAATGACCAGGTCAGTCTGTCGATAGACCTCTCCACCTTGTCCCACGTACTGGCCGGTGCGCGGGTCATATCCGGTCACCGCCACCGAAGGGCTGCTCTCGGATCCGCCTGTGCCGAATGAGCTCGGCGCAACGGGCACCGCACCGATCCCAGAAGCCGGTGGCGGAGTCCCGGGCAGCGGCCCATCGAGGACGGTGTTCTCGTTTCCGACCCTGTCATCGACCGGAACGCCCTGGGCCACCAGGTTCGGGTCGAACGGATATGGACCGAGGGCATTCTGGCGCTGCGCCAGCGGCTGAAAAGGACTGTCGCTCACGCAGTCCTGCACGGTTGCCGCCCTCTTCCCCGGCACCGCCATACACGGGTAGTTGCGCGCCCCGCGGACTGCGATCGGGGAATCCTGAGGCAGCTTGCAGTACAGGCCATCCGGGGTATCCACTTCGGTCAGATCAGCCGGAGACCGCCATGACGATGGCGGCAGAAAACCGACGGTGCATGCCGGCGGATCGCTCATCGTCAAACTGAAATCACCAACACTCACACCCGTGGGATTGCTTGACGGCATCCCGAACGTCTGAAGTTGGCCGACATAGTTCGGCAGCAACACCAAGAGCTGCTCGATCGAGGGGTTGTACGTCACGCCGATCTGTCCGACGGTGGTGAGATTTGCGAGCAACACCGGCAGGGTGGGTTTCACCTCGTCGAGGAGTCTCGCCGTCTCGTCGAAGGCCCCAGGCCCGTCACGCAGCAGACTGCGAATCTCGGGATCATTGGTCACCAACTGTCCCGTCACCGCGGCGAGACTGTGCGCCCACTGCCTTATCGAGTCCGCATTCGCTGCCTGCGAATCCAACAGCGGCACCGCGTCTTCGATGAGATTTTGCGTCTGCGCACTGACACCGCCGAAGTCCTCGCTGAGCGTGGCCGCCGAGTCCAAAAGCGACCCGAAGTCGGCTCCGCTTCCGTCGAGCCCCTGATAAGACTCGTCCAGCAGATCGCTGAGTCTTTCCTCGGGAATGCTGGCGACCAGCTTGCCGACCTGGTCCAGCATGGGCCCGACCTGTTGCGGAAGGGCCGTGTCTCGCATCGAGATCACCGAGCCGTCCTCCAGATACGGTCCTCCGTCGATGCGCGGCTGCAAATCCACGTACTGCTCGCCGACTGCCGAAACACTTCGCACCTGAGCCTGCAGGTCGGCCGGGATTCGGGGTGAAGTATCCAGAACGAGCGTCGCCTGAGCACCCGCGCTGGTTGGTACCACTTCGGTCACCTTGCCGATCTGTACGCCCCGGACGGTCACATTGCCGAACCGGTACAAGCCGGCTGAGGCGGGCAACTCCAACGTGACCGTGTAGCGCCCAAATCCTAGGAGTGTCGGGACCTGCAGGTACGAAACGAACATGACACTCATGGCGACTATCGATGCAAGCGTGAAGATGATCAGCTGAGCTCGGACAAATCGCGTCAGCAACTAGCCACCCCCGTTCGTCGACGCACCGGCCGGTCCCGGCACTTGCCCACCTGCTTCGGGCGGAGCCGCCGGATCCGAACCCGACTGCGGCAGCGTTACTTCCGTGTCCAGCGGTGGCAGTGCGGGCCCGAACCCGAGGGGATCATTCGTATAGTTCAGGTAGCCCGGCTCACCGGGCGCCGGCGTCAGCGTCGCACCGTCTTGCGCCCAACGAGTACCGAGCAGCAGGCCCCTCTTCAACCGTGGAACGGTGATGTCGAACTCGGCGAACAGGTTGACGTAGTCGCCTCGGACAGCGCGGTCGATGAAGTTCTGCGTGAACGGAACGGTCGTCGCATAGGCCAGCACCGCATCCAAGCCCGGTCCAACATCGACGAGCGATCGCAGCGTAGGTCCGAGGTTCTCGAGATTTCTCACCAAGTCCGCCTGCGTGTCGTCCACGAGGGTGTTCGCTATGTCGCTGAACGTTCCGAACTTCTCCAGTGCCTCGGTGAGCCGAGGGCGCTCCCGAACCAGGACATCCAGAGCAGCTGGAATCTTCTGCAGCGCGCGCTCGACCACCTCACGCTGACCGGAAATCGTTGCCGCCAGCCGGTTCAAGCTCTCTATTGTAGAGACGATGTCGTCGCGTTGCGCGTCGATCGTACCCACAAAGGTATTCAGCCGAGTGAGGAGACTGCGAATGCGGTCTTCGCGCCCGGACAGGACATCGTTGACGTTGTGGATGATGTCGCCGATCTGCCCGAGACCGCCGCCGTTGACGACGGCCGATAGCGCCGACAGGGTCCGCTCGGTGGAGGGATAAGTCGACGATCTACTCAGCGGGATGGTTGCCCCGGGTTCGACACGTCCAATTGGCGCCTGACCCGGGGGCACATTGAGCTGCAGATGCATCGAACCCAAGAGGCTGGTCTGTCCCACCGAGGCAACGACGTTGGCCGGCAACACGACGCCGGGTTCCAGCGACACCTCGACGTCGGCGTGCCAGTTCCTGACCGACATCCTCCCGACGCTCCCGACGACCACATCGTTGATCATTACGGGCGAGTTGGATTCCAGTGTCGACACATTCGCGATCTCGACATGGTAAGTGGTCGCGCCGTGACCACGGCCTGCGCTGCCGGGCAGCGGCAACGAGTTCAGCCCGTCGAACGCGCACCCGCTCACCGCGAGCGCCACGCTTGCACTGATGAGGAACACACGTCGAACAACAGTCGAGTCGTTTATGGTAGCGACCTCTCTGCGGGAAGGAGCATGTCCTGCAGCGTCGGCGACGGCGCGGCGGGAATCATCTCAGCAGCGCCGGGCAGCGCCGTTTCGAGAACGGTTCTCCCCGTGGTCGGAAGGTCGCCCGGAGACGCTCCTGGCGGTGGTATGCCAGGTGCGCGACCTGTGAATGGTGGCGGCGCCGCAGGAGCAGCAGCCTGCCCGGGGTTGGCCGCAACGCCCGACGGCCCATAGGCGGATAGCCCCAAGGGCGCTTCGAGCGGCCCCGGAGCGGGGCCTGCACCACCGGGGGCCAACGCCGGATCCGAGTAGACGACGTTTCGCGGGGAAGGCATCAAGACCGGATTCACCGGGAATGGAAGGTAATTGAAGTTCATCTGACGTGCCGCGGGTCCAAGATACTGCGCGCAGAGTTTCGCTGTTTCAGCGGACGTGGCGTTATCCGTCGCACCGATGACGCCGCACCAGAATTGCATCGGATTCGAGAAGTTGTTGAGAGCGAAGCTGCCCAGGATGGAGCCCGTGTCGGGGTTGTAGCTATTGACGGTATTGCCGAAGGCGTTCGGCGCCACATGCAAGACGTTCTCCAGATCGGTCTTGTGATCGACAAGGTTCTGGGTGACATTTCCCAAGCGGCGAATGTGATCGGCGGTCTGGTCCCGGCTGCCGGCGATGAAGCGCTGCACATCACCGACCGCGGAGGAAAGATTCGTCAAGGTCGCATCCAGGTCAGGAGTGCTGTCCTCCAACACGCTGGACAAGGTGGCCAGCCGATTCTGGAACGACACGATCTGTGTGTTGCTGTCGCGAAGCGCCGTGACGAACACCTGAAGGTTCTTGATGATGTCGGCGATACTGCCACCGCCGTCAGCGACGATGCGTGCCATTTCGGACAGCTGTGTGATCATCTGCCGGAGTTTGCCCCCGTTGCCATCCATCGCGTCGGCTGCACTCTCGATGAACCGGCCGACCGAGGTGTTCGATGTATCGTCGCTGGGCCCCAGATCCGTGGCGAGCCTGGTCAGTTGCTCCTTCACCTCATCCCACTCGACCGGAACGGCGGTCCGCTCCAGCGGAATGACCGCCCCGTCAGCCAGAATCGATCCACTTGACTCGTAAGCCGGCGTCAGTTGGACATACCGGGCTGCGACCAGATTCGGTGCAACGATCACTGCTTTCGCATCGGCGGGGATCGACACGCCGTGCTCCACGTTCAGTGTCATCTTGACCTGCGTGCCCTGGACCTCGACGCTTTCGATGGTTCCGACATTCACACCGGCAACGCGCACGTCGTCGCCCGCGTATACCGAGGCCGCCGATGCGAAATAGGCGGTGTACCTCGTGGGCGCGAAAAATTCGTGGCGCATCAGGAAAGCCGCGCCGCCACCGACCAGTGCGACCAGTGCGACGGCAACCGCCACCCTCAACCACGTGCGTCGTGTCATCGTGATCCTCCTGGAATCCCGTTGTAGGGGAAGGGAAGCTCCGCACGAGGTCCTGCACCGTCGGGGGGCCGGCCGGCATCGACACCTCTTCTGAAGCCGAACGCATAATCGAGGAACGGTTGCAGCAGCTGCGCCTGGGCCAGGTTCGGAACATATGCGTTGTAATAGAACCCGCTCGAGACCGTCTCAGCCTGTGTCAGTTGATATTTTGCGAATCCTGGTAACGCTTTGGCGAGGTTGTCACGGTTCTTCTCGAGCATGGCGACGACTGAGTTCAGCTGCTCCAGCGCGGGAGCCAACTCCTTTTCATTGTCGGCAATCAAGCCGGACAGCTCTCCAGCCAACCCGGACGTGCTCACCAGCAGTTGCGCGATCGCGCGCCGTCGCTCAACCAGCACACCGAGGAGATCGTCGGCATTGAGAATGAGCGTGCTGACCTGCTGGCTCCGCTCCGACAGGATCCCGGTGATATCGCCGGCGCTCTCGAAGAGGTCGCCCAGGGTGTCGTTGCGGCGGTTGATGGACAGCGACAGTCGAGTCAGCCCGTCGAACGTCGGTCCCAGCTGCGGCGCGATCTGATCGATGGTGTCCGACAACGTGTCCAACGACCGATTGAGTGCGGTGGTGTCCGTACCTGCGGTGTTCGTGGTGAGATCACTTGTCGCTTCGGTCAGTGAGTACGGCGAGGACGTGCGCGAGACCGGGATGGTGTCCGAGGACGACAACCGCCCGGCCCCGGCTGAGCTCATGGTCAGCACGCGCTGGCCGAGTAGCGAGCCGGTACGAATGTGGGCTGAACTCTCTGACCCGAGCGTCACATTGGCCCTGACGGTGAAGCGCACCAAGGCCTTACCTCTGTCCAATTCGACGCTGGACACCGATCCGGATGCAACTCCGGAGACCATGACCAGATCACCGGTCCGCAGGCCCCCAGCTTCGGTGAAGGTTGCGCTGTATGTCAGCGACCCCGCCCACGAAAGGATGCGCTCAGGCGCAAGCCCGACGCCGATGACCAGTACCACCAGCACGACCCCGATGAATCCGTATCGCATCAGATGGGTTCCGCGGTATTTCAGCATTACGGCTCGGCGCACCTTCCGCTTGTCTGCTTGAACCAGGGCCAAACCGTTGTGCGCCCCTGCAGGTCCGTCGCGCGGAAGGTGACGCCGCAGAGGTAGTAGTTGATGAAACTGCCGTAAGAACCCAGCCGCATGAGTTTCCGGTAGTTTGCCGGCGCCCTCTGCAGAGCCAGGTCGAGGGTGTCTTTGTCGCCATCCAGTAACGGCGCCAGCCGGCCCAGCTGCGTCACCGACTCCGCGAGCGGTGGCCGCGTGGTGTCCAGCAGATCGGCCAGAGATTCGGTTCCACTACTCAGTGCCGAGATCGCGGTGCCGATCGGATCGCGATCTGCCGACAGACCGGTGATGAGTTTCTCCAGTTGGTCGACCGATGCAGAGAACTTATCCCCGTCCTTGGCCAGTGTGGCGACCACCGTGTTCAGGTTGTCGATCAGTTGCTCGACGACCTGACTGTTGTCGGCGAGCGCAGTCGAGAACGACGAGGTGTGTGACAACAGCGACTCGAGCGGACCGCCCTGCCCCTGGAACACGTGAAGTAGCGAGTTCGTCAGCGCGTTCACGTCCTGGGGATTCAACCCTTGGATAAGCGGTTTCAGGCCGCCCAGCAGTAGATCCAGGTCCAGGGCCGGCTTTGTGCGCTCAGTCGGTATCGTCGACCCCGCAGGGAGGATTCGGGTCGACCCCGGTCCGTCGACCAACTCCAGGTAGCGGTCCCCGACCAGGTTGAGATAGCGCACCTCGACGGTGGTGCCGGTCGTGAGCATGATGTCGCGGTCGGCATCAAACTTGACCATGACCTTCAAATCCGACTGAAGTGCAATGTCGTTCACGGTACCGACGCGGATGCCCGCGATGCGTACAGAATCCCCCGGTTTGAGGCTGGAGGCGTCGGCGAAGTCTGCCGTGTAGCTCGCCGTGGGTCCGGTTCGGGATTGGCTGAACACGTTGAAGAGGAACCAGAACAGCACCAGCATCACCGCCGCAAAAGCCCCGAATTTGGCGGCCGCAGCACGTTCACGACGGGTCACCCGGTTGGCCCGATCTGTGCAGAGTTGCGTGGCGGCCCTGAGATGGACCCGAACAGCAACTGTTTGAGCCCGTCCGCGTTCAATACGATCCCGTGGTTTCCGTACTGGGTGGACTGGACACCGATGTCGGTGATCAGTTGCGGCGTGCGGTATCCGGGCGGGGTGTCGGGCAGAGCGAAGCAATGGGGGCCGCCGGTGGCCGCCACCTTGGGGAGATTCTCGGGGTACCGGTATCTCTCGGCACCCAGGGTGAGTCCGAACGAGGTCAGGACGCCGGGGACCACCGACGGAGGCACGTTCGCCATCCGCTCGAGGCCCTGGAGGGCACAGGTGAGCCCGGTGTTGTACTCGTTCGTCAGATCGGTGGTCGGGACCAACAGCTGTAATACATCGGTCAACGCGGCCCGGTTGGATCCGATGACGTCGCTACCGGTGTCTGCCAAGCCGATCGCACTGATCAGGAATGTGTCGAGATCGGATTGCACTTCGACGATGCTCTCGCTAATTCTCGTGGCACTGTCCACGATGCCCAGCAAGTCCGGTGCTGCGTCAGCGTAAGCACTCAGGACCTCTGGCATCACCTCGATGTCGTGGCTGAGCGAGGGCAGGCTCGGCTCGATCTCGGCCAGGTACGCATCGAAGTCAACCAGCGCCTGACCGAATCTCTCGCCCCGTCCGTCGAAAGCTGTGGCGATAGCCCCGAGGGTCTGGCTGAGTTTCGCCGGTTCGACCTTCGACAGAACCGAGGTGAGCCGCTCGAACACTGTGTTGATTTCGACGGTCACGTTCTCGGAATTCAGTACCTGCCCAGCTTCCAGCGTTTCTGCCGATGGTTCCCTCGGCGGCACGAGTGAGACGGACTTGGCGCCAAATACCGTTGTGGAGTCGATGCTTACGCGCGTATCGGCTGGAATCAAGTGTGCCCACGCGGCATCGATCGCCAGGTGAATCGCCGCTTGGCCGTCCGGCATGCTCTCGATCGCGGAGACTTTCCCCACCTGGACGCCGTGGAACTTCACCTTCGCGTCGGGATTCAAGACCAGACCGGCTCGCGGGGAGAGCACCATCGCAGGCACGCTGTCTGTTGCCCCACCGCGGAACAGGAACGCGGCGCCGGCGCCAAGCGCAGCGATCACCGCGACGAAGGTCAGCCCGAGCAAGGGTCGCACGACTGCGCTGTTCATGCGAGGCTTCGCCGCTGTGTGAACGAGGTGCCCTCGGCCTGCCCGCAGCGGAGTGGGAATCGAGCACTTGCACCCCCGAGCACTGGTACCGACTCAGCGAGCCTGAGCCACGCGTACGCGACGTCGGGCATCTTCACACCCTCACCTCCGAGCCTGGCAAGCCGCCGAATCGAACTTTTTGATACAAGCCCATAACGCGGACCGAGTCAACTATTTTAGAGTTGCGCGCGAACAGTCGTCGCGGATCATCTCGGATGGAGAGGCAATGCGCGTACTTGCACTGGCGTCGATGACGGTTGTCATTGCGCTGGTTCACATCTCCTGCCCTCCGACAGTCCGCGCGGACACCGCCGGAGCGCTCAACGGGACCTACCGGGCGTCGTCGTTGGGTTTCCAAGCCAAAACCAACTCACGCTTCGAACAACAGGCGACTGTCAGAAGCACCTGGACAATTCAGACCACGTGCAGTCTGGCCGACTTGTGCGCCGGTACGGTGACCAGCGATCAGGGATGGACCGCCGAAGTCCGCAACATGGCCGGGCAGTGGTTCGTGAGGCGGACTCTGCCGGACTGGATGAAGTGTCCTGACGGCGTCACCACTTATCCCGGCCAGCAGATATTCAAGTTCTACCCCGTCGACGAGGAAGGGCAGGCGGTCAGGAACTCGCAGACGTGGGCAGGCTGGGACGAAACCACCGGAGTCAGCGGTGCCTGCGGCCGCAATCTGCAAACTCAGATCACGATGCCGTTCAGACTCGACCAGACCGCCTGAGTAGGGCAGCCTGACTCATTCCTGTCGCACGTCTGATGCTCAGATTTCACAAGGGGCGCAGCTCAGATGCCGCGCCTCCCCAGACCACGAAGCGCGGCCAGGGAATAGGGTCCGCCGACTGGATCGATGACTATCTGAGCGCCACCCTTGCCGGTGATCTCCTTGATCCGCTCGCGCAGATCCTCACGGTCGTAGTCCCGCACGCCTCGGCGCCGCGCTCACGGCACAGGTCGAGCTTGGCCTGGCCGGAGGCCGCCGCCAAGACCCTGCCTCCGAGCAGCTTCCCGATGTCCACCGCTGCGAGGCCGATACCCCCGCTGCCCCGAGCACGACCACCCAGTCGCCCGGTCGCACCGGGGGCACGGTGCGCAACGCCGTAGTAGGCGGTGCGATAGGTGACGCCGAATGCGGCCACCTCTGCGTAGTCGATACCGTCCGGTATCGGTGACACTGCACGGGCATCGACGACAGCCTGCTCGGCGAACGCACCAACGAAAGTCGCCGCGGACACCCGAGCACCCGGCCGGTAGTTCACACCGTCACCCACGGCGAGCACCTCACCGGCCATCTCGCTACCCGGACTGAACGGTGGCGGTACCTCGACCTGATACCTGCCGCCGATCAACCGGGCATCCGGATAGTGACCGCAGCGGCGCGCACCCGTATCACGAGCTCGCCCGGATCCGCTGTCAGATCGGGTAATTTATCGATCACGAGATCTTCGGGTTCGCCATATTCCCGGCACACGATGCCTTCATCGGTCGCCGACTCACCTACCGCCTCAGCCTTCAGGTCCGGGAGCACCTTGTCTGCGAACAGCTTCAGTTGCTCATACACAAGCTCATAGGGCATTCCACCCCAGCTGAAGTTCGCCGGCATCTCGTAGTCGCCAACCGGGCGAGTTCTCGGTCGCACGCTCAGTTCACGCGTGACTCGTGATCTGCCCAATAGCGCTCCCGAACCAACCGTTTGTACAGTTTGCCGTTGGGATCCCGGGGTAGGGCGTCGACGAAGTCGACGGTCCGCGGGCACTTGTAGGCGGCCAACTCCGCGCGGCAGAACGCGATCAGTTCGGATTTCAGACTGACCGTAGGCTTTGCCCACTCTGCCAGCTGGACAACAGCTTTGACGGCTTCGCCCATCTCCTCGTCGGGTACACCGATGACTGCGACATCGACGACTGCCGGGTGGCCAAGGAGGAGGTTTTCGGTTTCTTGTGGGTAGATGTTCACGCCGCCGGAGATGATCATGTGGGCCTGACGGTCGGTCAGGTACAGATATCCCTCCTCGTCGAGGAAGCCCATGTCACCCAGCGTCCGCCAGCCTTTGTCGTTGGTTACCGACCGAGTCCTGAGGTTGTCGTTGTGGTATTCGAAGGGCCGGCCGCCGGAGAAGTAGACCACCCCCACTTCCCGGGCCTCTAACTCCTGGCCGTCCGGGCCGACGACGTGACAGTCCTCTATGGGCTTGCCCACCGAGCCTGGATGGCGCAGCCACTCCTGTGCCGAGATGTAGGTCGCGCCCAGATCCTCGGTTCCCGAGTAGTACTCGTCGATGATCGGTCCCCACCACTGGAGCATCTGCTGTTTGACCGCGATCGAGCAGGGCGCGCCGGTGTGCAACACTCTGCGCAGAGTGGACACGTCGTAGCCCGCGCGAACATCGTCGGGCAACCGGAGCATGCGCACGAACATCGTCGGTACGAACTGCGCATCGGTGATCCGGTATCGCTCGATAAGCTCGAGGCACTCGCGGGGATCAAATTTCTCCATCACCACCACGGTTCCACCTACTCGATGCCAGGACATCGAGCCGACCAGCGGAGCAGAGTGATACAACGGAGCCGGACATAGGTACACCGAGCCAGCACCGCTGCCATCGGTCATGCCGGCGGCGATCTGGGCGGGTACCGAGGACGGATCGCCAAATGCGTTGCAGGGCAGTGGTTTACGCACGCCTTTCGGGAAGCCCGTGGTGCCCGACGAGTACAGCATCTCGCGGCCTTCACGCTCCCCCTGCACCGGGCCGGCGGGCGAGGACGCCAAAACGTCGTCGTAGTGCACGAACCCCCGCAGGTGGCCACCGGCCGAGACGCGGACCGGGATCCTGGAGACGTCGAGGCCCGCCGCCACCGCGGCCAGGTCGGCACTGCACACCAGCGCGGTGGCCCGACAATCATCCAGAACATACTGGACCTCGCGTGATCGCAGGTGGCTGTTGATCGCGGTGTAGTACAAGCCGGCACGCTGCGCCGCCCACGCCACCTCGAGGAAGGCGCGCTCGTTGCCCATCAGCAGCGCTACATGATCGCCGGCTCGAAGACCCTGTTGCCGGAGCGCGGTCGCGAACCGTCTCGACCGGTCGTCGAGCTGGCCATAGGTGACCGTCTCGCCGCTATGCGCCATGACGATGGCCAGTGCCTCAGGAGTCACCGCGGCATGCCAATCCGGTGACATCCGCCTGGGCTGCCGATCGGCAGTGCGGTTCGGAATCATATCGCTTTCCAATCCTCCTTCCGATTCTGCATCCAGATCGTCAGGTGACGGCGCCCTGCGCCTTCAATTCGATGATCTGGTCCCAGTCCAGACCCAGCCCTGCGAGGATCTCGTCGGTCTGCTCCGCGAACTTCGGCGCCGGTCCGACGTTCGGCGCGGTGACGTCGAACTGCACCGGATTGGTCACCAGTTCCAGTTCGCCTGTCCGCACGAGGTACTCATTGGCCCGGACCTGAACGTCCCGCGCGACCTGGAGGGTGTCCTGCACCGGCGCCCACGGACCGGCCAAGGTCGCGAACCGTTCGGACCATTCGACCAGCGTTCGGGTCGCCATGGCCTTCGCCAGGATGTCCGCGGCCACCGGTGTATTTGCCGCGATGGACTCGGCGGTGCCGAACCGCGGGTCGTCGGCGAGTTCGGGCATGTCCATGTGCCGACACACGTCCGCCCAGAACTTCGTCGGTTGCATCATCACGAACGAGATGTATCGGTTGTCGGCCGTCGGATAGAGGCCGACCAGCGGGTTGTTCGGCGACCGGTTCGCGTTGGCAGGTTGGGCGACCAGGCGTTGGCCCAGGTGGTTGGTGAGGGAGATGGTGTGCCCCATCGCCCAGACGCCGCTGCTCAGCAGCGAGACGTCGATCACCGACGGCTCACCGGTACGCTCGCGCTTGAGCAGCGCCGCCGCGACCCCGCCGGCCAGGTTGGTCCCGGAGATCGTGTCCCCGTATGCGGGGCCTGGGAGGCTGATCAAACCGTCGATCTCCGGCGGGGTGACCGTCGCGGCCGCGCCCGCACGGCACCAGAACGCGGTCATGTCGTAGCCGCCCTTGTCGGCTTCGGGCCCACGCGGCCCGAACGCGCTGCCCCTGGCGTAAATGATCGCTGGATTGACCGCGCGGATGTCGTCGACGTCGATGCCGAGCTTCGTCCGCGCCTGCGGGAGGAAGCTGGTCAGGAAGACATCCGAACTCCTCGCCAGGTCGTAGAGCACCTCGCGGCCTACCGGGACCGACATGTCCAGTCCGATGCTCCGCTTGCCGCGGTTGGCGTTGTCGACGTTGGGATTCGGCTCTCCGTCGACGACCAGCGCACCGACCTGGCGCAGTCCGCGCTGCGGGTCACCCGTCACCGCATGCTCGACCTTCGTCACGTCGGCACCCCACTCGGCCAACACCGCACCGGCCGTCGGCACGAACCCGTACATGGCGACTTCCAGAACCCGGATGCCCTCCAAAGGCTTCACTGGACGGCCGCCGCGAAGGTCTTGCGCTCCAGGAACTCCTCGAGACCGGCGACACCGAGTTCGCGGCCGATGCCGGACTGCTTGTAACCGCCGAACGGACAGTCCGGGCCCGAGTAGTCGCCGCCGTTGATACTCAGTGTCCCCGTGCGGATCCGCCGCGCTACGGCGACCGCCCGTTTCTCGTCACCGAACACGCCCCCGGAGAGTCCGTAGATCGAGTCGTTGGCGATCCGGACCGCGTCGTCGTCATCGTGGTAGGGAAGGACGACCAATACCGGCCCGAACACCTCCTCCTGCGCGATCTCGCTGAGCGGGTCGACATCCGTCAGCAACGTGGGTTCGTAGAAGTAGCCGGGGTCCACCTTTTTTCCGCCGGTAACCAGGGTGGCGCCCTCGGAGATCGCTCGCGCCACCATGCTGTCGACCTTCTCGCGTTGCCGCTCGCTGATCAATGGGCCCATGTAGTTGGCGGGATCGGCCGGGTCCCCGTAGGCCACCATGGCGAAGTTCTGCGCGAGCATCTCGACGGTTTCGTCGTGATGTTTCCGCGGCACAAGCATCCGGGTCATCAGGGCGCAGCCCTGTCCCGCATGCGAAGTGGTCATGAACGCTGCCATCATTGCGGCACTGGCGAAGTCGGCGTCGTCGAGCACGATCATCGCCGACTTTCCGCCGAGTTCCAGGAACACCTTCTTGAGGGTTTCACTGCCTGCCGCCATTATTCGGCGACCGGTCGCGGTGGAACCGGTGAAAGTCACCATATCCACGTCGGGACTTTCCGTCAGCACCACGCCGACCTGCGGATCCGCGCCGCTGATGACATTGACGACGCCCGGCGGAATTTCGGTGTGCTCGCGGATGAGCTCGCCGATGGCCAGCGTGACCAGTGGCGTGTCCGGCGCACCCTTGAGTACCACCGTGCAGCCCGCTGCCAATGCGGGAGCGAGTTTGGCCAGCGCGAGTTGGTTCGGATAGTTGTAAGCGATGATCGCAGCGACGACGCCGGCTGCTTCCTTTTCCACCCAGCGGTGATGCCGCTGTCCCCTGCTCTCGACGGTGCCGAGGTCTTCGACGAACGAATACTTCTTGAGCAGGTCGGTGTAGTATCCGACCACTCCGATCGGATTCTCCAGCTGCGGACCTTCGGTCAGCATTCGGGTCGCGCCCGTCTCGGCGATCGTCAACTCCCTGAGCTCTTCACGGTGGTCCAGCAACGCCTTGTGCAGCTGCTCGAGGCATCGCGTACGCAGCCCTACATCGGTCGGCCAATCGGTCTCATCGAAGGCTCGTCGGGCGGCCAAAACGGCGCTTGCGGCATCCGCCGCAGACGCGTCTGGCGCATACCCGATCACCCGACCGTTTGCCGGGTTGATCGACGGGTACACCTGCCCGCCCTCCGCCGGAGCCAATCGGCCGTCGATGAGCAGTCTCCGGTCGGCTGTCCCCCTCAGCGAGGTGCCTGGTCCGGTATCGGTCGCGTGCTGAGCTGGCATCGATGCCTCCCACCGTCTTGGCTCCGTCAGAGGCGCGAAAGCGCGCCCCAGCCATAGCGAGGCGACGATAACACGGAAATAGTTGACTAGGTCGTCTGTCTGCGTTTAGCTGCACACAGGACGCGTATTCGTCGGCGCTCATTCCCGGAGGAAGATTCGTGAAGGTCCACGTAGATTCGGCCCGCTGCCAGGGGCACACGCTGTGCGCGATGATCGCACCCGACATGTTCACGCTCAGCGAAGTCGACGGTAGCGCGTCCGCCGTCACGACCCTGGCACCGGCGGATCGCGAAAAGTTCGTGATCGAAGCTGCGCAATCGTGTCCAGAGCAGGCCATCGTCCTCGACCACATCGCCGATGAGGCGACGTCGCAGCTCGGCGGCCAACGAGCCATACAGTAGAGAACTGACGGAGCGAACGACACCGGCCCGACCTTCGAGTTGCGAGGAATTTCGATGGCTGCAATTCATACCGCGAAGCGCACAATTCCCGTGGAGCACATCCATGTGCGCTGCGTCGACTCCGACGTCCATCCAGTTCCCCGCATCGGGGAACTGACGCCCTACATCCCGGAGCCGTGGCGCAGCAAGTACTTCCTCAGCCGCCCCGTCGGCGAACAGATCTACTACGACGCACCTGATTACGCGCACGCCCGCGCGATGCGGGTGGACACATTCCCCGCTGACGGTGAGTTCGCCGGCAGTGATCCCGATCTGGCTTTCAGGCAACTGATCCTGGAAGCCGGCGCCGACATCGCGATTCTGGAGCCGATCCACGGCACTTGTCGACTGACCGAGGCGACCGCTGCGATCTGCTCCGCCCACAACACCTGGCAAGCCAACCACTGGCTCGATGATCACAACAACTGGCATCAGCGCTGGCGGGGTTCGATCTGCCTGGCGATCGAGGAGCCCGACGCGTGCGTTCGCGAAATTGAACAATGGGCCGGACACCCGTACATGGCGCAGATCCTCATCAACGCCGAGCCTCGGCCGTCCTGGGGACATCCCAAGTACGACCCGATCTGGTCCGCAGCCACTAAACACGACATCACTGTCAGCTGCCACCTGGGCCGCGGCAACTACGACGAGCTCCCCATGCCGCCGGTCGGCCTCCCCAGCTACAACCACGATTTCATGGTGACGTACTCACTCCTGGCCGCCAACCAGGTGATGAGCCTGATCTTCGACGGGGTGTTCGACCGCTTCCCGACCCTGCGTATCGTCTTCATCGAACACGCCTTCAGCTGGATCCTGCCGCTGATGTGGCGCATGGACGCCATCTACGAGGCTCGGAAATCCTGGATGGACATCAAGCGTAAGCCGAGCGAATACGTCAAGGACCACATCAAGTTCACCACCCAGCCACTGGACTACCCCGAGGACAAAACCGAACTGATGCGCGCATTCGAATGGATGGAGTGCGACAAAATCCTGTTGTACAGCTCGGATTACCCGCACTGGACGTTCGACGATCCACGTTGGCTCGTCAAGCACCTGCCCGAATACGCCCGCGAGAACGTGATGTTCCGCAACGGGATCGCGACCTACCACCTGCCCGAGACCGTCCCGGCGCTCGAGGGTCAGGTACGCGTGCTGTGAGCGACACCGAGACGCCGAGTGACCCTCGGCCGGTACCGGCCCTTGACGATGTCAGTGGCTTCTTCTGGAATGCTGCCGCGGAGCATCGTCTCGTGATCCAGCGCTGCAACGCATGCGCAAAGCTGCAGTATCCGCCCGAAATGTGCTGCAGCCATTGCCAATCGCAGGAGTGTGAACCCGCGCAAGTGAGCGGGCGTGGCGTGATCTATTCCTACGCGAAGGTTGACCGGCCGTTACACGCCGGGTTCGTTGACGCACTTCCGTACCTCGTCGCCCTCGTCGAACTCGACGAGCAGCCCGAACTGCGGATCCTGACGAATCTGGTCGATGTGGCCGAAGGAACTACGCTGTCGTGCGGCATGGCCGTCGAGGTGGTGTACGAACAGCGGGGCGCAGTGACGTTGCCGCAGTTCAGATTGTCTGAGGAAATCCGATGACCTCCTTGACACGCCCGGTCGCTGTCGTCGGCGTTGGATACTCGGACCTCAGCCGCAAGGGCGAACCTCACCCGAACTCACTCGCGGTCGCCGCGGCCAAGGCGGCATTATCGGATGCCGGCCTGCGCTCGGCCGATGTCGACGGCATATTCGAGTACAAGTTCGGTCCAGAGTCCCCCGGCGCGCAGGATATGGCTCGGCTGCTCGGCGTGCCTGATCTGGCCGCCTTCGCCGACATCATGGCCTCCAACCCGTCGGGGCTCGGCGGGGCGTTAGCCGGGGTGATGGCCGTCGCGGCCGGCGCCTGCGAAACGGCGCTCGTCTTCCGATGTCTGACGCGGGCCGCCGGCCACCAGGGGGGTGTGGCCAGCGGACCCGACGAAATCAGCGGACGCGATCAATTCCTCACTCCCTACGGCTATCTCGGCGGCATCCTGGTCAACCTGGCGATGAAGAAGCGCCGATGGATAGATGAGTACAGCCGGCCTGAGGACGATTTCGGTCGGATCGCTGTCAACGCGCGTCGGTGGTCTGCGCTCAACCCCCGTGCTGTGCTGCGGGACGCACTGACCATGGACGACTATCTGTCATCACGGATGGTCGTCGATCCGCTTCGTGTGCTCGACTGCGACTATCCGGTGAACGGCGCAGTAGCCACTGTCATCACGACCGCCGAACGTGCGAACGACCTGCGCCAGCCCGCTGTGCTGGTCGATGCGATGGCATACGCGACCGGGCGGGGCGCAGATTGGGTATTCGACGTCGACTTCCTCTACGGAGGCATGTTCAACTGCGCTGAGCGCCTCTGGCGGCGCTCGTCGCTGACCCTCGATGATGTCGACGTGGCCGAGGTGTACGACGGTTTCACGCCCGTGACCGTCGCGTGGATCGAAGCACTCGGCGCCTGCGGTCGAGGCGAGTTCGGCGATTGGGTGGGCGATGGCAGCCGGCTGGCCCCCGGCGGCGACTTTCCGCTCAACACCGCCGGCGGCCAGCTCGCGGAGGGGCGTCTGCACGGGATCGGCTTTCTCAACGAAGCGGTCCTTCAGCTACGAGGCCAGTGCGAGAACCGGCAGGTCCAGGACGCGCGTGTCGCGCTGGTCGCCAGCGGCGTCTACCCACAATGCGGAGCGATGGTATTGACTGCGGTATGACCGAAAACCAGGACGCGCAAGCCAATGGCGCCGTCGCACCCAGCCAGGCGGACGGTGGCGGTGCCGTCTGGCGTGCGCTGCCGCGGCGCAACACCCAGAAAGTCTCCCACCTACTTGCCGGTGACCTCCGGCGACAGATCCTCACCGGTGAGCTTGCTGCAAACCATCGGCTGCCGCCCGAGGCGGAGTTCACCGCGCAACTACAGATCTCCCGTGACACGCTGCGCGAAGCGCTACGCATTCTCGAGTCCCAACAACTTGTCGAAATCAAGCGCGGACGGGGTGGCGGCGCGGTGGTCCGCCGGCCCGGCCTGGATGCGGTTGCCCGCTATGTCGCTCTGCTCTTACAGCTGCGCAATACCACCCTCGCTCATTTGGAAGAGGTCCGGACGGTCGTCGAACCGCCTGCCGCCGAACTACTCGCGGTGCGGGCCGGATTCGATGACATCGAGACCCTCGTCGAACTCCACGACGCTGAGCGGGCAGCCGACGATCCCCTGTCGTTCGTCACCGCGATGTCTGCCTTCGACCAAGCCGTAATCGAGCTGTCCGGCAACCGCACCCTTGCCGTGATCGCCGGAGTCTTCCGTGACATCTATGCCGGCCAGCTCTACTCCTCGATCGGTAGCACCGACACCTCGTCAGCGGAACAGATCGCCCGGCGCGTGGTGGTCAGTCATAGCGCCTTCCTGGACGCCGCGAGACGCGGCGACGGATCGCTGGCGCAAAACACTTGGAGTGATTACCTTTACACCACCAACCGACTGCTGGTCAGCCGCAACTTCAGCCGCCAGCCGATCGACGTGGCACCACTCTGGCGAGCCCAAGCCGGCCACGACAGCGGAGAGTCGGCACCCCGCCGCGCCTCGGTGGTAGCCACCGAGATCAGAACCCGCATCGCCGAGGGGCGTCTCGGTGAGGGTGACCGGCTGCCGCCACTGGCCGAGCTCGCCGTCGAATTCGACATATCGCGGCCGACACTCCGCGAGGCCTTACGGATCCTCGAAATGGAATTCCTGCTCAACCTGCGCACCGGTGACCGGTCCGGGGCGACAATCCGCACGCCTACCACTCGCGTCGCATCCCAACTCGCCGGCATTGTGCTGGAAGCGCGGGGCACCACCCTCGCCGATTTCTACCGCGCACTTCGACTCATCGAACCATCGATCATGGGCCTGGCCGCGTCGCGAATCGGCACCAAACAGCTCAGCGCAGTGAAACGGGCGGGCATCGAACTCGCCGAATGTTGCGACGACACTGGGCGCTTCGTCACGGCCTACCGGGACGCGGAGATGCTTGTCTTCTCGGCAGTCAAGAACCCCGCCCTGACCGTGATCGCCGAAATCCTGCACTGGGTCCGGATTGCCATCGAGCCGGGTGTCGCCGCCGACGTCAAGGACATACCGGGGGTGACTCGAACCAACCGCCGCGCCCAACGCCTCTTCGGCCAGTTCGTCGATGCCGCAGCAGAGCACGATCCCGCTCGCGCCACCGCGGTCTGGACGAAGGCGCTCAATGCCAACGCGGCATGGGCCGAGGAGTCGGAGTTCAGCCGCCGGCTGGTGCTCGATCTGATGGGGTGATCTGCACGCTTCGTACCTTGCGAAGCGCGAGAGAAATCAAGGAGAGAGATGAACGTCGATGATCTGATCCTGGTGAGTGTCGACGATCATGTGATCGAACCGGCCCACATGTTCGAGGGACGGGTGGCAAAGCGATACGCGGACAAGGCCCCTCGTTTCGTCCGCCGCGAAAACGGCACGATGGCCTGGGTTTACGAAGGCCAGGAGATCCTCAACCCTGCGCTCAACGCTGTGGCGGGACGACCGCCGAGCGAGTTCGGCATGGAACCCACTACGATCGAGGAGATTCGCCCGGGTTGCTATAGCATCGACGCCCGGGTCAAGGACATGAGCGCCAACGGCGTGCTCGGTTCGATGTGCTTCCCGTCCTTTCCTCGGTTCTGCGGTCAACTGTTCATGCAGACCGCGGACAAGGCGCAAGCTGCGGAGATGGTGCGGGCCTACAACGACTGGCACATCGAGGACTGGGCCGGGACCCATCCCGGACGGATCATTCCGTTGGGCCTGCCCATGATGTGGGATCCCGTGGGTACCGCCGCCGAGGTACGGCGCCTCGCCGCGAAAGGGTGTCACGCCGTGACCTTCTCGTCCAGCCCCTACGACCTGGGCCTGCCGAGCATCTACGACGAGCACTGGGATCCGTTCTGGGAGGCCTGCGCCGACGAGGGCACCGTCGTGTGCATCCATCTCGGGTCGAATTCGGCACCGCCCATGACATCACCGGACGCGCCCATCGAGCTCATCTACACCCTTTCGCCCATCGGATTGTTCTCCGCCGCAGCCGATCTGTTGTGGAGTCCGGTCTTCCGCAAGTTCCCCTCGCTTCGCATTGCACTGTCAGAGGGTGGCACGGGATGGTTGCCGTACTTCTGCGAGCGGGTGGACTACATCTACAAGCACACGCAGCATTGGAGCGGAATGGATCTCGGGGACCGCCTACCGTCCGAGATCTTCAAGGAGCAGGTTATCTTCTGCTTCATCGATGATCTCGTGGGCGTCGAGAACCGCCACCACCTGAACATCGACAACATCACCTGGGAGTGCGACTACCCGCACTCGGACACCACGTGGCCGCACGCTCCCGAGATCCTGATGAAGTCGCTCGTCGATGTCCCCGACGACGAGATCAACAAGATCACCCACCTCAACGCGATGCGACACTTCCGCTACGACCCCTTCGCGCACATCGCACGTGAGCGGGCCACGGTGGGAGCGTTGCGCGCGCAGGTCTCCGACTGGGATATCAGCGTCAGATCGGTGGGGAACCTGCGCCCTGCCGAGCGGGCCTTCTAGATGCGACTGCGTGACAAGGTCGTCGTCATCACGGGATCGGGCAGCGGAATAGGCGAGGCGTGTGCGCACAGGTTCACCGCTGAGGGTGCAAAAGTTGTTGTCACCGATCAGAACCCGGACGGAGTGGATCGAGTCAGCCGAGCCGTCGGCACCGTCGGAGTGGTGTGTGACATCACCGTTGAGGACAATGTCCGCGCTGTCGCCGAGCTGGCACGTCGAACCTACGGCGAGATCGACATCTGGTTCAGCAACGCGGGGTACACCGGTCCGGCGCAACACGACACCATCCCTGATGACGGGCTCTGGGACGTCAGCTGGCGACTGCATGTGATGTCGTACGTGTACGCGGTCCGCGAAGTGCTGCCTGCAATGCTCGAACGCGGCGACGGTTACCTGCTGCACACCGCGTCGCTCGTGGCGTTGGCGCTGCACCCCGACAAGCCGGCGTACTCGGTGAGCAAGAAGGCGGCGCTGGGGTTTTCCGAGTGGCTGGCGGCCACCTATCGCCCGCGAGGCATCAAGGTTTCCTGCTTCTGCCCTGGCCCGATGCTGACACCCATGCTGGTGGCCAATGGGATACCGGAAGGTCACCCGATACTGCAGAGCGCCGCGACTCCGGAACAGGTCGCCGAGCGCCTGGTCGCGGCGATCGACGCGGAACGTTTCCTCATTCTCGACTCAGCGCAGGGCCAGGACCTGTTGTCCGCGAAAGCGACCGATTACGAGCAGTGGATCTCGACAATGGAACGTAAATAGTTGACTCGGTCGTGGATATCGACTTACATCGGTAGCGACCTGCGCGAACAGCCGCCTGATGAAGGAGCTCCATGGCCGACAAGTTCATCCAGATCGTCTTCTCGAATCCGTTGGACGGCAAGGACGACGAATTCAATGACTGGTACGACAACGTCCACATACCGGACTTGCTCTCGATCCCCGGCATGCTGTCGGCGCAGCGTTATAACCTCAAAGACGCGCAGATCTACCACGCGGAAGGCTCCACGGCGCCCGCGCATCGCTACGCGGTCATCTACGAGATGGAAGGCGATGTCAACGCCATCCTGGGCAAAATTCAAGAGGGTGTGGCCGCCGGGCAGATCACCATGGCCGACTGCCTCGACATGTCCAGCTGGCAACTGTCGTTCTGGACTGCTCGTAGCTCCGAAGTCAATGCCTGACAAACAGTCCCGACACGTCAACTAGTGGGAGCGCACACATCGTGAACAACAACCTCGACATTCCCCGCTTGAGCCGATGGCTCGACGAACAAGACGTGGCAGGAAACGGTGAACTGGCCGCACTGCACCCGCTGGCGGGCGGGTCACAGAATGCGCTGTACATCATCGAGCGGGGCGATGACCGCATGGTCATGCGCATGCCTGGTGAGCGCGCCGACGAGCGACGCTTGGCCGACCTGCTTCGCGAGATCCGGTTGGTGCGTGCCCTGGCGGGCACCGACGTCCCCCACGCCGAATTGATTGCCGCCGATGAATCAGGGGAAGTGCTGGGCAGACCGTTCTTTGTCATGGCAGAGGTCGACGGGTGGAGCCCGATGGACAGGGGCTGGCCCGCGCCGTTCGACGCCGACCTCGACGCACGACGCGGCTTGGCGTTCCAGTTGATCGAGGGTGCCGCGAAACTGGCCCGGGTGGATTGGCGCGCACAAGGTTTGGAGGGCTTCGGTCGGCCTGACGGATTCCACGATCGTCAGGTGGACCGCTGGCTGAAGTTCCTGGCGGGTTTCCAGGTTCGTGAGCTGCCCGGCCTGGACGTCGCTGCCGACTGGCTTCGCGCCAACCGGCCGGACCAGTTCACGCCGGGCATCATGCACGGCGACTACCAGTTCGCCAACGTGATGTATGCCCACGGTGCGCCCGCACGGCTGGCGGCGTTGGTCGACTGGGAGATGACCACCATCGGCGACCCGCTGCTCGACCTCGCCTGGGCGGTCCTCGGCTATGACGGCGAAGAACCGAAGACCGACTTCTACCTGTCCATGGAGGGCATGCCACCGCGCAGCGAATTGCTGGAGCACTACGAGAACATCAGTGGCCTGTCGACCGACAACCTCGACTATTACCTGGTGCTGGCCAACTTCAAGATTGGCATCGTGCTGGAACGCACCTACGCACGCAACGTGGCGACTCCAGACGGGGACCGCGAGGTCGCCGATGCGTTCGGGTCGATGGTTCTGCAGTCGACCAGCACTGCTGCCGAGATGGCGACATCATTGGGCGGCAAGGCCGTTCACGTGCGGTAGGCGGACTTCCCGTCGCGCACTTCGGGCTGTTACCACGACTTCTACGACGACCTGACCTTCAGTCGATGGCATCCCGTGTTCTCTAGTCGCTGACCAGCTCGGCGACTGAGCGGACTGCTTTCTCCAGCGCGTAGTCGGCGTCGGCGGCGGCGCCTTTGACGTCGGCGTTCAGCGCGGCCACCAACCGCATCGCCTCGGCCACCGTGTCGCGCGACCAGCGTCGCGCCTGCTTCTGCGCCTTCTGCACCCGCCACGGCGGCATCCCGATTTCGCCGGCGATCTGGAAGTGGTTCCCCGACATCGGCCCCACCCGTGCGATCGTGTGCACGGCCTCGGCCAACGCATCGGCCAGCACCACATGCGGCTCCCCCGCGATCATCGCCCAGCGCAGCGCCTCGGCAGCACCCGCCACGTCCCCGGCGACCGCCTTGTCGGCGATGTCGAACCCCTTCACTTCGGCCTTACCCGAGTGGTAGCGGCGCACCGCGGCCGCGTCGATCGCGCCGCCCGTGTCGGCAACCAGCTGGGAACACGCCGCGGCCAGCTCCCGGATGTCGGAACCGATCGCGTCGAGCACCGCGGTGACGGTGTCGTCGTCGACCTTGACGCGCAGCGCCTTGAACTCGCGGCGGACGAAGTCGGCCCGCTCGGCCGGCTTGGCGATGCGCGCACACGGGTGCACCTGCGCGCCCAGCTTCTTCAGGTGATCGGCCAGCGCCTTGGCCCGCCCACCGCCGGAGTGCACCACCACCAGCAGCGTGCCGGCGGGCAGGTCGGCGGCCGCGTCCTGGATCAGCGCCACCGCGTCCTTGCCGGCCTCGGCGGCTGACTCCAGCACGACAACCCGCTCGTCGGCGAACAGCGACGGGCTGAGCAGCTCGGCGAGCTCGCTGACGCTGACCTCACCGGCCCGGAGCCGGTCCACAGGCACGTCGGTGGTGCCCGCCGCGGTCCTGGCCGCGCGCAGCACTCCGGCGACGGCCCGTTCGACCAGAAGTTCCTCGTCACCCAGAACCAGGTGCACGCCCGTCATCTGACTCACCGCACGATGGTGCCACGTCGCCCCGACACCGCCCAATGCCACACCAGGGCCACCACGGCAGCGACCACCGCCACGCTCAGCACCCCGGCGACCCCGGACGGCACGGTGACCGAGGCCGCGGGCAACTGCGCGGAGCGCCGGGCCACCTCCAGCAGCCACCACACCTCCGGCCCGGTGAAACGGATCAACAACTCCGCCCCCGCAGGCCACAGCGCGCTCAGCGCCGCCGCCGCGGTACCCAGCACGGTGATCGGCGGAATCACCGGTGCCACCACCAGATTCGCGATCACTGCGACCAGACTCACCGAACCCGAGACACCGGCCACCAGCGGCGCGGTGACCAACTGAGCGGCCAGCGCCACACTGACCGCGTCGGCCAGCGGCCGGGGCCAGCCCCGCCCGGTCAGCCGCTTCGACCACGCCGGGGCCAGCACCACCAACGCCGCGGTGGCCGACGCCGACAACGCGAACCCGACGTCGACGGCGAGCCTGGGCGCGCCGATCATCAACCCGATCACGGTGGCCGCCAGTGCGGGCATGGCCTGTCGGCGCCGGTGCGCCAGCACGGCCAACAGCGTGATGGCGCCCATCACCGCAGCCCGCAACACGCTGGGCGACGGCTGTACGACCACCACGAACGCGATCAGCGTCAGCGCCGCCAGCCCGACCGCGGCCCGCGGTCCGATCAGCACCGCCGACAGGAGCACCGCACCGCACACGATCGTCACGTTCGCGCCCGAGACCGCGGTCAGGTGGGCCAGGCCGGACGCGCGGAAGTCGGCCGCCGTCTGCGCCGGGACCGCCGACATGTCGCCGAGCACGAGCGCGGGCAGCATCGCCGCCTGCTCGGGCGGCAGCGCCAG
>NZ_BCRS01000018.1 GCF_001552715.1 Mycolicibacterium vaccae NBRC 14118 = CIP 105934 | reverse complement strand
CCGTAGGCGCCGACGGTGCAGCACGGTTTCGTGCAGCCGCCGTCGCGGGCGATCAGCATGATCCGCTGCGCCGGAGAGGCCACCCGCTTGGTGCGGAACAGATCCAACGCCGACCCGGTCGCGCGGTCGAACACCGCCAGATAGTGGTTGGCATGCCCGGCCATCCGGATGACGTCGGCGATCGGCAGGACGGTGCCGCCACCGGTGACACCGACTCCGGCCGGCGATTCCAGATCTTGCAACGTGGTGCGGATGATCACCGACACCGGCAACCCATTGAGCTTCCCGAGTTCCCCGCTCATCAGCGCAATACGACCGACCGCGACGAAGGCGTCGTGCTGGCGCTGGGCCAGGCTGCGGTGATCGTTGTCAATCTGGGCTTGCGACGGTGTGCCGGAGGTGCAGGGTTCGGGATCGTCGGGGTTACACATTCCGGGGGCGGCGTACTTGGCGAAGATCGCCTCCAACACCGCGCGGGCCTCCGGGGTCAACTGCGCAGTCATGGGGGTCATCGCGTCGGCGCCCTGCTTACCTAACGAGACGCCGCGCTTGCGGGCACGTTCGGTGTCATCAGGCTCCGGACCGTCCTGATCCATCAGGAACAACGTGCGATCCGCGGAGTCCTTCAACTCCTTCGGGCCATTGCCCACCGCAGTACGCACCAGGTCGACCTCGAACTGCTCCCGGGTGGCGGTGTCCACCCAGCCCGGTACCTTCTTGATCGATTTTCGGATCACTTCGACGTGTTCGGCGTTGATCCAGCCGCGCGCCTGGGCCATCGCAGTCGCCGGCAAAAGCGGCGGCAACGGCGGCCCGGTCAACGACCTCCGCGGTGCCAACACCTCGGCCTCGGCCAGCCGCCGGTGGGCCTCCGACCCCGAGATCCGCCACCGAGTCGTGAGGACTTCCTTCCAGGACTTCGCGCCCATCTGCTGCGGAGCGGCCTCGGCCTGCAACCGCGCCAGCAGCCGGTGGCTCATCGCCGGTAGTTGGCACGACAGAGTCTCGAGGTCGTCCAGAACGGCAACAAGATCCGGCCGCGTCAGCAGATCCACCTCGTACGCGGCCACCTCCTCGAATGCAGCCCGCACCGCGCTGACCGCGCTTTGCAAGTCCCCACCCGCCATACTTCGAACATACATTCGACCACCGACAAATCCAGTCCTTCAAGATGCTTCGACCCCGACGGTCGGGCTGCGATCGTCCGACATCGTCCGTTGGGATTCCGGTTCAGCAGTTGGTTGGAATTCCCTGCAGCGCTGCCGAATACGGCGACCGAAATCGAACAGGCGAACCTGATGATCTGGGTGCGACAGCGCTCCGAGAGCGCCGTCGAACGCGGTGCCCGCCGCTATACCCGGCTCGGACCTACATGCCTGACGCGTGAGTTTCATGAACAAATTTCACAGTCTCCTCAGCCTTCACTCCGAGAACACAGATAACAATTGCGCTGCGCATCGTTCAGCTTTGAAGGGACATCCGTTGCACATGCGCAAGGTGTTGGGCGCGGCGCTGACCGCACTGCGCTGTCCACAACGTCGTTGGCCGTGGCTGCACCGACCGCGCATGCCGGCACGGTGGATTGGGATGCGTTCGCGCACTGCGAATCCAGCGGCAACTGGGCCGCCAACACCGGCAACGGGGTCTACGGCGGCCTGCAGTTCTTGCCGTCCACCTGGCGCGAACACGGCGGTGTTGGCTCGCCGGCACAAACGCCACGTGAGTACCAGATCATGGTCGCCGAACGGGTCCTTCGCACGCAGGGGATCGGCGCTGGCCCGTCTGCGGCGCTTTCGCCCTTTCCCCGAGGTCGTCGGCTCCTGCCGGTACCGGCAGCGCATGCCGCCTCGTGTCCGGGGTCGTGTTGGGCGGCGCCGTCAACCTCAGCCGGATGGGGTCGACGAACTGTCGAGCCGGGGGAGCGGCAATCGCCGGTGGGGTCACGACCTTGGGGCCTCGGTATTCCAACGGATCTCGAAACCGTGGCTACCCGCATCCCCGCCGTCCAACGTCGTCGGCCGCGGGAGAACCGACCCAAGAATCACCGCGAATAGATGTCTTTCCCTACCAATCCGCTAGAGAAAGAATCCCTCTCGACCGCAGTTACGAATAGGACTGTCCAAGAGGAGGTTTGAATGGCTCTGATCGTCCTCCTCGCCGGTACCACCGGGAAGACCTCCCGCGCATACGCATTGAGCACCTATGTCGCCGAATGCTTGGACGGCTACGGGCACACCACCGTCATCGTCGACCCCGGCCTCACCCCGGCCGAGGTACTGATCGGCGGGGACAGCTCCGCGGCGGCCGCCCGCGACATCGCGGCCACCGTCGAGGCCGCCGACGCGGTCATCCCGGTCACCCCGGTCCGTAACGGTTCCTTCTCCGCGACCCTCAAAGCAGTGCTCGACCTGCTGCCGCCGGGCGCCTTCACCGACAAGGTCGTCATGCCGGTCGCCACCGGGGGCACTTCCTCGCACCTCACCGGCCTGGAGTACTCCCTGCACCCCGTCATCCTCGACCTGGGCGGCCGCCAACTGGTGCGTGGCGCCTACGTACTCGACCGTGACCTGGAGGTGCACGGGTGCGGGGCCGTGGTCGCCCCGGAATCCGACGACGCCCTGCGTCTGGCGGTCGCGGGCCTGTCCGCCGCGCTGGGCAGCACGACCCAGGTCGCCGGCAACGACGAACTGCTGATCCACCCGGACGAGGCGCTGGCCCGGCACCGCGCCGGCGCCTTGCTGCTCGACGTACGCAAGAGCGGGGACCGTGACCGTGTGATCCCCGGCGTACTGCACGTCGAGAAGGTCGATGTTCCGGCGCTGTTCGACCCGCAGGAGCAGGGCGCGCTGGGTGTCGCCCGGACCCGCTCCATCGTGGTGTTCTGCAACCGGGAGCAGGGGTCGGGCCGTGTCGTGCAGACGCTGCGCGACCTCGGCTACACCGAGGTCCGCCACGTGCGCGGTGCCGCAGCGGGTTTGGAGCACGAACTGGTGAAGACGGCCCATGCGCATATCGGCTAAGACGGACTATGCCCTGCGGGCGCTGGCGCACCTGGCCGCGGACTGGCAGGTGCCGCACAGCTCCGAGAGCATCGCCGCCGACCAGCACATCCCGGCCAAGTATTTGGAAGCCATCCTCTCCGAACTCAACCGCACCCGGTTCGTCGTCAGCCAACGCGGGCACGGCGGCGGCCATCGGCTCCGGGTCGCACCCGACCGCATCGCGGTCGCCGACATCGTGCGGGCGCTCAACGGCCCACTACTCACGGTGCGCGGGGAGTGTCCCGAAGACCTCGACTACGGAGACCGGTTGGAGGCCTTGCAATCGGTCTGGGTGGCGGCCAGGGTCTCGCTGCGGCGGGTGCTCGAACGCACCACCCTGGCCGATCTGGTCGCCGGCCGGCTCCCCGACGACATCGCCGAACTGACCCGCGAACCCGGGGCCTGGGAGTCCCGCAGCGCCATCTGACCCACAACCCGACCACGTTCAGGAGAACCGTTGTGACCTCGCTTGCCGCCACCACCACGGTGGCCGACCTGCGCGACACGGCCCGCACCGTCCTACCCGAGATCGCCGCCGAAGCCTCCGACCGGGAACTGGTGCGTCGCATGCCATTTCCGGAGGTGGCGCGTCTCTTCGCCGAAGGCCTCGGAACGTGGCGGGTACCGAATAAGTTCGGCGGCCCGGATGCCACCGTCAGCGAGCTGATCCGGTTCATCATCGACCTGGCGACCGCCGACGCCAACATCGCCCAGGCCGTGCGCTCGCATTTCGCCTTCGTCGAACAACTGCGCCGCTCGCAGAATCCCGAGCAGCAGGAACGCTGGTTCGCCCGCATCCTGGCCGGTGACGTGTTCGGGCTGGCCAGCGGCGAGACCGGCGGTGCGCAGGGCAAGATCGCCACCCGGGTCACCCAGACTCCGGACGGGTGGCGGGTCAACGGCGTGAAGTACTACAGCACCGGCACCCTGTTCGCCGACTGGATCAACGTGCGCGCCGTCGACGAGGACGATCAGCCCATCGCCTTCGTGCTGCCCGCCGACCGGGACGGGATCGAGCGTATCGACGACTGGGACGGCATCGGGCAGCGGCTCACCGCCAGCGGCACCACCACCTTCACCGACGTCGTCATCCACGAGGACGAGTTCACCGCGGTCGACAACCGGGGTGATGTCCGCCCCGCGCTCTCCCCGTTCTTCCAGATCTTCCTCGCCTCGGTCGAGGTCGGCATCGCCCGCAACGCGCTGTCGGACGCGATCGCCTACGCCCGCAACAAGGCTCGCCCCATCAAGCACAGTGGCGTGGAGCGGTCGGTGGACGACCCGTACGTCCGGTTGACGGTGGGGGAGACCGCGGCCCGCGTCTACGCCGCGGAATCGGCGGTGCTGCGTGCCGCCGAGACCATCGACCGGGTCGACGAGGTGCCCAACGGTTCCGATGCGGAGCAGGTCGCCCTGCTGGAAGCCAGCGTCACCGTGGCGCGGGCCCAGTTCTTCGCCGTCGAGGCCGCGCTCAAGGCCGGCGAACAACTCTTCGACGTGGGCGGCGCCTCCGCCGCGGCGCGCAGCCACAACCTGGACCGGCACTGGCGCAACGCCCGCACGGTTGCCAGCCACAACCCACGCGCCTACAAGGCGTCCGTCGTCGGCGCCTACCTGCTTGACGACATCCAACCTCCGACCACGGGATTCTTCTGATGACTTTGCAATTCGACCCTGCCAAGATCCGCTCCTACTTCTACGTGCCCGCCGGCGATGAGAACCTGGTCGCCGCCGCCTTCGACAACGAAGCCGACGCGGTGGTCTTCGACCTGGAGGACCTGACCCCGCCGGACCGCAAGGACATCGGCCGCAAACTGGTCTCCGAGGTCATCACCGGCGCACCGCCCAAGCCCGTGCTGGTGCGTGTCAATGCCGTGGGCACCGGGTACCTCGACGCCGACCTGGACGCCATCGTCGGTCCCGGGCTCTCCGCGATCCGGGTGGCCAAATCCGTCCGGGCCGACGAAGTCCGGCTGGTGGCAAAGGAACTCGACCGCCGCCGCGCCACCGCCGGGATCACCCGGGTGATCGGGCTGCAGGTGATGGTGGAGACCGCGGCCGGGGTGCTGGCCGTGCCCGAGTTGGCCGCGGCCGACCACCTCGTCGAGTCGATCGGCCTGGGCGAGGGCGACCTCAAGAAGGATCTGGGCACCACCACCGACGAGGGACTGTTCGCCTCCCGCGCCCAGGTGGTGCTGGCCGCCCGCGCCGCAGGGCTGCCAGGGCCGGTGCAGGTCACCTTCCCGCCCGGCGGGGACGCCGACGCCCTGCGCGCCTCCACCGAACTGGGCCGGCGCCTCGGCTACACCTCGCGCACCCTGCTCAACCCGGCCCACATCCCCGTCGTCAACGAGATCTACGGATGATGCGCACCCGCACCCTGTCGGCACTGGTGGCCACCGCCGTCCTCGCCGCGGGCTGCGCCGGGTCCAGCACCGAAACCGCCGCGCCCCAAGGTGATCCGGTGCGCGGCGGGACGCTGCGCTACGCGGTCGCGTCGTATCCGGAATGCATCGACGCCGCCGTGCGGGCCCGGCTGTTCAGCGGCCCGCAGCAGTTCGTCGAAACACTCACCGACCAAGACGCCGACGGCGACATCGTGCCCCGGCTGGCCCGGTCCTGGGAGATCACCGACGGCGGCCGCACCTACACCTTCGAGCTGCGCGACGACGTCACCTTCTCCGACGGCAGCCCACTGACCGCCGAAGTGGTGCGCGCCAACCTCGACGCCCTGGTGACTCTGGCCGCCGACGGCAACGCCGACACCCCGGTCAACAGCGCGCTGAACAGCTACGCCGGCTCCGACGTGCTGGACGACCACACCGTCCGGGTCCGGTTCGACCTGCCCGAACTGGGATTCCTGCGCAACGCCAGCGACCCCTACCTCGGCATCTACGCGGCCAGCACGGCGGCTGCCTCCTACGAGGACCGGTGCGCCGGAAAGCTGGTCGGCTCCGGGCCGTTCGTCATCACCGAGGCCGTCCGTAACCAGCGCATCGTGCTGGAGCGCCGGGACGGCTACAACTGGGCGCCCGAGGCGGTGTCCGAGCACCAGGGCGAGGCCTACCTGGACCGTATCGAGTTCCAGGTGGTGCCGGAGTCCGGAGTCCGCGTCGGCGGGCTGCAGTCCGGCCAGTTCGACGTCATCGACGAGGTACCCGCAACCGACCAGGAGGCCCTCAAAGCCAGTGGCGCGCAGGTGGTGTTCGGCACCATCCCGAACCTGAACCCGGGCGTCTACCACAACCCGTACAGCCAGTTCGGCGCCGACGTGGTGCTGCGCCGCGCGATTCTCAAGGGGATCGACCGCGAGGAGATCCGCGACACCCTGTACAGCCCGGACTACCCGGTGCCCACCGGCCTGGTGGCGGCCTCGACACCGCTGGCCGCCGATCAGTCCGAGGAACTGGCCTACGACCCGGAGGCGGCCAAGGAGCTGCTGGAGGCCGACGGCTGGGTGCCGGGCCCGGACGGGGTGCGGGTCCGCGACGGGGCGCGGCTGGCCCCGAAGCTGAACTACGTGGCCGGCAGTACCCGCGGGGCCAGCCAACAGGATCTGGAACTGATCCAGCAGCAGCTCAAGCAGGTGGGCATCGACGTGCGCCTGGTGCCCACCACCGCCGCCGAGGAATCGGCCAACCTGAAGAACGTGGCCGAGGCCGATTACGACTTCGCCTCCGGTGCCGGGCTGAGCAAGGACATCGACTTCCTGATCGGGTTGTTCCGCGCCACCAATCGGCGTCTCGGTGGTTTTCCCGACCCGGAACTCGAAAATCAGATCGACGCACTGGATTTCGCCGAGAACGACGAGCAGCGGCTGGCCGCCGCCGACGCGCTGCAGCGCTACCTGATCGCCGAGGCCGACTGGATCCCGGTGCGCGAGGCCACCCGCGTGTTCGCCACCGCCGCCGACGTGCACGGCTACCGCATCGACCCCTACGGCGAGAGCGTCTTCTACGACACGTGGATCGCCCGATGAACCGATGTCAGAACTGATCCTCTGATCGTCCGTCGTCCCGGCCCGCACTCGCAGAAATGACTTGCCCATGAACACTTCTCGTTACCCCGCCACCGTCGCCCTGCTCGGCGCGCTGACTCTCACCCTGTCGGCGTGCTCCGGTTCGGGCACGGACGCCTCCTCCGAGCCGGCCGGTGACCCCGTGCCCGGCGGCACGCTGACCTACGCGCTGGCGGAATGGCCCAAATGCGTGGACCCGGTGCTGCGGGCCCGCGGCCTGTCCGCGCCCGAGCACTTCGCCGACCGACTCACCGATCAGGACCGCGAAACCGGGGAGGTGATCCCACGGCTGGCCGAGAGCTGGGAGATCGCGCCCGGCGCCAAGTCGTTCACCCTGCACCTGCGCGACGACGTCACCTTCTCCGACGGCACCCCGCTGACCGCGGAACTGGTGAAGGCCAATCTGGACAACCTCAAGGCGATCACCAAGAGCGGCCAATCCGAAACCCAGATCATCAGTGCCCTCAACACCTATCAGGGCACCACCGTCGTCGATCCGCACACCGTCCGCGTCGACTTCACCGAGCCCGAGCTCGGCTTCCTGCGCAACCTGTCGGACCCGTACTTCTCCGTCTACGCCCCCGCCACACTGGAGGCCCCGCTCGAAGAGCGTTGCGCGGGCAAGAATCTGATCGGCAGCGGGCCGTACGTGATCTCCGAGGTGATCAACCAGCAGCGCATCACCCTGGACAAGCGCGACGACTACAACTGGCCCACCCCGGGCGTCACCGACCACGAGGGCGCGGCCTACCTGGACCGCATCGTCTTCGAGGTGGTGCCCGAATCCGGTGTCCGGGTGGGCGGTCTGACCTCGGGCCAGTTCGACATCGTCGACGACGTCCCCGTCATCGACCAGGACGCGGTGAAACGCCAGGGTGCCGAGATCCTCACCGCCACTACTCCGAATCTGGTTCCGGGCCTCCGGCAGAACCCGCTCAGCCCGCTGGGCAGGGACCTCGTGGTGCGTCAGGCCATCCAGAAGGCGATCGACCGCGAGGAGATCCGCGACACCCTGTACTCCGATGAGTACAACATCCCGACCAGCGCCATCGCCGCCAACACCCCGCTGTGGCAGGACAAGTCGGAGTTCCTGCAGTACCAGCCCGAGGAAGCGCAGAACCTGCTGGCCGACAACGGCTGGGCCAAGGGCGCTGACAGAGTGTGGGCCAAGGACGGGCTGCGGCTGGCACCGAAGATCATGATCATCACCGGATCCAGCCAGGGCGCCACCCAGCAGGAACTCGAACTGATCCAGCAGCAGCTGACCAAGGTCGGCATCGCCGTGCAGATCCTGCCGGTCACCCAGGCCGAGTACTCGTCGCTGATGAAGAACAAGGCCGACGCCGGCTACGACTTCCTCACCGGTTCCGGACCCGCCAAGGACGTCGACTTCCTGGTCGGGCTGTTCCAGAACACCAACCAGGCGCTGCAGGGCTCCAATCAGCTCGACCTGGAGGAGGCGGCCGCCACCCTGAACCGGGCGGCCACCGACGAGGACCGCGCCGCGGCGGCCGGGGCGCTGCAGGAGAAGCTGCTGCGCGACGGTTACTGGATCCCGGTGCGCGAACAGACCAAGGCCGTCGGGGTGGCGCCCGACGTGCACGGGGTCAGCATCGACCCGTACGGCGCGACCGTCCTCTTCGACGCCTGGCGTACCGGCGGTGGCGGCTCATGAGCCGCTACCTGCTGCGGCGGGTCACCCAGGGGCTGTTCGTGCTGTGGGCGGCGTTCACCCTGACCTTCGTCATCCTGTACCTGCTGCCCAGCGATCCGGTGGAGATCATGCTCAGCTCCGGCGGGGACCAGATCGCGCTGGACCCCGCCGTGGTCGACGCCCTGCGCGCCGAACACCACCTCGACCAGCCGGTACACCTGCAGTACCTGTACACGCTGTGGGACGCGGTGCGCGGTGACTTCGGCAACTCGGTGCCCACCGGGGAGAAGGTCACCGCCCTGATCTCCGAGGCGCTGCCGCAGACCCTGCTGCTGGCCGCGCTGGCCTTCGTGCTGTCGCTGCTCGCCGGCGGCACGCTGGCCCTGCTGGCCACCTACACCCGGCTGCGGCCGCTGCGCCAGTTCCTGCTGTCGCTGCCCCCGCTGGGCGTGTCGGTGCCGACCTTCTGGATCGGATTGCTTCTACTGCAGGCCTTCTCGTTCGGCACTGGATGGTTTCCCGCCACCGGCAACAAGGGCTTCGGTTCGCTGGTGCTGCCGGCCCTGACGTTGGCGGTGCCCACCTCGGCGGTGTTCGCACAACTGCTGGCCAAGACGCTGACCGCCACCTGGGCTCAGCCCTATATCGACACCGCCGTCGCCAAGGGCGTACCGCGCTGGCAGATCCAGCTGCGGCACGCGCTGCGCAACGCGTCCATCCCGGTGCTCACCATCATCGGCATCACCATCGGCAACCTGCTGGCGGGCGCGGTGGTGGTCGAGACGGTGTTCAGCCGGCACGGGATCGGCCGGCTGACCGAACAAGCCGTTGCCGCCCAGGACATCCCGATGCTGCTCGGGCTGGTGGTGCTGGCCGCGGCGATCTTCGCGGTGGTCAACCTCGTGGTGGACCTGATCTACCCGCTGGTCGATCCGCGGATCGCGCGGGTGCGGCCCGTCACGATCGGAGGGGGAACCGCATGACCGTGCTCGACGTGCTGGCGGTCGAGGCCGAGGAACCGGCCGAGCCCGATCTGCGGATCCGGGTCCGCACTCGCGGCCAGCGCTGGCGCGGGCCCCTGCTGACCGCGCTGCACCGGCCCGGACTGCTGCTGTCGGTGCTGTTCCTGGTGCTGGTGTTCGGGTGGGCGCTGTTCCCCGAACTGTTCACCGGCCGGGACCCGCTGATCGGCGTGCCGCGGGACAAGCTGCAGCCGCCCGGCGCCGAATACCTGTTCGGCACCGACCATCTGGGCCGCGACGTGTTCTCCCGGGTGGTGCACGGCACCGCGCTGTCGCTGCAGGCCACGGCGATCGCCGTGGCGGTGGGCCTGGTGGTCGGCTCGGCCATCGGCGTGCTGTCCGGCTTCGCCGGGGGCCGGGTCGACGACGTCATCATGCGCCTGGTCGACGTACTGCTGTCCATCCCCGGGTTGCTGCTGTCGCTGGCCGTGGTCACCGCACTGGGCTTCGGTACCGTCAACGTCGCCGTCGCGGTGGGGGTGGCCTCGGTGGCCAGCTTCGCCCGGCTGATGCGCTCGGACGTGCTGCGCACCCGCACCCAGACCTTCATCGAGGCCGCCGAGGTGTGCGGCGTCCGCAAACCGACCATCCTGTGGCGCCACATCCTGCCGCACTCGCTCGGATCGGTACTGGTGCTGGCGGCACTGGAATTCGGGGCGGCGATCCTCGCGGTGTCCTCGCTGAGCTTCCTCGGGTTCGGTGCCCCGCCGCCGGCACCGGAGTGGGGTTCGCTGGTGGCCGAGGGCCGCAACTACCTGGCCACCGCATGGTGGCTGACCACCCTGCCCGGACTGATCATCGCGCTGGCGGTGCTGTCGGCCAACCGGATCAGCCGGGCCCTGGACAACGACGGGCTGATCCGATGAGCCTGCTGCAGCTTCAGGATCTGCACGTCGGCTACCGCGGCCGCGGCGTCGAGGTCGACGCGGTCCGCGGAGTCGACCTGACCATCGCACCCGGCGAGGTGGTGGCGCTGGTGGGGGAGTCCGGCTCCGGGAAGTCCACCACCGCGCACTCCATCATCGGGCTGCTACCGGCCTCCGGGGCGGTGACCGCCGGATCCATCACCTACGACGGCCGCGAGATCACCCGGCTGCGCGGGCGGGCGCTGCGCAAGATCCGCGGCGCCGAGATCGGTTTCATCCCACAGGATCCCAACCTCGCGCTGAACCCGGTCAAGCGGGTCGGTGAGCAGGTCGCCGAAACGTTGCGGGTGCACGGGCTGGCCGGCCGCGCCGAGGCCGCCGAACTGGCCATCGAGATCCTGGACCGGGCCGGGCTGACTCACCCGGAGGCCCGCGCCCGCCAGTACCCGCACGAGCTGTCCGGTGGCATGAAACAGCGCGTGCTGATCGGGATCGCGCTGGCCTGCCGGCCCAAGCTCGTCATCGCCGACGAACCCACCAGCGCCCTCGACGTCACGGTGCAGCGGCGGGTGCTGGACCATCTGGCCCAGTTGACCGCCGAGGACAACACCTCGGTGCTGCTGATCACCCATGACCTCGGCGTCGCCGCGGACCGCGCCGACCGCATCGTGGTCATGCGGCACGGCCGGGTGGTCGAGGAGGCACCCACCGCCGGGCTGCTGGCCGCACCTGCGCAGGCCTACACCCGGAAGCTGCTGGCGGCCGCGCCCAGCCTGTCCGGCGACACCCTGCTGCCGGAGCGGCCGGCGCAGACCGGCCCGCTGCTGTGCCTGGAGCGCATCACCAAACGCTTTGCCCTGCCGGGGCGTAAGGAACCAGTCACCGCTGTCGACGACGTGTCTCTCACGGTGCACCGTGGCCGCACCTACAGTCTGATCGGCGAATCGGGTTCCGGGAAGTCCACTCTGGCGCGGATCGCGATGCGGTTGGAGCAGCCCACCGCGGGTCGGGTGTGGTTCGACGGCACCGACATCACCATGGTCGGCGGGAACCAATTGCGCGAGCTGCGACGGCGCGTGCAGCTGGTGTACCAGAACCCGTACTCCTCGCTGGACCCACGGCTGCAGATCGGGGAGGTGATCGTCGAACCCCTGCGCGCCTTCGGGATCGGTGACCGCGCCGCCCGCGCCCGGCGCGCCGCCGAACTGCTCGACCAGGTGGCGCTGCCCCCCGGGACCGCGCAACGCCGGGCCGCCGAACTGTCCGGCGGCCAGCGGCAGCGCGTCGCGATCGCGCGCGCGCTGGCGCTGCAACCGGAACTGCTGGTACTCGACGAACCAGTCTCCGCGCTGGACGTCTCGGTTCAGGACCAGATCCTGCGATTGCTGGTGGCACTGCAGCAGGAACTCGATCTCGGCTATCTGTTCATCTCCCACGATTTCGCGGTGGTGCAGCAGATCTCCGATGAGATCGGGGTGCTGCGCCGCGGCGAACTCGTGGAGCAGGGCCCGACCTCGCAGATCTTCGGGGCGCCGCGGCACGCGTACACCCGCGAACTGATCGATGCGGTACCGGGCAACCGCGCCGCCAGCGGAGGTGCCCGATGACGTTGTCGGCGCGCCAGGTGCGCGAGGCGGTGGCCGCCCGGGCCGCCGCGGACTGGGATGCCGGGTTCCAACCGCAGAACTTCACCGATCTGCGGGCCAGCGGCCTGCCGGCCCTCACCGTGCCGCGCCAACTCGGCGGTCCCGGGGCCGGGATCGCCGAGGCCTCGGCCGCGGTCCGCGAGATCGCGGCCGGCGACGCCGCCACCGGGCTGGTGCTGGCCATGCACTACATCCACACCACCCGGCTGTTCACCAGCAGCACCTCCGATGCGCTGCCCAAGCTGGCGGCCCGCATCCTGGCCGACGGCGAACTCGTCGCGCTGGTGGCCAGCGAGCAACTCAGCGGCGCCCCGAGCCGCGGCGCGCCGATCAAGACGGTCGCCACCCGCCGGGACGACGGAGGTTGGCGGATAACGGGATCCAAGACTTACGCCACCGGGGCCCGGGCCGCGGGCAGCATCGTGATCGTGGCGTCCTTCGCCGACGGTCCCGGCAAGGGGCACTTCCTGGTGCCGCAACCGGCCGACGGGCTCACCGTGCTGGAGACCTGGGACGCGGCCGGCCTACGCGGCTCCGACAGCCAGGATCTGCGCCTCGACGATGTCTGCGTCGACCCCGGGGCACTCGTCGAGACCGTCGGCGCCGACGGGCCGGTCGATGCCACCCAACCGATCTGGTGGCCGCTGATGCTGGCGTCAGTGCACCTGGGGGTGGCCGAGGCCGCCCGCGCCGAGGCGATCGCGTTCGCCGCCGGCCCGCGCACCGACGGCCGGCCGGGCGCCCTGAAGGACACCACCCGGATCCGGGACCGTGCCGCGGCCGCCGAACTCGAATACCTCAGCGCCCGAGCACTGCTCGACGATGCGTTGCGCCGCGTCCCGGACCGGGACATCACCGCGGCGCAGGCCGGCGCAGTGAAGGTGCTGGTGCACCGGCACGCCACCGCCGTCGTCGACCACTGCGGACAGTTGATCGGCGCGGCGTCGATGCGGCTGAGTTCCCCGCTGCAACGGCACTACCGCGATCTGCGGGTCGCCCTGCACAACCCGCCCGCCGAGGACACCGTGCTGGCCTGGCTGGCCACCGAGGTGCTCGGCCCCACCGAGAACCAGGAGTGAGCGTGACCCACCTTCTGCTGCACCCCGAACCCGACACCGGCGACAGTGACCTGTCCTGGCTCTACCGGGCCATTCATGCCGCCGAAACCGCGGTGTTCGACGCCGTGCTGGCCCCGTTGCCCGGCCCGGCGGTGCCGGCCGAACCGTCCACCCTGCTGGCCAATCTGGTGCCGCGCACCACCGGCATCGGGTTGATCGCCCAGGTCTCGGCGCAGTACGTGGCGCCCTACAACCAGGCCCGCATGCTCAACACCCTGGACAACCTGTCGCGGGGGCGGGCCGGCTGGCGGCTGGTCGACGCCGCCGAGGACAGCGCCGCCGCCCTGCACCCAGCCACCACTCCGGAGACGCAACGCTGGTTGCGCGCAGCCGAATTCGTCACCGTCCTGCAGAAGCTTTGGGAGAGCTGGGAAGACGGTGCGGTGGTTGCCGACATCGAATCCGGGGTGTACGTCGACGCGGACCTGCTGCACCCGATCGACCACTCCGGTGAGTTCTTCCGGGTGGCCGGGCCGCTGAACCTGCCGCGCAGCCCTCAGCTGCACCCGCCGCTGCTGGTCGGAGTCGACTCGGCGGCCACCGCCGAACTGGCCCGCACCCACGCCGACGTCGCGGTGCTCACCGGCGAGCACCCGGTCGACGCGCCGCTGGTACTGCGCGAGATCACCCCCGACCTGTCGGAGCCCGCCGCGTTGGCGGTCCGCCTGGCCACCGGCGACGGATTCGTCCTGCACCTGACCGCCGCCGGCACCGAGCTTTTCACCCGCGAGGTGCTGCCGCGGCTGCGTGACCTCGGAGTGGTCCGCGACCGCTACGAAACATCCACCCTGCGCGGCCATCTCGGTCTGGCCGCCGCCGTCCCCGTAGGAGTGCCGCAATGACGTCCCAGATGCACCTGAACCTCAACCTGCGCGGGATCGGCTTCCATCGGGCCGCGTGGCGGCACCCGGAGTCACAGCCCACCGAGGTGTGCTCGCTGGAGTACTACACCCGCATCGTGCAGGCCGCGGAAAAGGCCAAGCTGGATGCGGTGTTCCTGGCCGACAGCCCCAAGGTCTACAGCGAGCGGGAACCGCTGGCCATGAGCAACGAGCCGCTGACCCTGCTGGCCGCCCTGGCCGCGCAGACCAGCCACATCGGGTTGATCGGCACCATCTCCACCACCTACAACGATCCCTACGAGGTCGCACTGCGCTTCGCCTCGCTGGATCACCTGTCCGGCGGCCGGATCGGGATGAACT
This sequence comes from Mycolicibacterium vaccae NBRC 14118 = CIP 105934, assembly GCF_001552715.1. Lineage (GTDB taxonomy): Bacteria > Actinomycetota > Actinomycetes > Mycobacteriales > Mycobacteriaceae > Mycobacterium > Mycobacterium vaccae. The sequence continues at coordinate 39,163 of NZ_BCRS01000018.1, read as the reverse complement.
TCGTCACCTCCTCCGGAGACGCGATCGCCCGTAACTTCGGTTTCGACAGCCACCCGGACTTCGAACTGCGCTACGAGCGCGCCGCGGAGTTCGTCGACGTGGTGCTGGCGCTGTGGTCCGGGCAGCAGGTCACCCACCACGGCCGGTTCTTCGACGTCGAGGGCGCCCTGCCGATTGTGCCTTCCCCGCAGGGTTTTCCTGTGCTGGTGCAGGCCGGCGCTTCGGACCGTGGACGGGATATGGCCGCGCGGCGCGCCGAGGCGGTGTACACCGGGTCCTCGACCATCCCCAACGGGCTGGAGTTCTACGACGATGTGAAGGCCCGGCTGGCGAAGTTCGGCCGTGCCCCGCAGTCGGCGAAGATCCTGCCCGGGGTGGTGCCCTACATCGGCTCCACCGAAGCCGAGGGCAAGGCGCTGGAGGCCGAGCTGGAGGAACTGGCCACCAAGAACGTCGACGTGATCGGCCAGCTGGGTGACGAACTCGGGGTGGACTTCAGCATCTATGACCTCGACGGCCCGTTCCCGTTGGAGGCGTTACCGCACTACACCCAGTTCAAGGGCGGACAGAGCCGGCTGAACCGGTTGCGGACCTGGGTGCAGCAGGAGAATCTGACGATCCGCGAACTGGCGGTCAAGGTGGAGAAGGGCCTGCGCAACGTGCACTGGACCACCTCGGGCTCGGCAGAACAGATCGCCGACGAACTGGAGAGCTGGTTCCGGGCCGGAGCTGCCGACGGATTCAACATCCTGGTCCCGCTACATCCGAGGGGGACACTCGACTTCACCGAACAGGTGGTGCCCATCCTGCAGCGGCGCGGCCTGTTCCGCACCGAGTACAGCGGGTCGACGCTGAGCGATCATTTCGGACTGGAGCCCGAACTGCGCCCGGTACCCCAGCCCGCACCGGCCCGCTGACGACTCACCCGTCACCGTTCAGCGTCAGCACCGAGATGCCGCCAGTTTCGTCCTGGCGGCATCCGTGCTTCACGCCGGTCAGCCCAAGGTCCAGGTGAAGCGGTAGTCGGCTTCCCGGAAGATGGCTTCCTCGTCGTCGACGGGCGGGTAGATCCATTCGGTGTTGATCCGGTGCTTGAACGCCTTCGCCTCGCTGCCGGTCATCTGCACCTCGCGGTCCCAGCCGGTGGTGAGTACCGCTCCTGCGGGGCCGAGATCCAGACACGTCACGTACGGGTTGGGAGCGAAGGGGACCAGATCGAGGCCCAGGAGGTCGGCCGCGACGTTGTAGCCGGCGAACTTGCCCAGCGGTGTCGCGTACTGGCAGCTCTGCATCGTGACGTGGCCGTCCTCAACCGACGCGGCCGCGGTGTCACCGGCCGCGTACACACTCGGAGTCGAAGGCACCCTCAGGTACTCATCGACGACGAGCCGGCCGATCGCGTCTTTCTCACCCGGGATCATCTGGGTGAGCGGACTGGCCGACATCCCCACGGTCCATACCGCCGTCTCGGTCGGGATGATCTCCCCGTCGATGAGCCGCACCTGTGACTCGGTGACTTCGCTGACCTCGGAACCTAGACGCAGCTCGATCCCCAACTGCTGCAACGACTCCGTGATGTAGGGGCGTGGCCCTTCACCGAGCTGGGCTCCCACTTCATGGGACCGATCGACAAGGACGACCCTGGGGCGGCAGGAATTGGCGGCCGCGATCTCGCTCAGCCGCCCCATCAGTCCGGTGGCGATCTCCAGGCCGGTGAAGCCGGCGCCGATGACGACGGCGGTGAACCGGCCCTCTGATGCGGCGTCGCCGGCGCGCGTTTCGAGTCGCTGAACGTGCCGCTCAAGAGCGTCCGCGGCGGCGATCGTATCGATGTCGAACAGAAACTCCCGGCCGGGCAGTTGTGGTTGGAAGACCTGACTTCCTGCGGCAAGCACGAGTCGGTCATAGTCCAGACTCCGGACCTGACCCGTGGCGCCGGCGATCTTGACGGCTCTTGCTGCAGTGTCGATCCGAGTCACTCGGGCGTGGATGCGCTCGACGCCGATCGGCTTGAGCACTCGGTCGAGCAGGACCGACATCTGGCCGGGGTCGCGTTCGTACAGTCTCGGCCGGATCACCATCTCATCGCTATCGCTGACCAGGGTGATGTGCAGATCGCCACCCGCAGTGCCGTTTGCGCGGCCGACACGCGCGGCAGCCGCGGCGCTCCACACGCCGGCGAAACCTCCGCCGATCACCAGAATCTTCGTCATCTTTGATACTCCTTGTTGGTTGTCGTTTCGATTGCCATGACTCGGTTGCCCCGTGGTGTCGGCCCGCCACAGAAGGCGTGGCCAAGACCGTTACCTGCGAACCTCTGTCGCTTCGACGACGGCGGTGGCGTCGGCAGCCGTACCGGTGCGATGCGAAAGGTGTTCATATCGTTGTGACGCCGTAGCGGTCTATTTTGTGATCCCGCGGTGAGCACTGTCACACCCAGACGCTGTGTCGTAGGCGAAGTTTCGTGGCACCGAAGCACAAGGGCCTGCCACGGGCAGCGGACTCTGCGACGAAAGAAGCGATGCCGTGACAGGAGCGCTGTCAGTGTCCTTGGTGGTGATCGGGACCGGCGAGCCATTCGTCGAATGCGATGCCGGCGCGGTCTGCGTCGCTGTTTCCCCGCAGCGATCCGGAAGCTGAACCACGCCATACCTTTCCAGGCAGGGCTAAGGACACGCAGTGCCGTTTGACTCCGTCGAACGCGAACATCCGGCGGACCATGTCGATCAACACTTCGTCGCCGGGGCCGGTCAGGTCGGTGGCACGCCCGACCGGCCGCCCTTCTGCCAGTTCGACCAGCCGTGTCCCGACGTCACGGGCGGCCACCGGACGGATCAGCATCTTCGGCACGGCGACGAGGGACCCAAGCGATGCACGCTGCACGATCTGTTCGGCGAACTCGTGGAACTGGGTGGCCCGCAACAGCGACCATGCGACGGGGCCGTCGCTGATCGCACGCTCGTGGGCCAACTTCCCGCGGTAGTAACCGGCGTCGATCGCATCGATTCCGACGATCGACAGTCCGATGTGGTGGTCGACGCCGGCCTGAACCTCAGCGCGTTGCAGGTTGCGCGTCACCGCAGTGAAGAATGCGGTGGCTTTTGCCGCACTCGTTGTTCTCGTGCTGGTGACATCGATGACCGCATGCGCACCGGCCATCGCCGACGCCAGTCCGGTGCCGGTCACGAGGTCCTGGCCCGACGCGCGCGACAGCGCGACTGTGTCATGACCGCGAGCTCGGGCCGCCTCCACGACGTACCGCCCGACAGTTCCGGTCGCTCCAGCGATGACGAGACGCATCTTGAACTCCTCGGTGATGTGACGGCCGGCTGGGTGGCGCGCGAATGGCTGCCCATCCAGACGGGTGGGTGTGCCAATGTGAGCCCGTGACCGGGGCTCGTGCTAGCCGTTCTCCGGCTGCCAGAAGCGGAGCTTGTCGGGATTGAGCACCATCCACAACCGGGTGATGCGACCGTCCTCGACACCGAGTGACACCACACCCCATGTCGTACCGTGCAGTTGGAACACCAGGCCCGGTTGTCCGCTCACGTCTGCCGGGGCGATCTGGATGTCGGGTAGGCGTCGCCGCACCCCGATCAGGTACCGCACCACCTTCTCGGCCCCGATCACCTCGCGTAGCGCGGCACGCACCCGCCCGCCGCCGTCGTTCACCACGTGCACGTCCGGGTCGAGCAATCCGATCAGTGCGCCGATGTCTCCGCGCTCAAGCGCGTTCTTGAAGCCGTGAACCGCTGCGGCGTGCCTCGTGGCATCGACAGCGTGGCTGCGTCCGTTCTTGAGTCGCCGTCGTGCCGAGCTTGCCAACTGTCGGCACGCATCGGCAGAGCGACCGACGATCTCGCCGATCTCCCCGAAGGGGTACTGGAACACGTCATGGAGGACGAACGAGACGCGTTCTGGCGGTGTCATCGCTTCCAGAACCGTCAGCACCGCGGTCGTCACCGATTCGTCGAGAGTGATGCGATCGGCTGGATCGGCGGTGCGCGAGGCGACCGCGGTCGCATGGTGAGGAAGCGGTTCGGGGAGCCACGGACCGACATAGGCTTCACGTCGGTGCCGGGAGGACTTCAGTAGGTCGAGGCAGATCCGCGTCGCGACGCGGACACACCACGCCGTCGGGTTCGTGATTTCGGCCCTGGCGGGCACCGGCATCGTGTACCACCGCGTGAACGTCTCCTGCACCACGTCCTCGGCGTCGGACGTAGAGCCGAGCATCCGGTACGCGACGTTGATCAGTAATCCCCGAGCAGCGGACACATCGTGCTCGCCAATGGCCGGCACCACTGGGGCGGGGCCGGGTGGTGCCGGCGTTGCGTCAGCGGTTTGGAGTTCCTCCACCGTGCACTCTTCTGCGTATCTCAGTCCGGTCATATTTTCTTGACGAGCCAGGACGCCATTATGTGACGCCGCCGATTCCTCTGCGGTCCGATCGGTGAGATATGTCGTGGAACGCTGGCCGACCTCGCCATTGACGTTCGGTGTCTACTCGGACCAGGTGTGCCGGGCGAATATCACCTCTGCGCCGGCGGCGAGGCTGCGCTGAAAGATCCTGTGCCGGAACGTCGACCGTTGCATCCGTGCGCACTGTCGTGGCAGTCCTGACTCGGCGTCGAGCCCGCCGCCCGCATGTTCGCGTCGTGTCAGCGCGCAATGCGGGGGGCCGAGCCGGCGTGTTCGCGTGCTTTGACCGGTATCGCAAGAGCCAGCGAGCACACGGTGACCACCGTCAGGGCGATCATGTTGAGGACGGCGTCCAGTGGGCCGTACATGTGCAGCATGGTGACGTGGTAGATCAGGTGCAGGATGTTGAAGATCGACAGCGCCAACGCCGCGGTCCGCATCAGCGCCTGATTTGTCACGTAGCAGAATGCCATCACGCTCACTGCAGCCATGGCGAGGTACATGGCGCCGACATCTTTGACGAAGTGCTCGTTGTACGGTCCCAGCACGGGAAGCCACCGAAGGCCCAAGCCGGGGAACGTGTTGTACCAATAGACTGGTGCGAGGTATGCCCAGACCCCCACCAGGAGGCCGGTGAAGGTCAGGATGGCCAGGCAGACGCGGTGTACGAATGGGTTCACACTGATACGACGAGGCAGCGTGTTCGTTTGTGACGGGAGACCGGAACTTCGCCAGGATCGGTCTCCAGTTGTAGGGCGCACGGTGGCCTCATGAGGCACGGCGCAGATGCGGAGCTTGCTCGACCAACGCCTGCCGCAGGGCACGACGCCCGCGGTGCAGCCGTGACATCACCGTTCCGAGAGGAATGTCGAGGAGGTCAGCGACTTCGGCGTAGCGGAATCCCTCGACATCGACGAAGAACACTGCCATGCGTTGCCCTTCGGTCAGACCTGCGAGTGCGGCTTTGACGTCCTCGTCGACCAGCGACTCCAGGGCAAGCAGTTCGGCCGATGCGGAACTGATCGATGACCGGCGTACCGCCGAGCTGAATTCCAGTTCGGCGATGCGCTCGGTGAGCACTTCGTCAGGGCGCCGCTGAGTCCGGCGGTAGCGGTTGATCCAGGTAGTGACCAGGATCCGGAACAGCCACGCTCGAATATTGGTGCCGCTCGTGAACTGTGCGTAGTTGCGGTATGCCTTCAGCATGGTTTCCTGGGCGAGATCCTCTGCATCAGCGTGATTGTGGGTGTAGCGCAACGCTGCCCGGTACAGCTGATCCACCACCGGCCAGGCCTCCCGCACGAATCTCTCCCGCTGATCTTCAACGTCATCGACCTCGACACTGAGCGTCATCTTGTTGCACCTCCGACTGAATGAAAATGGCACTAGCACTGCCTCTCTGACGATTCAGCCGGCAACGTCGTGAGGTCGCTGAGCCGGGCTGGTGGCGCAAGTCACGGCCCAGTCTGGGTCTGCGAGTCAGGTGGCCGCCGGCTCTGCGTCACAGGAGTGTCCGCACCGAGTGGGAAGATGGCCGTTGACCCTCCCGGTCAGCGATGCCGGCCACCGCCTGCGGGCAGGACGCAGCTACCAAGGACAAACAATCGCTATCGCGTTCGAAGACAACGTATTTCGCGTTCTCGGCGACGGCACGGAGATCTGCACCCACGCGAGAAGACCCGACAGGGACGTCGCGATCTTCAACGCCCACCCCACCGCCAGAGCACCTAGCCGCCGCAGAGATATGTGCATGTCTTGAACCGCTTGCGGACAAGCCCAACTCGCTGGTTTCAGAGGTCATCCGACGATGACCTCATCCGGTGGGACCGGCAGATCGCAGGAAAAGTTCCGCGAGCTTTGTCGGGCTGCGTGCCTGAACTGGCACACCGTGACAGCGAACACGTGTTCATCGAAGAAGGTGGGGGGCTTCTGACGAACAGGGCAGGGTCTTCGTGTGCCTGTCTTCCGCTGCGCTCTCGGCGTGCGGAGCAAAGTTGTGAACAATCTTCACAGTTTCCTCAAGGTTCACTGCGAGAACATCGATAACAATGATGGTCGTCAATCGACCACCACGTCGGTGCGTGTTGTCCACGCGCGTGCGGCGGACTGAAAGGACATCCGGTGCGCATGCGCAAGGTGTGGGGGGTTGCGCTGACCGCAGCCGCGCTGTCTACGGCGTCAATGGCGATGGCCGCACCGAATGCCCATGCGGGAACGGTGAATTGGGATGCGATCGCGCACTGCGAATCAAGCGGCAACTGGGCGACCAACACCGGCAACGGGTTCTACGGTGGCCTGCAATTCCTCCCGTCCACCTGGCGCGAACACGGCGGCGTCGGCTCCCCGGAGCGAACACCGCGCGAGTACCAGATCGTGGTCGCCGAGCGTGTCCTGCGCACTCAGGGGATCGGCGCCTGGCCTGTCTGTGGTGCGTTCGCCTTCTCCCCGAGATCGTCGGCTCCTGCAGGTACCGGCAGCGCATGCCGACTCCTGTCCGGGGTCGCGCTGGGCGGTGTCGTCAACCTCAATCGGATGTGTACCGCGCTGACCAGCCAGGCCCGAGCGGTCGCCTCCGCGCTGGCTCGCTGAGTAAGCGGAGTACGTTCCGTTGGGCTCGGTGGAGCTCAGCCGCCGCTGGTGATCCGGTGTGGAACCGGCCGGCCAGCATGGCCAGCTGGCACTCAGTGATTTCGGCCCACTCAGGCTGATCCACCAGGGACTTCGGTGATGTGCGGAAGCCAGGATGGTGGCCGCGGTCCGGTTGCGTGCGACTGGAACGTCGGAGACACCGGGTGGCGGGTCACCGCGACCTTCGTCTGCTGCGAACTATGCACGCTCAGGCGGGAGCCGACGCCGGCATGATCGCCGATCGCCACGCGAGCGGGTTGAGCTCCCGGTAGGGGTCGGTGCTCCGGATCTGTTGAAGGTCGGCCAGCTCCGCTTCCAACTTGGCCTGCACATCGGTCTTGATCTTCGCGATCCACGCCTCCCGCTCGACGCCCTCAGGCAGTGCGGTGCTGATCGGCGGGCCGAATCGCAGGTACATCCGTTGCGGCCGGGGGATGAGGGTGGGACCGACGCCGCGCAATAGAGGCATCGCCATATCCGGGGGTCCGCCGGTGCGCCGACCGAGCCAGGTGCTGAACCGGCCGAGCACGCTGTCGCGGGTCACCAGGCTGGTGTAGACGTCATCGGCGCCGACCAGCGCCGCGGTGACGATCGGATAGTCGTGGTCGGCGGCCAGCCGGGCGAAGCCGGAACGGTTTTCCCACCGCAACCGGTATTCCTCGCCCTTGAACTTGGCGATCTCGCGCCCACCTCCGGGAAACACCAGAATGGTTTGGTCCTGACGCATGAGTGCGCCCGCCGTCTCGGGGGAGCCGACCACCGCGCCGTAGGCGGCGATCAGATCACCCTGCAAACCGCCGGCCTTTCCGAACTGCCGGTCGGCCAGCGGCCTGACCTGCTTACCGATGGCGTGGCGGACGTAGTACGGGATCATGACGATCTCCGCCATCGACATCTGGGTGTGATTGCCGACGATCAGGAAGCGGCCGTCGGCCGGCAGATTGTCCAAGCCGTCGACGTAGGGGCGGTACACATTCATCAGCGGCTCGAGATTGTCCGCGGCGGCAGTGAGAAGCCTGCGCCACATCCGTTCGCCCGGGGGTACGACGATGACGTCGCTGCCCTGCGGAGGTGGCTCGGTGTTCGCGCTCATTCCACCATCCTCCTCCGCGGGGCTCGGGTGAGCCGCCACGCGGAATCACCTTCGCCCTTCCGGTGTTGCAGAACGTCGTGGCCATCAACGACCTGTTCCAGCCCCTGACCGTCGGCTCGCTGACGGTGCCCAACCGGTTCGCCATGGCGCCGATGACCCGGCAGGCCTCGCCCGGCGGGGTGCCCGGCGCCGATGTCGCCGAGTACTACCGGCGTCGCGCCGCCGGTGGCGTCGGCCTCATCATCACCGAAGGGGTTCGACTGCCCGACCCGGCCGCGGGTTACCCGTTCTCCATCCCGACGATCGCCGGGGACGAGGTCGTCGCCCGCTGGTCACGGGTCGTGGCCGCGGTGCACGCCGAGGGCGGCACCATCGCCGCGCAGCTGTGGCATCAGGGCGCCGAGCGCGATGACGCCGACGGCGTCACGCCGGTCAGTCCGTCCGGCGTCGACGGCCTCGGGCGAGCCAAGGGGCGGGCGCTGGAAACCGACGAACTGCCCGGCATCGCTGAGCTTTTCGCGCAAGCCGCACGTACCGCCCGTGAGGTCGGCTTCGACGCCGTCGAACTGCACGGCGCCCACGGCTACCTGCTCGACGAGTTCTTCTGGGAACGGACGAATGCCCGCACGGACGGCTACGGCGGCGATCTGGCCGCACGCACCCGATTCCCCGCCGAGGTGGTGGCCGCGGTACGCGCCGCGGTCGGCCCCGATTACCCCGTCATCTTCCGCTTCTCCCAGTGGAAGGGTCTCGACTACACGGCCTCCATCGCCGACGACCCGACCCAACTGCAGGAATTGCTTGCCCCGCTGGTCGAGGCCGGCGTCGACATCTTCCATCCCTCGACGCGCCGACACTACGTGCCTGCCTTCCCCGACCACGACAGCCAGCTCAGCCTGGCGGGCTGGACCAAGAAGGTCGCCGGGCTGCCGGTGATCGCGGTGGGTTCCGTCGGCTTGGAGACGCAGTTCCGCAGCGAGAAGCAGGGCCAGGTGATCCAGCCGGCTCCGGTGGAGCGGCTGGTCGAGCAGTTCGGGGCGGGCGAGTTCGACATCGTGGCGATCGGGCGCGCGCTGCTCGCCGACCCGGCGTGGGTGAATCGACTGCGCGACGGAGAACTCGACGGATTCGCCGGCTACGACCCCGCGACCGCGCTGGCCTCACTCGCCTGACGCGCGGCACGGGTGGCGATCGGCTGTCATCCGCGCCGGCACAGAGTTCGGAGTGCGCCGGACTCCCGGCTCGAATTGCCCGGCGCCGTGGAGCAGCCGACGTTAGCCTGGACCAGGACTGCACGGGAATGCTTGCGCGCTCGCCGTATTGGGCGATCGAATGCCGGTAGGACCGCGCACCGGGCAAGCGAATGGACGTCCCATGACAGCCGACGACGCCGAAGCACTGCTGGCGGAGGTGCGCAGGTACTGCATGGAACTGCCCGAGGTGACCGAAGGCCCGACCCACGGTGCGCCGACCTGGTTCGTGCGGCGCCGGTCGTTCGCGAAGTTCGTCGACCCCGAACAGCACAACCTCGAAGAGCCTCATGTCGCCCTGTGGGCCGCAGCGCCGCCCGGCGCCCGACTCGAACTGACCGCCGCCGAGCCCTCCTGGTACTTTCCGCCGCGCTTCGGTGGGCGTGACTGGATCGGCATCCGGCTGGACCTCGGTCCCGGCGGCCCGGACGGGGACGAAGTCCGCGAGATCATCGCCGACGCCTACCGGCAGGTCGCTCCGAAGTTTCTCGTCGCCCGCCTGGATGCCTCCGGCGGGTAGTGAACCGACAGACAGGAGACCGGCATGAGCGACAGCGAGGACTGGAACACGAAGGTCATCAACGAGTTTCGTGCCAACGGAGGAAAGGTCGGCGGCAACTTCGAAGGCGCTCGGGTGGTACTCGTGCACCATACGGGACGCAAGAGCGGCAAGCAGAACGTGACACCGATGATGTACCTGCAGGACGAGCAGGACCCCTCCATCATCTACGTCTTCGCGTCCAAGGCCGGCGCCCCGAAGAATCCCGCCTGGTACTACAACCTGACCGCCGCCGGGCGGGCGAGCGTCGAGGTCGGTACCGAGACTTACGACGTCTCGGTCACCGAGGTCACGGGAGAGGACCGGGACCGCATCTTCGCCGAGCAGGCCCGCCGTTACCCGGGTTTCGGCGAGTACGAGGAGAAGACCGCCGGGATCCGGGTCATCCCGGTGCTGGCGCTGCGCCGCGTTTGAGAGAAATCTGATCTACTATCTGCGTATGGATGCAGATAGTAGATCCTGCGGCCGTCGGTTACCCGACGACGAGGTGAACCTGGTCGTCGAGGTGTTCCGGATGCTGGCCGAGGCGACGCGCGTACAGATCCTGTGGGCGCTCGCCAGCCGCGAGATGTCGGTCAACGACCTCGCCGCCCACATCGACAAGCCCGCACCGTCGGTGTCCCAGCACCTGGCGAAGCTGCGGATGGCGCGGCTGGTCCGGCCGCGCCGCGAAGGCACCACGATCTTCTACAGCCTGGACAACGACCACGTCCGGCAGCTGGTCACCGACGCGGTGTTCAATGCCGAGCACGCCGGCCCCGGGATCCCAGGCCACCACCGCGACGCCGCCGATCTCGCGACGTTGCATGCCGACCCGCAGCCACCGTCCGGGAACGGACGTCGCGCATGAGTCACGACAGCGGTGCGCACCACCACGGCACCCACACTCACCCCCACGAGCGCGCGGGGCGGTTCGGCGCCGTCGGCCATGCGGTCCGCGAAGTGTTCGCACCCCACAGCCACGACGCCGCCGACAGCATCGACGACGCGCTGGAATCCAGCGCCGCCGGTATCCGCGCCGTCAAGATCAGCCTCGTCGTGCTGGGGCTGACCACCCTCGCGCAGATCGTCATCGTCGTCATCTCCGGATCCGTGGCCCTGGCTGCCGACACCATCCACAATTTCGCCGACGCGCTGACCGCGATCCCGTTGTGGATCGCGTTCTCGCTCGGCACCAGGGCCGCGACGCGCCGATTCACCTACGGGTTCGGCCGCGCCGAGGACCTGGCCGGGCTGTTCGTCGTCGCGATGATCACCATGTCGGCCGTCGTCGCCGGATATGAGGCGGTCATGCGCCTGATCCACCCGCAACCGGTCCACCATCTGGGCTGGGTGGCGCTCGCCGGGCTGATCGGGTTCCTGGGCAACGAGTGGGTCGCGCTCTATCGCATCCGCGTCGGCCGGCGCATCGGGTCGGCCGCCCTCGTCGCCGACGGCTTGCACGCGCGCACCGACGGATTCACCTCGCTGGCAGTGCTTTTCAGTGCCGGCGGGGTCGCTCTCGGCTTCCCTCTCGCCGACCCGATCATCGGGCTGGTAATCACCTTCGCGATCCTCGCCGTGCTGCGCACCGCGGCGCGCGATGTCTTCGGCCGGCTGCTGGACGGTGTGGACCCGGCATTCGTCGACGCCGCCGAAGCGGCGCTGGCCGACCGGCCCGGCGTGCTCGCGGTCCGCAGTGTCCGCATGCGCTGGGTCGGTCACCGATTGCACGCCGACGCCGAACTGGACGTCGACCCCGCGCTGAGCCTGATGGATGCCCATCGCCTCGCCCATGACGCCGAACACGAACTCACCCACGCCGTGCCGAAGCTGTCCTCCGCGGTGATCCACGCCTACCCGCACGCGAGTGGCGCTGCCGCCCAGACGGTCGATGTAGCGGTGGCGGTTACCGACCGCGGTTCGGCGTCGACGATAATTCCCGGGTGAATCGTGAGACGTCCGAGCCCGTCGGCACCACCCGGTTCGGCCGCTTCGAGTGGCGCGACCTGACCCAGGCGGCAGTGTTCGCCGGCCTGCTGGCCGCCCTCGGCCTCCCCGGCACCCTGACCCTCGGACCCACCGGCGTCCCGATCACCCTGCAGACCCTGGGCGTGATGTTGGCCGGTTCCATCCTCGGGCCCCGCAAGGGCGCATTGGCGATCGTGCTGTTCGCGGTTCTCGCCATCGCCGGGTTGCCGATCCTGGCCGGCGGCCGCACGGGCCTGGTGTCGCTGTCGTCGCCGACGGCCGGATTCTTCGTCGGCTGGCTACCGGCCGTCGTCGTGATCGGGGCGCTGACCGCACTGATGATGCCGCGCTACCGGGTGCTCTGGGGCATCCTCATCAACATCGTCGGCGGCATGGGGGTCATCTACCTCTTCGGCACCGCGGGCCTGATGCTGCGCACCGACCTGTCGTGGTGGGCTGCGTTGTCCACCAACGGGATCTACGTTCCCGGCGACATCGCCAAGGCCGTGGTCTGCGCCTACGTCGCCGCCCAGGTGCACCGCGCCCGACCCGGTCTCATCACCTCGTGGCGGACAGCCCGCACCGATGAGTGACGACCCACCGGGCGCGATCGTCGTCGAGAACGTGTCGCACGCGTTCGGTGACCGCCCCGTGCTGCGTGACGTCTCGCTGACGCTGACCGAGCGTCGGATCGCCGTGGTCGGCGCCAACGGCAGCGGCAAGTCGACGCTGGCGCGGCTGTTCAACGGGTTGGTCGTTCCCGACCGGGGCGCGGTGCGCGTGCACGGCCTGGACACCAAGCGGTCCGCCAAGCAGGTGCGCCGCCTGGTCGGGTTCGTGTTCACCGACCCGGACCGGCAGATCCTGATGCCCACCGTCGGCGAGGACGTCGAACTGTCGCTGTCACGCCTGTCGCTCGACCGGCAGGCCCGCGCCGAACGCGTGGCCCAGGTGCTCGAGCGGTTCGGCCTGGCCGGCCACGCCGATCAGCCCGCGCATCTGCTCTCCGGCGGCCAGAAGCAGCTGCTGGCGCTGGCCACGGTGCTGGTCACCGAACCGTCTGTCGTGGTCGCCGACGAACCGACGACGCTGCTCGACCTGCGCAACGCGCGCATGCTCCGGGCCGCGTTCGCCACCCTGGACACCCAACTCGTGCTGGTCACCCACGACCTGGAACTGGCCGGTGACGCCGATCGGGTCGTGGTGCTCGACGACGGCCGGGTGGTGGCCGACGACGTGCCGTCGGTCGCGCTGGCGGCCTATCGACGGCTCATGTCATGACCGGGCTGGGGGAGTACCGCCCGGGCCGGTCGTGGCTACACCGGCTGCCGGCCGGGGTGAAGCTGCTCGGGCTCGGCGCGTTGATCGTCACGATGACCGTCGTGGTGAACTCCCCGGCGCGGCTGGGCGTGGCCACGGCCGCGGTGCTGGTCGCGGTGGCCACGGCGCGGCTGTCCCCCCGAGTCTTGATCGGGCAACTGCGCCAGGTGTTCTGGGTGGTCGGCTTCATCTTCGTGCTGCAGGTCCTGCTCACCGACTGGCGTCGCGCGCTGGTGGTGTGCGGGGTGCTGCTGCTCGCGGTGTGCCTGGCCGCGCTCGTCACGCTGACCACCAGGACCGCCGACATGCTGGATGCCGCCACCCGGGCGATGGCCCCGCTGGCGCGGTTCGGGTTCCCGGTCCGGCAGGTGGCCATCGCCCTGGCGCTGACGATCCGGTCGATCCCGCTGCTGGTGGAGATCATCCGGCAGGTCGAGGAGGCCCGCCGGGCGCGCGGGCTGCGGATCTCACCGCGGATCGTGTTCGTGCCCGTCATCGTCGCGGCACTGCGTGCGGCCGACGATTTCAGCGAGGCGCTGATCGCCCGCGGGATCGACTGAGACCCGAAGCGGGTAGCCCTACCGGTGTGATGACCCCGCAGGAGTTGGCCCGCGAGCTCGACCAGCCCGGCGCACGGGAACTGCTGTCCGGATCCATGGCGCGGCTCGCCTACCACGGGTCCGACGGCTTCCCGAGGGTGATTCCCGTCGGCTTTCACTGGACGGGCGAACGTGTCGTCGTATCGACCGCCCCGACCTCGCCGAAAGCCCGGTCACTGGCCGCCCGTCCGCAGGTGGCCCTGACGATCGACACCGGTGCCACGCCGGACGCGGCCAAGGCGCTGCTGATGCGGGGACTCGCGACCCTGGAGACCGTCGACGGCGTCACCGAGGAGTACCTCGCGTCCGCACGCCGGTCCATGGACGGAGCAGAACTCGCGGAGTTCGAGCGCGCCGTGAAGGCGACCTACCCCCAAATGGTGCGCATCTCGATCGAGCCGCTCTGGGCGCGTTTCTTCGACTTCGGCGCGGGACGACTACCCGGCTTCCTGGCCGATCTCGTCGGAGACGGCTAGCAGCAGTCCGGGTCCAGCGCGGTGCACAGCGCCTGCAGCGCGTCGGGCCGCACCCGATGGTAGACGCTCATCCCGCGGCGCTCGGAGACCACCAGGCCTGCCTTGCGGAGCTGGCCCAGATGATGGCTCACCGTCGACTCACTGAGCTGCAGGATCGCCGCGAGGTCACCCGAACTCTCTTCGCCCGCAGCCGAACTGAACAGATACGACACGATCTTGACCCGCGCCGGTTCGGCGAGTGCCTTGAGGCGCACCGCGATCTCCAGCGCGTCGGCATCGCTCATCGGGCCCGCGGCCACCGGTGCGCAGCACACCGGCGTGGTCGTGTCGATGACCGGCAGCGCTTTGGGCATGCGGCCATCGTGCCACAGGATTGACATATATCGAAGAGGTGACGATGATGGCGTCACACCTGTTCGATATATGTCACAATCCCTGGAGGTGACGGACATGTCCCGCATGCAACTGGCACTCAACGTCGACGACCTCGATACCGCGATCACGTTCTACAGCAAGCTTTTCCGCGTCGAGCCGGCCAAAGTCAAACCCGGCTACGCGAACTTCGCCGTCGCCGACCCCCCGCTGAAGCTGGTGTTGCTGGAGAATCCCGGCAAGGGCGGCAGCCTGAACCATCTCGGCGTCGAGGTCGAATCGAGCGACGTCGTGCACGCCGAGATCGCCCGGTTGACCGAGGAAGGCATGTTCACCGAGGAGGAGATCGGCACGACCTGCTGCTTCGCCACCCAGGACAAGGTGTGGGTCACCGGACCGGGAGGCGAGAAATGGGAGGTCTACACGGTGCTGGCCGACTCGGAGACCTTCGGGGTCAGTCCCACGCTGACGACGCCGTGCTGCTGACCTCGTGAGCCGAGCACTGAGTACCGGCGAGAATACCGCTGCGGCAAGACTTTCCACCCTGGATCGGCTCCTTCCGCTGTGGATCGGGCTGGCCATGGCGGCCGGTCTGCTGCTCGGACGCTGGGTCCCGGGCCTGGATTCGGCGCTCAACGGGATCCAGGTCGACGGGATCTCGCTGCCGATCGCCGTCGGTCTGCTGATCATGATGTACCCGGTGCTGGCCAAGGTGCGTTACGACAGGCTCGGCACCGTCACCGATGATCGCCGACTGCTGCTGAGTTCGCTGCTGTTGAACTGGGTGTTCGGCCCGGCCTTGATGTTCGCGCTCGCGTGGCTGCTGCTGCCCGATCTGCCCGAATACCGCACCGGCGTCATCATCGTCGGCCTGGCCCGCTGCATCGCCATGGTCATCATCTGGAACGACCTCGCCTGCGGAGACCGGGAAGCCGCAGCGGTGCTCGTCGCGTTGAACTCGATCTTCCAGGTCGCCATGTTCGCGGTGCTTGGCTGGTTCTACCTGTCCGTGCTGCCCGGCTGGCTCGGCCTCGAGCAGACCGTCATCGCCGCCTCGCCCTGGCAGATCGCCAAGTCCGTCCTCATCTTCCTGGGCATCCCGCTGCTGGCCGGCTACCTCACGCGCAGATACGGCGAACGCGTCCGGGGGCGATCGTGGTACGAGACCGCGTTCCTGCCCAGGATCGGCCCGTGGGCCCTCTACGGCCTCCTGTTCACCATCGTGATTCTCTTTGCGCTGCAAGGAGAACAGATCACCAGCAGGCCGTGGGACGTGGCCCGCATCGCCGCCCCGCTGCTGATCTACTTCGCCGTCATGTGGGGTGGGGGATACCTGCTGGGCGCGGCGCTGGGCCTGGGATACGAGCGCACCACCACGCTGGCGTTCACCGCCGCCGGAAACAACTTCGAACTCGCGATCGCGGTGGCCATCGCCACCTACGGCGCCACCTCCGGGCAGGCGCTCGCCGGCGTCGTCGGCCCGCTGATCGAGGTGCCGGTCCTCGTCGCGCTGGTCTACGTGTCGCTGGCACTGCGCCGGCGATTCACCCCGTCGAGGAGCCCCAGATGACCGACCGCCCCACCGTGCTGTTCCTGTGCACACACAACGCCGGACGGTCCCAGATGGCGCTGGGGTTCTTCACCCACCTCGCCGGGGACCGCGCCGTCGCATGGTCGGGCGGGTCGGAACCCGCCGACGCGATCAACCCGTCGGCGATCGCGGCGATGGCCGAGGTCGGCATCGACATCACCGGCGAGTACCCGAAACCCTGGACCGAGGAGACCGTCCGCGCCGCTGACGTCGTCATCACCATGGGCTGCGGTGACACCTGCCCGGTGTATCCGGGCAGGCGCTACGAGAACTGGCAACTGCCCGACCCCGCCGGGCAGTCCGTCGACGCGGTCCGGCCGATTCGGGACGACATCGAACGGCGCGTCCGTCGACTGCTCGTGGATCTGCGCATAGCTGTGCACGCCGGCAACGACTGATCCCCGCGAAGTCGGTCAAACCCGGCCGGCAAAGCCTCGCCGCGGCGTAATTTACGGGCAGCACAATCTCCTCGTCGCCGTCGACAAGTGCTCCGTCGAAAGGGAAGCGCATGGGCTACGCCAACCACATCGGACGCGTCGGAGCGCTGGCAGTGACCCTGGGAGTGGGTTGGGCGATCGCCTCGGCGACAGGGGTGGCCAATGCCGAGACGACAGACTCCGCGGGCTCCAGCCAGGCGACGTCGGAGAGCACCTCGTCGCCCTCGTCGGAAACCGCGAACGACGCCTCGCCCGCCAAGGAGACCGGAGCAAAAGACGACGTCGATGCCAAGGCCGACGAACCCGACGACGAAGCCGTCGAGTCGGAGGACGAGGAAGCCGAGTCCGAAGAGGACGACTCCGCGCTGAGCGCGCCGGACAGCGAAACCGACCAGACACAGGACCGCGCCGCAGACGCCGACGAAGACGATCTGGAAGCCGACGATCCCGAGGATGAGACCGTCCCGGCGCCCACGTCCACGTCCACGACGGCGTCCACCACGTCGGCGTCCATCACGACGGCGTCCACCACCGAGGCCGCCGTGGTCACGGTGGTCGCCGACGAGGCGAAGTCCCCCCTCGCGCCCCAACCTGCGCCGGAACCGGCCGCGCCGCTCCAGGGCTCGGCGATGCTGGCGTCACTGGTCACCACGCGAGATGAGCTGCAGCGCAACACAGTCCGTCGGACAGCGGCGACCACGCCGGCCGCGGCGTACATCGACGACGGCACCCCCAACGTGCTGGTGATCGGCGTGGACGGACTGAACCTGAGCCAAGTGCTGGCCAACCCGGAGATCACCGCCAACTTCTGGAGTCTGATCCAGGCCAGCACCACCGCCGCGTCCACCATCGTCGGGCACACCACGATCTCGAATCCGTCGTGGACGTCGATCCTGACCGGCGCCTGGGGCGAGAAGACCGGGGTCATCAACAACGTCTTCACCCCGTGGACCTACCAGAAGTGGCCCACGGTGTTCAGTCAGCTCGAAGCGCTCAGCAACGGCGCCATCGAGACGACCTCGATCGCCAACTGGGACGTGATCTCGGCCATCGCGGCGACGGGGGCGCGCGCCGACAACATCTTCAACGTGGCGCCGATCGACGGCGACACGAACTGGTTCCTCGCCGACGACGAGGTCGGCGACCTCACCGAGGCCGCGATCGCCGCCGCCAGTGCTGCGACCGCCAACTTCGTGTTCAGCTATTTCGTCGGCATCGACGAGAACGGGCACGAGTACGGAGGGGACTCGCCGGAGTACCTCGCCGCGCTGGCCAACTTCGACCGGAACCTCGGCGAGATCATGCAGGCCATCACGCTGTGGGAAGGCCTGACCGGCGAGAAATGGACCGTCATGATGATTACCGACCACGGCCACCAGCCGCAGCTCGGCCTCGGTCACGGTTTCCAATCGCCGGACGAGACAACGACATTCGTGATCACGCGCAGCCCGGGACTGTTCGGTGAGGGCTTGGTCAACCTCAAGTACTCGATCGTCGATGTGACACCGACGGCGCTGGCGCTCTTCGGCTATCAGCCGACCGCCGACAACCTGGACGGCGTCTCGATGACCGATCTCCGCGACGCCGACGTCACACCCATCGACAACGACGAGGCGTTGCGTGGCACGCTGCAGGACATCATCGCCAAGTACGGCTACCCCGATATCGGGACCAGCCTGGCGCTGGGCGCGCGCACCATCTTCGCGTCGGTGCCCTACTACGTCGACATGCTGACCACCGGCATCTCCGCGAGCCTGCAGTCGATCGCCGACGCGGGCATCTTCCTGATCAGTCCGCTGGCGGCCTTGGCGATCATCCCGGTCCGGTTCTTCGGTGGCCTCGCCTACGTCGGGACGAACGTCGTCGCACAGATCGTGGCCCGGCTCACCGGTGTCACCGGCGCGAGCATCTTCCCGCTGTGGCCGCCGGCCCCGCCGAGCTTCCCGCAGTCGCCGCAGGAGGCGTCCACCCCGGAGTTGGTCGCGCTGGTGTGCAGCGACGGACGAGTGTCGAGCGCGGTGTTCGCGTGCGGGGAGACGACCGTCGCGGCGTGACCTAGCGGTCCGGGTGGTCCCGACCCTGCCACCCTCGGGATGAATCGCTGACGGCAGCGCAGCGTCTCTTCCAGTGTGACGGGTTTTACCGATACGACCGAGCTGACTGGTCCGACCGCGATGGCCATGCGGCCCTCACCATCCGCCGGCCCTCCGAGTCTTCCACGACCGCTCCGGCTGATCACCGGCCGCACCGCGGCCCACGCCGAGACGGACTCCGCGGACGCCAGCCAAACGTCGGAGGGCGCGACATCAGCGTCGTCGGAGGCGACGGGAAACGAGTCGGCCGCGCTTCAGAGCTCGGTGGTGCTGGCGTCGCTGGCTGCGGCGCGAAATAAGTTGGCGCGCAGCAGATCTCGGTGTACCGAGGCCGGCACACCCGAGGCGGCGTACGTCGACGACGGCACCCCCAATGTGCTGGTGATCGGTGTGGATGGCACCAACCTCAGTCGGGTGCTGGACAACCCGGACATCACCACCAACTTCTTCGCGCTGATGCAAGGTGCTACCACCGCCGCCTCCACCATCGTCGGGCACACCACGATCTCCCACCCGTCCTGGTCGGCGGTGCTGACCGGTGCCTGGGGGGAGAAGACGGGGGTGCTCAACAACGTCTTCACCCCGTCGACGTACAGGAAGTGGCCGACGGTTTTCACCCGACTTGAGACGCTCAGCGACGGCGCCATCGAGACCACCTCGATCGCGAATTGGAACGTCATCTCGGGCATCGCGGCATCGGGCGTCGGCGCGGACAACGTTCACCACGTGTCGCAGAGTGGCGATGACCCGAACTGGTTGGTTTCCGACGACAGGGTCGGTGACTTGACCGAGAGCGCGATCGCCGGCGCCAGCCCCGACACCGCGAACTTCATGTTCAGCTACTTCGTCGGTGTCGACGAGAGCGGGCACGAGCACGGCGGCGACTCGCCGGAGTATCGTGCGGCGCTGGCGAATTTCGATCGGAACCTCGGCGAGATCATGAACGCTGTGACGTCATGGGAGGCGGCCACGGGGGAGAAGTGGACCGTCGTCATGGTGACCGACCACGGCCATCAGCCACAGCGGGGCCTGGGTCACGGTTTCCAATCTCCGGACGAGACAACAACGTTCGTGGTTGCTCGAAGCCCCGGCCTGTTCGGTGAGGGCGTCGTCAACCTGAAGTACTCGATCGTGGACGTGACGCCGACGGCGTTGTCGCTCTTCGGCTACGAGGCTGTCGATGAGCTGGACGGAGCGTCGCTGACCGAGCTCGGCGACGCCGACATCACGCCCGTGGACAACGACGAGGCGCTGCGCGGCACGCTGCAAGACATCATCGCCACGTACGGACCCCCCGATATCGGCACCAGCCTGGCCCTGGGTGCGCGCACCATCTTCGCTTCGGTGCCCTACCTCGTCGATACGCTCACCACCGACGTCTCCGCGAGCCTGCAGTCCGTCGCCGACGCCGACCTCTTCCTGATCAGTCCGCTGGCTCAGCTGGCGATCACCCCCGTCAAGGTCGTCGGAGGTGTCACCTATGCCGGGACGAACGTCGTCGCGCAGATCGTGGCGCGGCTGACCGGTGTCACGGGCGCAAGCATCGTCCCGCTGTGGCCGCCGGCCGCTTCCGGCGCGACCCGAGCTACTTCTGCATCGACGCGATGAAGTAGGACTCGTCCCCGGTCGGGTAGCCACCACCGTCGGTGGCGATGTGCACGTGGTCGAAGTGGTTCAGGGTCTCCGACCCGTAGTCGGCCGTCCAACTCGGCGCACCGATACCCGGGTAGAGGCCCTGCCGCCAGATCACGTGCAGCACACCCCATCGCTCGGCGTTGGCCAGCGCGTAGCCGGCGATCTGGTTGCCGAGCTCGATGCCTTCCTTGCTGTTGTGCCTCGGGATCATCACGTCGATCGCCAGGCCGTTCGGATGCCACTTCAGCGGATCCTGCCGGTATCCGCCGATCGTGGTGATCTCGGGAAACATGGCGCTGATCGCGCGGGCCGCCCAGATCGTCTTGACCTGCAGGCCGCCCTCGGGTGCCACGCCCTTGGGCAGCGCGAAGTCGAACACCCGGGCGTCCGCCGGGGCGCTGGCCGCCAGCAACTCCGCTTCGGTCGGCGGCGGCGCCGACAGGGACGGCGTGGGGTCCTGCTGCGCCGCGCTCGGCGGGCTGGGCGCCTGCCGCGGCGGTACCGCGGTCTGGGCGTAGACCATGCCGCCGGACACCGCCAGTGAGACGGCGACGGCCAGCCACCGTCCCCGTCCGTTGGCCAGCACCGCGTTACCCACGATCCAGCACCTTAATTGCCGCGTCCCGGGGGCAGGTGGCAATTGCCGCCGACACCATCTGGTTGACCGAATCGTGATCGCCGGTGAACGGCGGTCGGGCTCAGGGGAGTTTGGCGACGGTCAGCAGCAGTGCCGCATCCGTCTGCGCCAGGACCGAGTGCCGGGCGTCGGGGATGAACACCAGGTCTCCGGCCCGGGCATCCCAATGCTGGTCGCCGCTCACCAGTCGGATGGAGCCCTTGAGCACATAGAGCGTGGCCTCGCCGGGGTTTTCGTGTTCGCCGAGTTCGGAGCCGGCCAGCATCCCGATCACCGTCTGGCGCAACACGCGCTCGTGGCCACCCACGACGGTGTCGGCGGCATTACGGCCGCTGGCGGCCGCGCTCTCCAACTGCTGACGGGCCAGGGCTTCGATCGACACCTTCTGCATGACAGTCATTCCATGCCGCGGGTGAAGCGACGTCAACCCGTCAGAACGGTCGCACGCTCTGGACGCCGACGACCGCGCCGTGACCGGTCTTGTCGTTGGTGAAGCGCATACCGGCCGGCGTGGACACGATGGTCCAGCCCAGCGCCCGGTAGGTCTTGTCCGCCAGTGTCGTCGGCGCCGCGGCCCCGAGGTTGCCGTCGACCCAGGACCCGGTGCCGTCGGTGTTGATGCGCACACCGTGATACGGCCCGCTGCCGTCGACATGCTGCTGCCAGTTGGTGCCGTCGGTCTCGCACCCGATGAACGTCGCCTCGACGATGCACTGGGTGTCGCCGGCGGCGGTCTGCACCACGACGTAGCCGTACTGGTTCGGCGGAAGCACCTCGACGTCACCGACCGGCAGCACCGCGGGCGCGTCGGAGGTGGTCCGGGCGAAGCCGGCCGCCTGATAGGACGCGACGGTGAAGCCGAAGTTCTTCAGCGGCTCCAGATCGGAAGCCTCCCCGGACGGTGTCCAGATCGCCAGCGGCTTGCCGTCCACAACCGTCTCGGCGACATGCGTGGAGGGCTGCCAGGACAGCACCGAGTCCATCGACGGCTCGGACTCGAAGTGGTCGAAGTTGACCACGCCGTCGCCGTCCTTCGGGACGCACGTGTTGCCGGTGACGGTGTGGCGGGTGCCCGAGTCCACGTCGACGTCGTCGCGGCAGACCGCGCTACGCCACTCGGCCGGCGAGCCCGTCACCGCAGGTGCAGGCGCAGGCGCGACAGCGGCGGCGTTTGCCGCGCCCTCCGGTGCGGGCGCCGACGAGCATCCGGCCGCCAGCAGCGCCACACCCAGCGCCGCAGCACCACACCCCGACCGTGTCGTCAATGACATGTCCCGCCTCTTCCGTTCATCCGTTTGCTCGAACGCCGTGAATCTAGCGGCGCAATCACGCCGCCGGACTCCAGGCACCGGATCGGTGGCCAACTGTGACGACACCGTGTCCAAAGGGCGCGCAGCCCCCAACGATCGTGGCGTCCTCCGGTTCCGAAGGCAGGGTCGTTCGATAGGCTTCGCCAGAAGGGTGCCTTCGAAACTGACAGAAACTGACGCGGGAGACGACAATGAGCGCCGAGCAGCCGACCATCATCTACACGCTGACCGACGAGGCGCCGCTGCTTGCGACCTACGCCTTCCTGCCGGTGGTTCGCACCTTCGCCTCCGCGGCCGGCATCGACGTCAAGTCGACCGACATCTCGGTCGCTGCGCGCATCCTCGCCGAGTTCAGCGACCGCCTGACCGACGAGCAGAAGGTGCCGGACAACCTGGCCGAGCTCGGCGAACTGACCCAGCTGCCGGAGACCAACATCATCAAGCTGCCCAACGTGAGCGCGTCGGTGCCGCAGCTGCTGGCCGCGATCAAGGAACTCAAGGCCAAGGGCTACGACCTGCCCGACTATCCGGGCGAGCCGAAGACCGACGAAGAGAAGACCATCAAGGAGCGCTACGCCAAGATTCTCGGTAGCGCCGTGAACCCTGTTCTGCGCCAGGGCAACTCGGACCGTCGCGCACCGAAGGCGGTCAAGGAGTACGCCCGCAAGCATCCGCACAGCATGGGGGAGTGGTCGCAGGCCTCGCGCACCCACGTCGCGACGATGAAGACCGGCGACTTCTACCACGGCGAGAAGTCGATGACGCTCGACAAGGACCGCAAGGTCAAGATGGTGCTGACCACGAAGAGCGGCGAGACCGTCGTCCTCAAACCCGAGGTCAAGCTCGAGGCCGGCGACGTCATCGACAGCATGTACATGAGCAAGAAGGCGCTGATCGCCTTCTACGAGGAGCAGATCGAGGACGCCTACAAGACCGGCGTGATGTTCTCGCTGCACGTCAAGGCGACCATGATGAAGGTCAGCCACCCGATCGTCTTCGGCCACGCGGTCAAGGTGTTCTACAAGGACGCGTTCGCCAAGCACCAGAAGCTCTTCGACGAGCTCGGCGTCAACGTCAACAACGGCATGTCCGATCTCTACGACAAGATCGAGAAGCTGCCCGCCTCGCAGCGCGAAGAGATCATCGAGGACATCCACCGCTGCCACGAGACCCGCCCCGAGTTGGCGATGGTCGACTCTGCCCGCGGCATCACCAACTTCCACTCGCCGTCCGACGTGATCGTCGACGCGTCCATGCCCGCGATGATCCGTCTCGGCGGCAAGATGTACGGCGCCGACGGCCGCACCAAGGACACCAAGGCCGTCAACCCGGAGTCCACGTTCTCCCGGATCTACCAGGAGATGATCAACTTCTGTAAGACCCACGGCCAGTTCGATCCGACCACGATGGGCACCGTCCCCAACGTCGGCCTGATGGCGATGAAGGCCGAGGAGTACGGGTCTCACGACAAGACGTTCGAGATCCCCGAGGACGGGGTCGCCGACATCGTCGACATCGACACCGGCGAGGTGCTGCTGAGCCAGAACGTCGAGGAGGGCGACATCTGGCGCATGCCGATCGTCAAGGACGCCGCGATCCGCGACTGGGTGAAGCTGGCCGTCACCCGCGCCCGCGCCTCCGGGATGCCTGCGGTGTTCTGGCTCGACACCGAGCGCCCGCACGAGGTGGAACTCCGCAAGAAGGTCAAGGAGTACCTCAAGGACGAGGACACCGAGGGCCTGCAGATCCAGATCATGCCGCAGGTCTGGGCGATGCGGTACACGATCGAGCGGGTGATCCGCGGGGAGGACACCATCGCGGTCACCGGCAACATCCTGCGCGACTACCTCACCGACCTGTTCCCGATCCTCGAGCTCGGCACCAGCGCCAAGATGCTCTCGATCGTGCCGCTGATGGCCGGCGGCGGGATGTACGAGACCGGGGCCGGCGGGTCCGCGCCCAAGCACGTGAGCCAGCTGCTAGAGGAGAACCACCTGCGCTGGGACTCGCTCGGCGAGTTCCTGGCCCTCGGCGCCAGCTTCGAGGACATGGGCCGCAAGTCGGGCAACAAGAAGGCCGAGCTGCTCGGTAAGACCCTCGACTCCGCGATCGGCAAGCTGCTGGAGAACGACAAGGGCCCGTCGCGCAAGGCCGGGGAGCTCGACAACCGCGGCAGCCAGTTCTACCTGAGCATGTACTGGGCCCAGGAGCTGGCCGAGCAGACCGAGGACAAGGAGCTCGCCGAGCATTTCGCGCCGCTGGCCAAGACCCTGGCCGAGAACGAGTCGACAATCGTCGAGGAGCTCAACGCGGTGCAGGGCAAGCCGGTCGACATCGGCGGCTACTACTACCCGGACCGGGAGAAGACCACCGAGGTCATGCGTCCCAGCCCCACCTTCAACGAGGCGCTGGAAGCCGCGCGGAGCTGACGCAAGCGTCAGATTTGCTCGCTCGTCCGTTCCGGCGATCGCCGTTTTCGCCACAAGCCGGGCGGGTGGGACTGCGTCGTGCGTAACATGTTCAGCTGACCTGCCGATGTAGAGCTCACACCGGCAACAGTCTGGGGGTAGTCATGCACGTGGTCCTGGGTCTGTCACTCACCTCGACGAGTGCCGCGTGGGCGCTGGTCGACCTCCGCGACGGCAGCATTCTCGCCGACGACGTGGTCGCGGTCGACGGCGTCGACGATGTTGCCAGGGCGGCGGCACGCAGCGTCCAGTCGTTCGCCCTCCGTGCCGACCGCGACATCGACGCCGTCCGGCTGGTCTGGGACGGCAGCGACCCGTCCGCCGGCACAGCGGCGATCCGGGTGCGGACGAAGCTGCGGCTGTTCGGAATCGACGACATCGTGACGGTCACCGAGGACGCGGCCCTCGAAGGCCGCAACCGGACCGCCCGCCACATCGACGAGGACCTGGTGCTTGCCTACGGCGCGGCGCGCGCCGCCGGCGCCACCGACAACGGCGCGGGGCTGCTCGACCGGATCGCCGACAGCCAGCGCTACCAGAGGATCCGCACCGCCGTCTCGGCGATCCCGGGTGGGCTCGCCGCCAGGGCCGCGGCCGTCGCCCTGGTCGCGGCGGTCGTTGGCCTGGTCGCCTACACGCTGATCGACACCCCGGGGCCGGGTCACGACGTGCCCGACAACACCGTCGCCGAGGCGGTGCTGCCGGCCCCGCCTGCCGCCGTTCCGGTCGCGCCCATCGTCATTCCGCCCGAACCCGAGGTGGCCCCGCTGCCGATAGTCCCAGACGTTCCCGCCGCACCGCAGCCCGAGTCCGTCTGGGTCCCCGAGATCCCCGAGGTGCCGGCGGTGGCCGAGGTGTCCGAGCTGGCCGTTGCGGTCGACGAGCCGGTCGTCGCCGAGGCGCCCTCTACCGCTGTGCTCGGCACGAATCCGGCCGCGCCGCAGCCGGTCTCGGTCATCGGTGTGCCACACCTGTCGGGCGCGGGACCGGTGGCCGGTCCCGTCCCGGCCGCGCCTCCCGTCACCGCGCCCGCCCTGCCCGCGCCGCCTGCCCCGGCCGGTCCGTTGGGCGCGTTGTTCCGCGCGCTGCCCTGACGCCGGTAGAACTACTCATGCCCGGCGGCCGGTCGGCGGGCATGCTGGGCACATGACACCGACCTCGCGCGATCGCGCCGTGGACGTGGCCCGGCTGGGCTCGTTGCTGATGGTCATGTTCGGGCACAGCGTGCTGCTGCTGGCCACCATCGACGCCTCCGGTGTGCGCATCGGCAACCTGATCGGCGCGGTGCCCGCGGTGGCGCCCCTGACCTGGATCGCCCAGGTGATGCCGTTGTTCTTCCTCGCGGGCGGCGCCGCCGCGGTGTACGGCCACCAGGCCGGGACACGTTGGGGGACCTGGGTGTTCACCCGTGCGCAGCGGCTGTACCGGCCGGTCTTCTGGTATCTGGCGGCGTGGTCGGCGGGTCTGCTCGTGGCGCGCCTGGTGTTCGGCGCCCGCTCCGCGGCCGGCCTGGGCGCCGAGAGCGTGGCGCTGCTCTGGTTCCTGGGTGTGTACCTGGTCGCACTGGCCTTCGTGCCGGCGTTGATCCGGCTGCGCACCGGGGGCGCCGTGGCGATGCTGGTGGCCGCGCTGACAGGTGCCGCCGCGGCGGTGGACGCGGTGCGGTGGGCGACCGGGGCTCCCGAGGCCGGGCTGCTGAACTTCCTGTTCGTCTGGCTGATCCCGGTCGCGATCGGCGTCGGTTACGCGCGCGGGCGCGTCTCTGTCCGCACCGCGTTCGTCGCGGGGGTCGCGGCCTTCGCGGGCCAGTTGGCGCTCGTCACGTTCGGGCCCTACGAGGTCTCCCTCGTGGTCACCGGCGCCGAGAAGGTCTCCAACGTCTCACCGCCGACCGTCGTCCTGGCCCTGCAGTGCATCTGGATGTCGTGCGCGTTCGTCTGCGTGGCCGGCGCACTCGGCCGCTGGGCCTGTCGTCCGCGGGTGTGGCGCGTGGTGAAGGCCGGCAACGCCGGTGCGATGACGCTGTACCTGTGGCACATCGTGGCGATCGCGATCGCCGCGTTCGCGTTGAACGCCGTGGAGCTGGACGCCTACGACCCGGCCGCCCCGGGATTCTGGGGCCGGCTCGCGCTGCGGGCAGCGGTGTCCGCTGTGGTGATGCTCGTGTTGTTCCGGCTGCTGACCCCGCTGGAGCGGCGCCCGCTGCCGTGGTGGGACCGCCCGGTGCGCGGCACCGGGGCGCGCACCACCGCGGCGGGCGCACTGATCTGCGCGTCGGCGGTGACTCTGGTGGTGACCGCCAAGTTCGGGCTCGGCCAGGTGCCGGGATGGACCGCGCTGGCGGTGTTTCTGACGCTGGCCGCCGCCGCGCGGCTCTGCACCGCGGTGCCGGTCGGCCTGACCGTCCCGCCGGCGCCGACAACAGTCGGCTCGCCGCGGCCTTGACGCCGGCGGGGGCGTACCCGAGGACTCCCGGCGAAACCGTTTCGCTTTGTGGATGCGCAGGCCCGAGAACGAAAAAATCCGACACGGCGCTCACAAGTTCTGTGGGAAACTTGATCCTATCCAGAAAACGGAGAAGGATCGTCAACGATGACCGAAGAACCCGACTACTCGGCGGTGCTGCGGTCTGCCGCCTTGCGGGTCACGCGGCCACGGATGGCCGTGCTGCACGCGGTCGGACAACACCCGCACGCCGACACCGAACTCATCATCGGTGCGGCCCGCGAACTCGTTCCCGACATCTCCCGGCAGACGGTGTATGACGCCCTGAACGCCCTCGCCGCAACAGGTTTGGTGCGGCGCATCCAGCCCGCCGGTTCGGTGGCCCGATACGAGACCCGCGTGGGGGACAACCACCACCACGTCGTGTGCCGGTCCTGCGGCGTGATCGCCGACGTGGACTGCGCGGTGGGCGAGGCGCCCTGCCTCACCGCCTCCGACCCTCTCGGCTTCGAGGTGGACGAAGCCGAAGTCATCTACTGGGGCATCTGCCCCGACTGTTCGACAGCCCCGTCATCTCCATGATGTACGTATTACGAAAGGGAACATTGTGACCGACACCTCCGACGCACGCCCACCCCATTCCGACGCCAAGACCGACAGCCACAGCGAGTCCGAGAACCCGGTGATCAGCTCACCCGAGCCGAAAGCGCATGGGCCGCTGACCAATAAGGACTGGTGGCCTGAGCAGGTCGACGTCTCGGTGCTGCACAGGCAGAACGAGAAGGGCAACCCGCTGGGTGCCGACTTCGACTACGCGACCGAGTTCGCCAAGCTTGACGTCGAGGCATTCAAGCGCGACGTCATCGAGCTCATCCAGACCTCCCAGGACTGGTGGCCCGCCGACTACGGCAACTACGCCGGCCTGTTCATCCGGATGAGCTGGCACGCCGCCGGTACCTACCGCATCTTCGACGGCCGCGGTGGCGCCGGGCAGGGCGCGCAGCGCTTCGCCCCGCTGAACAGCTGGCCGGACAACGCCAACCTCGACAAGGCGCGCCGGCTGCTGTGGCCGATCAAGCAGAAGTACGGCAACAAGATCTCCTGGGCCGACCTGATCGCCTACGCCGGCAACGCCGCGTTGGAGCAGTCCGGGTTCAAGACGGCCGGATTCGCCTTCGGCCGCGAGGACATCTGGGAGCCCGAGGAGATGCTGTGGGGCCAGGAGGACACCTGGCTGGGCACCGACAAGCGTTACGGCGGGAGCAACGACAAGGACCGCAAGCTGGCGGAGCCGTTCGGCGCGACCACCATGGGTCTGATCTACGTCAATCCCGAAGGCCCCGAAGGTAAGCCGGATCCGCTGGCCGCCGCCCACGACATCCGCGAGACGTTCGGCCGGATGGCGATGAACGACGAGGAGACCGCCGCGCTGATCGTCGGTGGCCACACGCTGGGCAAGACCCACGGTGCCGCCGACGTGAACGTCGGACCCGAGCCCGAAGGCGCGCCGATCGAGGACCAGGGCCTGGGCTGGAAGTGCCCGTTCAACACCGGCAAGGGACCGGACACGGTCACCAGCGGTCTGGAGGTCATCTGGACCGGAACCAACTCCACGTGGAGCAACGCGTTCCTGGAGAACCTGTACGGCAACGAGTGGGAGCTGACCAAGAGCCCCGCCGGCGCCTGGCAGTTCGAGGCCAAGAACGCCGAGGCCACCATTCCGGATCCGTTCGGCGGCCCGCCGCGCAAGCCCACGATGCTGGTCACCGACATCTCGATGCGGGAAGACCCGATCTACGGCCAGATCACCCGGCGCTGGCTCGATCATCCCGAAGAGCTCGACGCGGCCTTCGCCAAGGCGTGGTTCAAGCTGATGCACCGCGACATGGGGCCGATCAGCCGCTACCTCGGCCCGTGGATCCCCGAGCCGCAGATCTGGCAGGACCCGGTGCCGGCGGTCGACCACGAGCTGATCGACGAGTCCGACGTCGCCGCGCTGAAGAACGCTGTGCTGCAGTCGGATCTGTCGGTGCCCCAGCTGGTCAAGACCGCATGGGCGTCGGCGTCGAGCTTCCGCGGGACCGACAAGCGCGGCGGCGCCAACGGTGCGCGTATTCGCCTGGAGCCGCAGCGCAGCTGGGAGGCCAACGAGCCGTCCGAGCTGGCCAAGGTGTTGCCGGTGCTGGAGAAGATCCAGCAGGACTTCAACGCCTCGGCGACCGGCGGCAAGAAGGTCTCGCTGGCCGACGTCATCGTGCTGGCGGGCAACGTCGCGATCGAAAAGGCCGCCAAACAAGCCGGATACGAGATCTCCGTGCACTTCGCGCCGGGCCGCACCGACGCGACCCAGGAAAGCACCGACGTCGAGTCCTTCGCGGTGCTCGAGCCGCGCGCCGACGGTTTCCGCAACTACGCACGGCCGGGGGAGAAGACCCCGCTCGAGCAGCTGCTGGTCGACAAGGCGTACTTCCTCGACCTGACCGCTCCCGAGATGACCGCGCTGATCGGCGGCCTGCGCGTGCTGAACGCCAACCACGGCGGCAGCAAGCACGGCGTGTTCACCGACCAGCCCGGTGTCCTGAGCAATGACTTCTTCGTCAACCTGCTCGACATGGGCACCGAGTGGAAGCCGTCGGAGCTGACCGAGAACGTCTACGACGGCAAGGACCGCGCGACCGGCCAGCCCAAGTGGACCGCGACCGCCAACGACCTGGTGTTCGGCTCGAACTCGGTGCTGCGTGGGATCGTCGAGGTCTACGCCCAGGACGACAACAAGGGCAAGTTCGTCGAGGACTTCGTCGCCGCCTGGGTCAAGGTGATGAACAACGACCGGTTCGACCTGCAGTAGCCGGCAGTCTCACAACCGGTTCTCGGGTCCGAGTACCGCCCACACCGTCTTCCCATCCGCCGCCGGAGTCGATCCCCAGGATCGGCTCAGCGCCGCGACGATGGCCAGCCCGGAGACGGTGTGGGCGCCGGACACGGAATCTTCTTGCCGCACAGCCGGATCGGGTGACCCGTCGCTGACCGCGACGGTCACCCGATCGTCGGTTGCCTCCAGCACCAGGCGGGGGCGATCGGCCGTGTGCTCCAGCACGTTCTCCACGAACACCGAGGCCACCGTGGACGCCGTGTGAACCAGTTGGGGCCGGTCCCACCGGGTCAGCCACCGCGCCACCAGCTTCCGGACCCGCGGAAGGCTGTCTCGATCGCCCTCCAGATCGGCGGCCACCCGTCTGCGCGGATGTCCGGCCGCACCCGTGGCGGCGACCGCCGACGCCGGGTCCGGGTGCACCGGAACGAAACGCGCGGCGCCGCACCGGGCGATCGCCGCCCGGCCTGCCGGATCGTCGCACACCAGCAGGACCGGCACGCCGGGCCACGTGCTCACATGCCAGCGCGCGCTGGTGAAAGCGGTCCACCCGCTGTCGGCGGGTACCCGCAGTGCACTGACGTCGACCAGGACCGCCGTCGGGACGGCCAGCGCAGCAGAGATGACGCTGTCGCGCACCTGGCGGTACGTCGAGTCGTCCAACGTGCCCGCCATGGTCAGGGTGGTGTTACCGCCCGAACCCGGTGTGGCGGTGACTCCGACGGCGCTCGGCTCACGCATCGGCGGCATTCGACTGGACCACGTCGCGACTGGTACCCGAACCGGGCGCGGCTAACCGGCACCGTCCTGGACTATCCGCACAGCGAACTCGTCGGTACACCAGGCGAACAGGCCCGGGCGCTGCCGTTTGGGTGGACGGCCCTGCGTGCACCCAACCCACAAGAATCACGTCGAGAGGATCCGATGAAGCTTGCCCTGGTAGGTGACCGTGCCGACAGTGGGGGCGACGAGTTCGAAAGGCTGGCCGACGCGTTGGACCGGCGCGGCCACGACGTGCGGATGTTCGTCGCGCGGCACATCGGTGTGGTGGACGGGGCCGCAGGCGCAGACGAGTTGATGCCGTTGATCGGGGACATCGCCCAGCAGCTGATCGATGCATGGGACGCGGACCGGCCCGATGTCGTGCACTGCTTCGGGTGGGCACACGGGATGGCGGCCCAGTTGGCGGCCAAACGTCGTCCGGTACCGACCGTGCAGGCCTACCCGTCCCTGGACGTCACGACCCGGCCGGGCGACAGCGGAGCCGACACCCCCAAGAAGATCCGGTCGCTGCTGGTCCGCAACGCGACCGCGGTGACCGTGGCATGTCACGACGACATGGACGAAGTGCTGCGGCTCGGCTGCCCCCGCGCGCGGGTGGCGGTGCTGCCCCCCGGCGTCGAGGTCGATGACGTGACGGCCGAGGAGATCCTGTCGCGGGGAACGGAGTCCGGTCCCCGGATCGTCGCTGTCGCCCGCGACTTCACGCCCCGGCAGGGGCTGGCGCAGGTACTGCGGACACTGCCGTCGCTGGGCCCGGCGGAACTCGTGCTCGTCGCCACCCACGACGCCGACCCTGAGCAGTCGGAGCGGCACCTGGAGCTGGCCCGCAGACTCAGGGTGGACCGCCGGGTACGACTGGTCGCCCGACCGGCCGCCGGCGACCTCACCGCGCTGTTCGGGTCCGCGGACGTCGTGGTCGCTCCGGCTCAGTACGAATCCTCTTGTGCCACAGTGCTGCACGCGATGGGCTGCGGCGCGCCGATCATCGGCGTCGCCGCGGGCGGGCCCCAAGACGCGGTGATCTCCGACGTGACCGGGCTTCTGGTGCCGCCGGGCAATCCCGAGGCGCTCGGCCGGGCGCTGCGCTCAGTCCTCGGGCAGACAGTGCTGCGGCAGGGCATGGGCCTGGCCGGACGATCGAGGGCGCGTTCCCGGTACAGCTGGGACCGCATCGCCACCGACGCCGAAGGCATCTACGAGGCGGCGCTGAGCCGCGAAACCGCGACCGCCCGCTGATCGGATGTCCCGGGTCAGCCCGGGACCTGCGCCGTCGGCTGCGCACCGTCACCACCGTCGGTGAGTTGGCGGCCGGTGACCTGGAAATGTACGCGGCGGGCGATCTCGACGGCATGATCGGCGAACCGCTCGTAGAACCGCCCGAGCAGCACCAGGTCGGCCGCCACCATCGGCCCGTGCTGCCACTGCGGGCTCATCAGCCGGGCGAACAACTCGCGGTGCAGATCGTTCATCCGTCCGTCCCCGTCGCACACCCTGCGCGCCAGACCAGGATCGCGTGACCGCACCGTGGACTGGGCCAGATCCGCCATTTCCACTGCGGTGGAGGCCATCTCATCGAACAGGTCGTAGACGTCATCCGGTATCAGCAGGTCGGGGTACCGGCGCCGCGCGGTGCGCGCCACGTTCGAGGCCAGCCCACCCATCCGGTCGGCGTCGGCGGCGATGTAGAGCGCGGCGACGACGGCGCGCAGATCGCGGGCCACCGGGGCCTGCAACGCCAGCATGCTGTAGGCCCGTTCGTGGACCGCATTGCCGAGCCGTGTCAGCCGCTTCAGGTCGAAGGCCACCGCTTCGGCGGCGGCGGCGTCGCCCTCGAGCAACGCCGCCGACGCCGCGTTCACCAGGGTCGAGGCCCGGCCGCACATGTCGGCCAGGTCCTCGACCAGGGCCTCAAGGGCCCGGTGAAAGTCGTCGCGCATGGCTTCACCCAGCGTACGCGGGCATCACTTCCGCCGCGTGCGCCTGGTTTTCGGGGCCTCGGCACGCACCGGGGCGACGGCCGAGGACATCACCGCTTCCGCGCGCTCCCAGACCCGGTGCATACCGAGCGCGGCCAGCAACTCGGCGCCGAAGGACGTCGACACGTCGTCGGCCGTCAGCACGCCGGGCAGACCGAGGTCGATGTCGGCGTTCTGCAGGGCCGTGCGCGCATCGCCCCATGCCGCCACCGGCTTGCAGTGCCGAAGCATCTCCTGCAGGAGGATGACCATCTTGATGTCGGCACGCGCGAGTGCGCCACCGGCCACCACCACGGCGTCGAACTCGATCGAGCGGGCGGTGTCGAAGGTCCGGTCGACTGTGAGGGTGCGCCGCCCCGACTTCAACTGGCCGCCTGCGGGCGCCACGACCGCCGGGATGACTCCCGCCTTGTCCAGCGCCTTGACGAGTTTGCTCACTCCGCCCAGATCCGAGTCACTGTCGGCGATGATCGCGACCTTGCGGCCCTTCGCCGGCCCGGGCGTGGTCACGACCTGCGACAGGGCCGGTGACAGCGTGACCTCGGCGGGCGGATTGCCCTTGGGGGCGGGCAGGCCCAGGCCCTGCGCGACCTGCTCGCACAGATCGGCGTCGACGTTGGCCAGCACCTCCAGCTGGCGCTCCTTGATGGCCTGCTCGTAGCACTTGCCGAGTTCGAAGGTGAACGCCTCGACGATGTGGGACTGCTCCACCGGGGTCAGCGACCGGTAGAACATCGCCGCCTGGGTGAAGTGGTCGTCGAACGAGGTCGGCGCGACCCGCCCGACGCGGCCCTCCACCGGACGGGCGGTCTGCACGTACCCGCCCTCGTCGGCGTCGGCGACCAGCGGTTCGCCGCCGTCGATGCTGTTCGGCCGGTACGGGGCCTGACCGGTGTGGATGGCCGTCTGGTGCATACCGTCGCGCAGCATGTCGTTGACCGGGCAGCGGGGACGGTTGATGGGCAACTGGGTGAAGTTGGGTCCGCCCAGCCGGGTCAACTGGGTGTCCAGGTAGGAGAACAACCGGGCCTGCATCAGCGGGTCGTTGGTGACCTCGATGCCGGGCACCAGGTTGCCGGTGTGGAACGCGACCTGCTCGGTCTCGGCGAAGTAGTTGGTGGGGTTGCGGTTCAGCGTCAGCTTGCCGATCCGCTGCACCGGCACCAGCTCTTCGGGCACGATCTTGGTCGGGTCCAGAAGGTCGATGCCCTCGAACGTCTCGGTGCCGTCGTCGGGCATCACCTGCACGCCGAGCTCGTATTCGAGCGGCGCGCCGGCCTCGATGCCGTCGGCCATGTCGCGGCGGTGGAAGTCGGGGTCGAAGCCGGCGGCGAGCTGGGCTTCCTCCCACACCAGGGAGTGCACGCCGGCCATCGGCTTCCAGTGGAACTTCACCAGGCTCGTCTCGCCCTTGCCGTTGACCAGCCGGAAGGTGTGGACGCCAAAGCCCTCCATGGTCCGGAAGGAGCGCGGGATGCCGCGGTCACTCATGTTCCAGAACACGTGGTGGGTGGCCTCGGTGTGCAGCGACACGAAATCCCAGAACGTGTCGTGCGCGGACTGCGCCTGCGGGATCTCGCGGTCCGGGTGCGGCTTGCCCGCGTGGATCACATCGGGGAACTTGATGCCGTCCTGGATGAAGAAGACCGGGATGTTGTTGCCGACGAGGTCGAAAGTGCCTTCCTCGGTGTAGAACTTGACCGCGAAGCCCCGGGTGTCACGGACGGTGTCGGCCGAACCGCGGGAGCCCAGCACGGTCGAGAAGCGGCAGAAGACGTCGGTCTGCCGGCCCTTCTTGGCCAGGAACGCGGCCTTGGTGATCGAGGCCGCGTTGCCGTAGGCCTCGAAGACGCCGTGCGCGGCCGCGCCGCGGGCGTGCACCACCCGCTCCGGGATGCGTTCGTGGTCGAAATGGGTGATCTTCTCCCGCAGGTGGAAGTCCTCCATCAAGGTGGGCCCGCGGCTGCCCGCCTTCAGCGAATGGTCGGTGTCGGGGATTCGGACCCCCTGCGCAGTGGTGAGGTAGCGGCCGGACTGCGCCCTCGGATCGGGTTGCTCGTCAGTGCTTTTCGAAGCACCGGTGGGGCTTACCTTTGCAGGCGCGGCCTGATCTCGTTTGCGCGGGGCGGGCATGAAGAGCCTCCGTGTCTCGGGGTTGATGGAGCCATCCCGCAGTACCCGCTCACGAACGCGTCAAACGTTGGCTCACCACGCTCTTGACGGTCTGATACATCAGGTGCCGCGCACCCGGGTCGCCTTGGGCGACGGCCCGACTCATGTTCAGCATCTGCTCGGTGGTGACGTGCGGCGGGATCGGCGGGACCTCCGGATCGCAGCGCACATCAAGCAGTGTGGGCCCCGGGGACGACAGCGCCCAGTCCCACGCGTCGCCGAGGTCGGCCTCGGACTCGACGGTCATCGCTTCCACCCCCATGGCTCGGGCGACGGCGGCATAGCTGACGGGCGGCAGACTCTGGGACTGCTCGAACTTCGGTGTACCACTGGCGCGCAGCTCCCACGTCACCTGGTTGAGGTCGCCGTTGCCGAACACACACATCACCAGACGCCGGTCGTCCCACTCGTCCTGGTACCGGCTGATCGTCAGCAGTTCGTTGAGGCCGTTCATCTGCATGGCGCCGTCACCGACCAGCGCGATCACCGGACGGTCCGGGTGGGCGAACTTCGCCCCGACCGCGTACGGCACCGCGCAGCCCATGGTGGCCAGCGTGCCCGAGACCGAACCCCGCATCTGTCCGGTGAACTTCAGGCAGCGCGCGTACCACGTCGTCGACGACCCGGAGTCCGCGGTGACAATCGCGTTGGCGGGCAGTCGTTTCGACAGCTCCCATGCGATACGCATCGGGTTGACCGGCTGCGCCGAGACCATGCTCTGCTGTTCCAGCGCCGCCCACCACTGGGCGACGTTGGCCTCGATCGTGTCCCGCCAGTCGGTCCGCGCCTTGGGTTGCAGATGTTGTTGCAGCGCAGTCAGAGTCGCCTTGGCGTCGGCGACGATGTTGAGCTCGGTGGGATACCGCATCCCGATCGAGGTGCCGTCGTCGTCGATCTGCACCGCACGCGCCTGGCCGAACTCGGGCAGGTACTGGGTGTAGGGGAAGTTCGAGCCGACGATGAGCAGCGTGTCGCAGTCGCGCATCATCTCGTAGCTCGGCCGCGACCCGAGCAGCCCGATCGGGCCGGTGACGAACGGAAGATCGTCGGGCAGAACATCCTTGCCCAGCAGTGCTTTCGCCACGCCGGCTCCGGTGAGCTCGGCGACGCGGACGACCTCCTTATGTGCTCCCCGGGCGCCCTGCCCGATCAGGATCGCGACGCGTTCACCCTCGTTGAGGATCTCCGCGGCGCGCCGCACCTGATCCTCGGCGGGGGTGACGATCCCGTACTCGTCGGCCGGATCGCTGGACGGGACGTGCTTGAACTTGTGCTCCGGTGGCTCGTACTCCTGCTCCTGCAGATCCGACGGGAGGATCACGACGGTCGGCGCCCGCCGGGTCCTGGCGGTCCTGATGGCGCGGTCCAAGGCGGCGGGGAGTTGTTCGGAGACGTTGACCTCGACGACATAGTCGCTGGCAACGTCGCCGAACAGCGCCTGCAGGTCGACTTCCTGCTGATAGCTGCCACCCATCGCGCTGCGGGCGGTCTGACCGATGATCGCGACCACCGGCACGTGGTCGAGCTTGGCGTCGTAGAGACCGTTGAGCAGATGGACCGCGCCCGGACCCGACGTCGCCATGCACACCCCGACCTCACCGGAGAACTTCGCATACCCGACGGCGGCGAGCGCGGCCATCTCCTCGTGCCGGGTCTGGATGAACCGCGGATCGTCGTCGGCGCGGCCGAGCGCCGAGATCAGGCCGTTGATGCCGTCCCCGGGGTAGCCGAAGATGTGGGTGACGTTCCACTGGCGAAGACGGTCGAGGATGAAGTCGGCCACATCGGTGCTCATACCGGCGACTACCCGGCAGGCCGTCATCGAAACTCGAGTAGGGTTCCGCGCGTGATCACGTCTGGCGCAGTCAAGTCTGTAAACGCCCGTCTCGCTGCAGAACTGGCCGTGGCGGAGTCGCAGGTCGCCGCCGCTGTGCGACTGCTCGACGAGGGTGCGACAGTGCCGTTCATCGCCCGTTACCGCAAAGAGGTCACAGGCAGCCTCGACGACGGCCAGCTTCGCCTCTTGGAGGAGCGGCTGGCCTACCTGCGCGAGCTCGACGACCGGCGCAACGCGGTGCTGGCCTCGATCAAGGAGCAGGGCAAGCTCACCGACGACCTGGCTGCGGCGCTGATGGCCGCCGACACGAAGGCGCGCGTCGAGGACATCTACCTGCCGTTCAAGCCGAAGCGGCGCACCAAGGCGCAGATCGCCAGGGAGGCCGGGCTCGAACCGCTGGCCGATCGGCTGCTGACCGACCCCTCCCTGACCCCCGAGGAGGTGGGCGCGGAGTACCTCGGCGAGCAGGTCGCCGATGCCGCGGCCGCGCTGGAGGGCGCCCGCCACATCATCGTGGAACGCGCCGCCGAGGACGCCGAGCTGGTGGGCGCGCTGCGCGAGCGGTTCTGGGAGCAGGGGACACTGCGGGCCAGGGCGGCCTCCGAGGGCGCGGCGGCCGGCGAGAAGGCGCAGAAGTTCCGCGACTATTTCGACCATTCCGAACCGCTCGAGGCGATGCCGTCGCACCGGGTGCTCGCGGTGCTGCGCGGGGAGAAGGAGCAGGTGCTCGCGCTCAGCCTGGACGGCGGCGAGGACGCCCAGTACCAGGCGATGATCGCCTCGGCGCTGGACATCGACCTGACCGCCGGAGCAGCGGCCACGCCGTGGCTGGCGGCCACCGTCGGCTTCGCGTGGCGGACCCGGCTGTCGGTGTCGGCGTCGGTGGACGCCCGGGTGCGCCTGCGGCTGCGCGCCGAACAGGACGCGGTCGCGGTGTTCGCCAAGAACCTCAAGGATCTGCTGCTGGCCGCCCCCGCCGGTAACCGCACCACGATGGGGCTGGACCCGGGGTTCCGCACCGGGGTGAAGGTGGCGGTCGTCGACGGCACCGGCAAGGTGCTCGACACCTGCGCCATCTTCCCGCACCAACCGCAGAAGCAGTGGGACCAGGCCAAGGCGACCCTCGCGGCGCTGGTGGCCCGGCACGGCGTGGAGCTGATCGCCGTCGGCAACGGCACCGCATCCCGTGAAACCGATGCGCTGGCAGGCGAACTCATCGCCGACATCCGCACCGCGGGAGCGAAGGCGCCGGCCAAGGCGATGGTCAGTGAGGCCGGCGCGTCGGTGTACTCGGCCTCCGCCTACGCCGCGCACGAGCTCCCCGATCTCGACGTCACGCTGCGCGGCGCGGTGTCCATCGCGCGGCGTCTGCAGGATCCGCTCGCCGAACTGGTCAAGATCGAGCCGAAGTCGATCGGGGTGGGGCAGTACCAGCACGACGTCACCCCGGGCATCCTGGCCAAGAGCCTGGGCGCCGTCGTCGAGGACGCGGTCAACGCCGTCGGCGTCGACCTGAACACCGCGTCGGTCCCACTGCTGTCCCGCGTCTCGGGGATCACCGAGTCGCTGGCCGAGGCGATCGTCGCCCACCGGGACAAGACCGGCCGGTTCCAGAACCGCCGCGCCCTGCTCGACGTGCCGCGCCTGGGCCCCAAGGCTTTCGAACAGTGCGCCGGGTTCCTGCGGATCCGCGACGGGGAGGATCCGCTGGACGCGTCCGGGGTGCACCCCGAGGCCTACCCGGTGGTGCGGCGCATCCTGGACCGCTCGGGCGTCGTGCTGGCCGAGATCATCGGCAACGAACGCACGCTGCGCACCCTGCGGCCCGCCGACTTCGCCGACGACCGCTTCGGCATCCCGACGGTCACCGACATCCTCGCCGAACTCGAGAAGCCCGGCCGTGACCCCCGGCCGGCGTTCACCACCGCGACGTTCGCCGCGGGCGTCGAGAAGGTCGGCGACCTCAAGGTGGGCATGATCCTCGAGGGTGTGGTGACGAACGTCGCCGCGTTCGGCGCATTCGTCGACGTGGGCGTGCACCAGGACGGGTTGGTGCACGTCTCGGCGATGGCCAACCGGTTCGTCTCCGACCCGCACGAGGTCGTGCGGTCCGGCCAGGTGGTGCGGGTCAAGGTCGTCGACGTCGACGTCGAGCGGCAACGCATCGGGTTGAGCCTGCGTCTCGACGACGACGCCAAACCCGAGCGCACGCCGCGGAGCGGCGGCGAACGGCCCGCC
>NZ_BCRS01000017.1 GCF_001552715.1 Mycolicibacterium vaccae NBRC 14118 = CIP 105934 | reverse complement strand
GGGCGCCGCCGGTGCGGGGGGTGGCGCCGCGGGCGCCGGGGCAGGCGCCTGCTCGACGTACACGGTGCGCGGGGCCTGCTGCTGGGGCGCTTCCTGCACCACCGGGATCGGGGGCTTGATGGTCTCGGCGGACGGCGGAGGCGCGGGCACCTGGGCAGCCTCCTGCCGGGCCGGGGCCGGGTCGGGGGGCGGAGCCTGGACACTCGGCACGATCACGGCCTGCGCGGGGCTCGGACGCTCGTCGGCCGTGGGCCGGATGCTGATGGCCAGCGAGACCACCAGAGCGGCCACGCCGACCACGAACAGTGAGGTCAGTGCGCTGCCGACGAGCAGGAAGGGCTTACGCTCCTCGTCCACGGGACGCATCTCGGTCGGGGCGAACTCGTCGACGACGTCGTCGGCGACCACCATCCCGGGAAGCACCGATCCAGCCGTGGGACCGTCGGGGTCCTGGGAGTAGGCCAGCCCGACCGTGGTGGCCTCGAACGCGGGCGCGGCCGCCGAGGCCAGCGCGGCGCCGCGGGCCAGCGCCAACTCACCCTCGTCGGGGGCGCTGACCGGGAGCGAGACGAGATGTTCGAGGTGTGCCTTGACCGAGCTGATGTCCACCCCGGAGCCCACGACGAACATGCCCTGCGGCGGTGACTGCTGCGCGGCGACCGCAGCGGCCATCTCGGTGAGCACCGCCATCGCGTCGGTGCTGTGCAGGCTGCGGCTGAGCACCTTGACCACCGAGCCGTCGTCGGTCTGGACGACCGAAAGCGTCGCGGTGTCGCGGTCGATGAACAGCAGAGCCGTGGTGTCGTAGCCGACGGCGCGGCCCACCGCCTGAGCCAGTGAGGCCGCGGCGTGGCTTTCGGCGACGAGCATGACGTCGTCGATGCCGTGGGCGGCCAGCGCGTCGCGCAGCGCGGTCGCCTCGGTGTGGTCGCTCCAGGTGACGCCGATGGATTTGAGGTGGTGCCCGCCGGTCTCGGCGCTCTCCTTGGTGCCGAGCACGGCGGCGACGACATGCTCTGCGGCATTTGCCGAGCCGTCGACCGACGTGACGTCGAAGGCGTCGTGGTCGACGGTCACCCCGTCGGCCTTTTCGCCCTCAACCAGCACCATGCGGACCGTCGTAGGTGTCATCGATACACCCAGTACGATGTCCACGAAACCCCTCCCAAAGTTTGCTGCAGCGTTGCGGTCGGCATGCACCACGCGGGCACGGCGAGCCGACAACTCGATACTTCATCGGCGCGATCAGCTTGGGCGTTACATCGGCGCTGTTAGCTGACAGCGGGTGAAGATCAGGCCGGAACGCATCGGCACGGAGGACCGCTGGCGCCGGTGTTGACGACACTACTCGCGTCGGGTGGGACGCGTGGGGAGCGTTTTTCGGTCAGGTGTTCTGGATGAAGTTCTGGTAGGAACGCGACGGGGTGGGGCCGCGCTGACCCTGGTACTTCGAGCCCACCGAGCTGCTGCCGTAGGGGTGCTCGGCCGGGCTGGTCAGGCGCAGCAGACACAGCTGGCCGATCTTCATGCCGGGCCACAGCGTGATGGGCAGGTTCGCGACGTTGGACAGCTCGAGGGTGATGCGCCCGGAGAAGCCGGGGTCGATGAACCCGGCGGTCGAATGGGTGAGCAGCCCGAGGCGGCCCAGCGAGGACTTGCCTTCGAGGCGGCCGGCGAGGTCGTCCGGCAGCGTGCAGAGTTCCAGCGTCGAGCCGAGTACGAACTCGCCGGGGTGCAGTACGAACGGCTCGCCCTCTTTGGGCTCGACGAGTGAGGTCAGATCGTCCTGACGCTGTGCGGGGTCGATGTGGGTGTAGCGGGTGTTGTTGAAGACCCGGAACAGGGTGTCGAGGCGGACGTCGACGCTGGAGGGCTGGACCAGGCTGTCGTCGTACGGCTCGATCCCCAACTTGCCCGCTTTGATCTCGGCCCTGATGTCGCGGTCGGAGAGCAGCACCGCACGAGAGTATCCGTAGCTCGCCCGGTCAGGGGCAGGCGGCGGGCGCGTCGTCGCGCACCGCGCGGTCGGCGGGCAGCGTGTAGGTGACCACGGCGTCGGCGTCGCCCGGGCCTTCGTTGCGCACGATGTGCGGGACGAAGGCCCGGGTGACCACGGCGTCGGCGTCGCCCGGGCCTTCGTTGCGCACGATGTGCGGGACGCCGGCCGGGATGTA
The DNA here is from genome assembly GCF_001552715.1 of Mycolicibacterium vaccae NBRC 14118 = CIP 105934. Lineage (GTDB taxonomy): Bacteria > Actinomycetota > Actinomycetes > Mycobacteriales > Mycobacteriaceae > Mycobacterium > Mycobacterium vaccae. The sequence continues at coordinate 55,734 of NZ_BCRS01000017.1, read as the reverse complement.
GACGGACCGGCCGGCCGGGTAGGCGATCGGCACGCAGTCCGGGGCGGACTGGACGTAGACGATGCCCTCCGTGATCACGGTGTGTTCGGGGCCTGGATGGGTGTGCCAGCCGCTGGCGGCGGGGCCGTTGAGCTCGAGCTGCTGGACGTACAGCGTGGTCGGGTGGCCGACCGAGACGATCACGACGGGCACGTCGGTGGTGCCCTGCCCGAGATCGGCGCGCTCGATGTCGCCGTCGGGCGGCGTGGCACCGGCGGTGGCCGACGTGGCAGCGACGAGGACGGCGGTGACGGCGGTGATGGTGACGGCGTGTTTCATGGCTTACCCCCGGGAATGTGCGTGACCAGCGTGCGGCCACCTCCACGGCGAGGAACCGCTAGGTGTTAGCCTTCCTGATCAAGCAGGCCGGTGTAGTTCAATGGCAGAACATCAGCTTCCCAAGCTGAATACGCGGGTTCGATTCCCGTCACCGGCTCCACTTTCCGAAGCGTTGGTTTCACCCCCTGTCCCAGCGGGAACGCATCGGCCGCCATCGACGTTGAGTCACGGCTGAGAGCTCACCGAAAGGACATCATGGCGACCGACTATGACGCGCCCCGCCAGAAGGACCCCGACGAGAACGTCGACGAGTCCCTCGAGGCGTTGGCAGGACGACGCAACGACGCGGCCACCGCTGTCCTCGACGTCGAGGACAGCGAAGACCTGGACAGCTTCGAGCTGCCCGGAGCTGACCTGTCGGGCGAAGAGCTGACCGTGCGGGTGCTTCCCAAACAGCCCGACGAGTTCACGTGCTCGAGCTGCTTCCTGGTGCATCACAGCCACCGGTTGGCGCGCAAGGTCGGCGAGCAGTCGATCTGCGCAGACTGCGCCTGACCGCCGGCCCACCGGATGGGCTGGCCACGGTGGCCGCGCCGGCGACGGGTCGCGGTGCGTCGCTTCGACGACGTGACCGGTCAGTGGACCTCCACCGCCGGCGCCGTGCAGGGCGGCCCCCGCGACACGCTGTCGGTCTCGACGTTCAACATCTGGTTCGATCCGTTCCACGCCCCTGAGCGATACCGGGCGATCGCGGATCTGTTGGGTGCCCAACCGCCCGATGTCATGGTGTTCCAGGAAGTGACCGACGCGGCGCTCGCGGTCTTCCACGACCAGCCGTGGATCCGGCAGCACTACTGCAGTGCGGCCGTGACCGGCAGCCGCGTCGGGACCTACGGGATGCTGCTGTTGTCCCGGGTGCCGTTGGCGGGAGTCACGCACATCTGCCTGCCGTCCGGCGCTCGGCGCGGGTTTCTGCGTGCCGAACTGCTCGTCGATCACGCGCCGACGGTGATCTGTGCAGTGCACCTGGACAGCGGCAAGCGCTCGGCCGGCCTGCGGGCCCGGCAGCTGCGGCGGGTCTTCGGTGCGCTGGAGCGTGACGTCGACGCCGTCGTCCTCGGCGATTTCAACATGCGCGACAACGAGAATCAGCGGATCACGGCGCCGTTCACCGACGCGTGGTTGGCGTTGCGGCCCGACGACGACGGCTTCACCGAAGACACCGCGATCAACGCCATGCGCTACGACAGCACGAACAAGGAACGATTCGTCCGGTTCGACCGGATCCTGGTCAAGGGGCCGCAGTGGCACCCGCACGCGATCGAACTGCTCGGCACCGAACCGATCTCGCCTCATCTGCCCCGCGTCTTCCCGTCCGATCATTTCGGCCTTCGCTGCCTGCTGACTCGAAATACTAAGTCTCCGTAGATGACTCGGCACTCTCCTCGGCGTTGGCCCGGCGCTCGTCGCCGATCCGCCGGCGGCGGGCCTCGGCGCGGGTGATCGCCCGCTTGGGCATCGTCAGACCCGCGATGTGCTTGGGCGGAGGAGTCCTCGCCCCGGTGACGGGGGCCGTCGGCGCACACAGTTCCGGGAACAGCAGCCGACTCCCGGGGTGTGTGGTGTAGGTGTCGCCGTCCGGATCGGTCCAGACCAGGGCGCCGTCGGGGAGCTGCTGGGTCGACCACCCGGGCCAGAACGTCTTCAGCAGGTGATGTCAACGGCTGGCCCAAGAACGTTCTAGCTATCAGGTTGCGTCCGGGTCGTAGCCTGGCTCGCCGAACAGCGTATTGACCTCGTCTTGATTGACCGCGACCCGCTTGAGCAGCTGACCGCGCGGTCCATACAGCGACACGTGCACCGTTGGCCGTCGGTCGGCGGTCGGGTCGTTGTCGGGGCCAGTGACGTCTGTAGGTACGCGACCCCCAGGTGGTTCTCGGCGTATCCGTTCCCGCGCCCACTTGACCGCCCCGGTCATCGATGCGTACGCCGCACCGCCGATAAGACCCGCCGCGACATTCTCCCCAATGAATACGGAGATGATCTCGATCGGTGCCCACAGGTCCGCCCCGCCCCCTGGGCTGTAATGCAGACGGGCCGAGACCCCCTCTGCTGCTAGGTAGGCGGGCAGTTCCGCCGTCATGGCCCTTTGCGGGGGACTGCCGTCGTAGAGCGCGCCAAGCACCTCCACATCTACGGTGATTGGCGCGTTTGCCGCGTCGGCGGCATCAACCGTCATGCGTGAACTCTACGGCGGCGACCGAGGGCACTCGCGATCTCGGCCGGCCCTCAGTGGGCAGCTATCGCCGCGCGTGAGAAATCGCCCAGGATCTTGGCCATTTGGGGATGCGTCACTGCGTGGAGCATTGCGTTCGCCTCAAGCCTTCCGATCATCCCCCACCTGGGGGGGTAACTCTCTGACACCCGCCACACGGTTCCTACTGACCGAAGAGCAGACATGAAGAGTCTGATATGGGGGAATCCCTTCGATGTCCCCAACAAATGCGGGGAAATCTGATACTCTCTACGCATGTCCGACTTACAGGGGAACCCACTCAGCGATGCGCTCGCGCGCCTCGATGCGGACATTGCCGCCACGGAAGAACGCCTCAAGCGTCTGCGCGAGATGCGTGACAGCATCCCACAGTTCGTAGAGCAGTACGTGTCTTCCCCTTTGGAAATCTCCGACGTGGAGTCCCTAAGTAAAAATCGAGATGATGAAACCGAAACGTCTGGCTCGTACACCAGCCTGGTGTTTAACGTCCTAAAGGAAAGCCCCAACACTGCGCTCGATGTAGGCGATGTCCAGGAAAGACTCCGCAGCCAGGGCTGGAAAGACATATCGCAAGGCACAGCGCGCAACGCCCTCTACTACCTTGTGCGAACGCGGAGACTCCAAAAAGGAACGCGCCGTGGAACGTTTGTTTTCAAAGATCGTTCGTCAGTACCCGAAGCTCTTGAGAGCTAAGGCCAATTGGGAAGATACTTGGACCTTCCCATCAATAGAGGAAAAGCATCGCCCTAGGGGATCACCTGGCTTCCAAAACCAGCGACCACAGGCTTCCAAAACCTGTGTCCCCTAGTGGAAGTCGGGAGGACTGAACTCGAGCTGCCCTCTCGGCGACCGGCCGGTGGCGTTACGTCTGACAGGGCGGGCGCCACCGGCCCCCTCATTCTCTTTCTGATGCGTTCCTAGTGTAGCGGAAGGCCGCTGGACCATTCGAGGAAAGTCAGTAACGGATTTCCGTAGCCATATACCAGAGCTACTCCGCCGCAGGCTTGCCGGTGTCGAGCCAAATTCTGTCTGGCAGGGTGGGCGCCCATCTCCAAGATTCGGAGTCACCCCGTCTCCCCACCGCGTGGCTCACAGCTTGAATTGCTGTACTCAGGCCGAGCCATCGCTCGGGAACGTTCTCCACGTCACCCCCGATTCCGGCGATGATTGTTGGATGCTGATCCCTCTCCAACCACAGGTCGTCTTTCAAACGTTGGGCGACAGGACATACCCACGTATCCATGCCGTGGCTGTCTCGCGCAAGTAAGTGCTGCCGGGTCAGCGGAACCGTCTGAGCAAGACTGTTAAGGCACTCCAAACGTCGTTGGTTGACCTGTTCGCGCTTTTTGATTATCAGCTGCGGATCTACTGAGGTGGACCCCAGATCGGGGTACTTTTCTAACGAGACATTTATTTCTCGCTCCAATTCGTTGTAGTTATAAGCATTCCTTTGGAAGAGCAACATTGGCTGCGCCAGGGTGGCTAGTCGTAATATCTCGAACTCTTGCCATGCGTCGCTCAGTGTCTCTCCGCTTATAGAAAGCGCCTCCGCCAGAAGGTGGCTCGTCAAGAGGTAATGCCGATGGTGGGAATCCTCAAATCCCTCGTAAATCCCTCCTGGATCGAGTACCTCGGAGAGCAGTTGGCGACGTCCATACCTGAGGGGGTTGTCTCTGTTGGTTCGGAGTATGCGGGCGAGCAAGCCGTATCGCCTTTTTAACACTGCTGATACGCCAGCACTATAGAACAGAATTGAACCCGCGACCATACGCAATTCCAGCAAGGCTGTCAGTCCGCCGCTGCGCACCGGGACCGCAAATCGCTCTAGATGAGGTAACCACCAGTCATCGTTCTCGGAACGACCCCAATAAGCTAATACCGCGACAAGAGACGCTGTTACCTTCGTAGCTTCCTCGGTACTGCTAACTAGGTCCGCGTATCCTTCGTAGACTTTTCTGTCGTTGTAATCTGGGAGATGAAAATTCGAGTTAGCATGAAGATCCGCGAGTTCCGCTTGAAGAGTGTCGTGCAGGCGGATCGCGGTCCACCGACCAGACAACTCCCTCTTCGCTGTTTCTGCCGCGCTGCGAGCCGTCAACGGATGGCGAGCGCGGCTCACCTGCATTGACTCCACGGCGTCTGCAATACGGCCAAAGCCTTGCTGGGCTGTTAAACGGAGCAGAAGGGCATTCTTTAGTTGCACTAACTGGCTAGCTTCGGCCGATAGCGGCTCGATCGGTTCCATCCAGAGCATTGAGAATCGCAGTGGGTAATGGACTTTTATTGCCTCTCGTAGGGCTGGATCATATCGGGCAGACCAACCGCTAACGATGAGGCCATAGTTTACAAGAATTTGCCTCAGCATATTCTTGACCACAGGACGGTAAGCGTGCAGCTCAGCCTGCGTATTGAGCATTGATTCCGGGTACAAGTAATCACCGTGCAAATGAATTATGCAACAATCGAGAGTGTGCAGGGGGGCAAGCCCCCGTATGTCGGCCTCCGTCACCGCAACCGTGGGTTCGATACCCTCAGCCCGAATCGCTGCCTCTAATAGATGGTCGAAATTCATCGTCACGATGACTTTCACGGCACCGAGTTTTACGAGGCGAGCGATCGCTTGGTGCGCGATAGTCGGCGGCGCAATCGCAAAATCCTCGTCAGGTGCCGGAGCAGCATCGCGTTCGAAGAACTGCTTTAGTAATCGTTGTCGTTCAATTTGCGATGGAGCGATCTTCTCCAACACGGTCTCGTAGCGCGGCTCCGCCCGCATGTTCGTAGTCCACCATTCCTCAGCGGCATCAACCGCTATCTGTTCACCGTGGAGCGCCGCAACATCTACAATCAGACGTGTCAACACTTCCCAAGCGGTCGGTACGGCGGGTTTCGAGATTCCTGCGCCTACCAACACTGCGTATGCGCCTGGATTATTTTTTAAGGAGAATGCCAGAGACATCAGCGTCTCGTCGTTCTCGGTCAGGGTCGCCATACATGCAGGATAATCACGCCCAACCCGAAGGCTATCGACCCAATCCGCCCGCTACGTTAAACAGGCCATAACAGGCCACACTGTGTTACTTCACACCCCTTGGCAAAAATTGGCGGCGACAGGTCGGCCGGTTTCGGGGCCGTAAGACGGTTTACGGCTTGTTGGTCGACGGGGAGAAGACCGGGTTCTGGTCGACATCCGTGTGGCACATCCCCACAGCGGAGGAGTTGTACAGGTCCGCCATCAGGTTGACGAAGTGGATATTCAGCACCGCGTCTGCGTCCACCTTGATCTTCTCGATCTCGTTGGCCACATCGGGGTTCTCACGCAGGACGTTCGCGCGTTCTCTTTGCATCCGTAGGTGGAACTAGGACCCGGACTTGCGGATTACGCCCCGCCCCGACGCCCATGTCGATGAGCGAGCCGTCCCTGCTGACATCCTTTGTTCTTGACGACCTGACCCTGGTGTGGTGGCCGACCGCCTCTGTGCCGGAGGATTCCGCACCGTGGATCTCGATGGGGGCGGAACTTCTTGGCGTACCCGAGGGTCAGAGCGTGCGCGGCGTAGATGAACTACACCTTCCACACGAGACCGTCGTGGACCCGGTCGGGGTTGAAGGTTCTGTTGTGTGAGCCCCTGCCCACCGGTAGCACGGTGATCTCCAGCAGCAGATCCAGCACAGCGCGGAAGCGGTCGGCGGTGAGATCCTTTACCGCGTTGAGGATTGCCGCAGGGTTGCCCAGAGGCAATCCGTCGAGGACGCGCAGCCGTTCTTGATCCTGCACGCACCTGTCCAGCTCGGCCAGCTTCTCCTTGGCGCGTTCAGTGCGGCCTTTCAGCCGTGCACCGTCGATGATGCCGTCGTCGTACTCACGGTTGGCGGTCTCGATCTGGGTCAATAGGACGGCGCGCTCGGTACGGATGCGCTCGGCCTCGGTGCTGTCGTGGGCCTTGTTGACCAGCAGGTCGCCGGCATCCGCACGTCCCAGCCTGTCGCTGACGATCTCGTGGAGCAGCGGCTCAACGTCGTTGGCTCGGATAGCGCAGCCACGGCAATCTTTACAGCTATAGACGATCTCGTGACCAGCGTCGTTCGATCCGTGCCGGGGTGCAGCCCACTTGCCGTTGAGACGACCATCACCGCACTTCCCGCACTGCATCACGCCGGTCAGAATGTGCCGCCGAACAGACTTCGTCCCAGGTTGGCGAACCAGTCTCGGGCCAGTCTTCGTCATCACAGTGCGAGTACCCGCACTGATCTTCGATTGCGTGGCGTACCAGGTAGATTCGCTGACCAGCGCGGGCCACGTACCCTTCACGGGCTGGTCGTTGGTGTCAGTGACGATGACATCGTTGTGGGCGCGGAGGCCGGCGTTGCGGGGTGAGCGCAGGAACAGCGACAGGGTTGACGCCGACCACGGTTTGCCCGTTAGGCCGAACGCGCTCTGGTTGTTGAGCCACTGGGCGGCGTCAGTGATCGAACCTCCGGCGAGGACATCCCGATACACCTGGTCGACCAGTGGCGCGGTGACCGGGTCCAGCCGGTGATGAGGGTTTCTGCAGTTCGCGGCGCACTCGGCGGTGTGCTCACCGGAGGTGTAGCCGAACGCGTGACGCCATTGCGGGATGCCGCGCTCGGCCTTCTGGCGGGCGGCACGGCGCATCCTGACTTTCATCACCGCGATCTCGTGCTCGGCGAAGGAGGTGTTCATCTGGGCCATCAGCACTCCGGAGGGTGAGTCGAGGTCGATGTCGCCCTGACGATTGGTGCTGAGCAGAATGGGGCGGTCGATTCCGGCGAAGAACTCCCGCAAGGTCTCGAGTTCCGACATCATGCGCCACCCGCGGTCAAGACTCCATGCGGCGATGGCGTCCCTCTTGCCTGCCTTGATGTCGGAGAGCAGCTTGTCCCACTTGGGACGTTCCTTGCCGTTGGACGCGGAGCGGTCGTTGTCGATGTAGAACTCCGCAGGGTCCCATCCCTTGGCCTCGCATAGGGCGGACACGTCCTCGCGCTGACGGTCGATGCCTTTGCGCTTGTCGTTCGGGTCCGATGAGATACGCAGGTAGCAGCCGGCGCGGATAGGTGTCTTGGTGTTTGCTGTCATGCCAAGAACGTAGTTCACGCAACCGACAATGTTCTCGGCACAGGCAGACCAGGTTGGACGCACACGTCGGCCCGTACGGATACGGGATGGTGTGGTCGATGTCGGCGTGAGTGGCGGGTTTGGCGCAGCCGGGGAATCGGCACGTCTGATCGCGACACCGCACAAAGTCGGCCAGCGCCCTCGACGGTCGGTACCGCGGCTCGGGCGCCGCACTGCCGGGATGGACGAGTCGCCGCACCACGGCGTGCACCGCAGCCTGCGCCGCGACCGGCGCGGGAAGGACACCACCACCGAGAATGACTCCCGGCCGAGCCGGGCAGAACTGGCCTTCTCCAGGCGCGAGGGCCGCGATCAACCCGCGCAGGGTGTAGCGGTACCACGGCTTGGGCAGCAACGGACTTCGCGCGCCCACCAGGGCACGGCGCTGAGACGTCAGATCGCCGCGACGGCGCTCTTCCGCCGGCTGCGGATCATGCGCTGGTTCCGTTGACGTGCAGTCGGATTCGTCCTCCACATTTTCCGGGCCGACGATCACGTGGACCACCACACCGCCGGCGGCGGGCCTGCCGGCAGCTTCGCACCCGTCGGTCTCGCACAGGCACGGGAGCCGGTCCCAGCCGAAACCCATCGCGCCCATCGCTGCCGCCCGGCGCTGATCCAGATCGCGCGGATCCCGGTCGCACACCGTGCGGGCCAACGCGTCGGCGCGCCTGTCGAAGGCCTCGCCATCGGTCGTCGACACCCTGGCCGTCACATAGGCGACGCCGTCACCGGGATCAGCGTCCACATCCACGTGGTTCCCTCGGCTGCTCGATTCGTTGCGCCGCACGGCGTGGGGGTCATGCCGCAGGACCAGGGCGTCGATATCGCGCCGAACCTCGGCAAGGGTCTTGGCTCCCCATCCCCGCAACATCTCGGCGGCCTCGGCATCCAGCCGGCGCAACGCGCCGGCCTCCTTGACCAACATCGTGCGCGTGCAGATCAGGTGGACCGCGCGGTAATTGATCAGCCCGTCGGCGAACACCTCACCTACGCGGGGCAGGCGCTCGCGCAGGGTGACCGCATCCATCAGGAGTCCGCTGACGACGCCGCTGGTGACCGCGTGCGCCGCGCCGATCCGCGCGCACACCGCGCCCCAGTTGTCCACCCGCCACTGCTCGCGCTCCGCCGACCCGGAGGCCGCGTAGGCGGCCGCCAACATGTCGGCCATGTACGAAAGGCGCGCCGCACACGCGGCGTTCTCCAGCCGGGCGCACGCCCGGAGGCCATCCCCGGGGGTCCGCACCGCGGCGAGGGAGGCGAGAATTCTGTCGAACACACTTTCGAATTTAGTCGCCGGCAGGCACTTCAGGCCTTGCCACGACCGGATCTGTGGATGGATCCTCCACTGTGGACAACCTGCGCCTGCCGGGCAGATATGTCAGTGCGAGGTGTTATCGGGTCAGTCCGGAACGCAGTCGATGAAGACGGTCACGGCCTTGGGCTGATCGCGCTTCTCGGTCGCCTCTTCGACTTCGCAGAACACCAACGCCGAACCGTTGCCGCCGATCACCTCAACCTGGTAACCCTGGCTCTGCAACTGGTTGACGGCCTGCTCGGCGTTCTCCGGCAGAGTGTCGTCGTCGACGGGCTGCGCGAACGCACTGCCCGCGAACGCCATCGCCCCCGAGATCATCGCCGCGCCGACCGAGGCTGTCCATGCGAGCCGTTTCATCAGAAACCCCCTTCTCACAGCCGCAGTCCCGTCACGCGACGTCACCGATCCTGCGCCCGCCTGCCCAAGGGGATTCCCGGACGCCCGCGATCCCAACCTCAGAGAACACGTTGATCAGGAGGGCATGACCCGGCGCAGCACGGCTGACAGATGGTGCTGCAGTGGCTGACCGACGGCCGCCATTCGCAGGGTGTAGCTGAGGATGTCCCCGTCGACCTGGATCGTCCGACCGACGGCCGTCACCTCTTTCGCCGATCCGCTGCGGCCGATGACGGTCGAGAGCAGCTCCATCCGCAGCACGTCGCCGTCGACCGTCAGCGTCCCCTCCTGGATCTCGGTGATGCCGGTCGGGTGCGCAAGGATCCATTCGGCACGGTCCGGCGCGGGCGCGCGCAGGTAACCGGTCTCGGCGTGCAGCGGCCGACCGTCGTCGGCGGCCCGGGTGCGCTGACGGTAGGCCAGGAACGGCTTACCGACGTGACCGAAGCTGATCTGCTCGCGGTAGCCGAACGTTTCGATCGTCGGATATTCGCCGACGCCCTCACCAGACCAGCTGCCCAGCAGTGGCGCCAGCACAGCCACCTGGGGATGCAGGTCAGGAGCGGGAGCGGCCATCAGCCCAGGCTACGCCGCGTGCACAGCGGCCCTCCGGCTGAATGCTCATTAACTTTTTCCGCGATTCCGAGGACCGGACCCGCGCGACAACGTATGTTGTCACGGTCTCGGATGCCGTTGCCAGAAGGGAGTCGTCCGTGATGCCAGAGGTCGATCCGGCGGAGAGCCGCCACAGAGTCCGGTCGCTGACGTACGGAATCGCGGCGATCACCGTCGCCGCCGTCGTAGCGGCGGTTCCGGTGCAGGGGACGGCCTGGGCGGAATCCCCCACCGCAGAGTCGACCTCGAACGTCACCGACAGCGCGCCTGCCAAGACCGAGACCGACACGGACACCGAGACCGACGTCGACGCGGCGCCGGTTGACGAAGCACCGGTTGACGAAGCCCCGGTCGAGGACGAGTCGCCGCCCGAGGACGAAGTCGCCGACGAACCTGTCGACGATGAATCAGGCGCCGACGAACCAGGCGCCGACGAACCAGCCGATGACGAATCAGGCGCCGAGACCGAACCGGAAACGGAATCGGGGACCGCACCGGATTCGGAGCCGGAACCGGCCGCGGATTCCGAAGTTATTGGCACAGAACCCGATTCACAGCCGCGCTTGGGGCGCCGGGCGTCCGTCGTCGACCGTCCCGAGCACGAGACCCAGACCGCCGCCCACACAGACACCACTGCGATCGCAACGCTCGCCCCGGCTCCGGCACTGATCCCGGCCGTCGCCACGACGACCACCATCGAGGCGCCGCCCAACGCGCCGAAACCGTTGTCGCCGCTGGCGAAACTGCTGCAGCTGCCAGGCCGCATCGTCAATGCGTTCCTCCAGACGTTCGGCTTCAGTACGTCGGCGGGCCGTCCCGGCGTCCCGAACGGCCTCGGGCCGATCAACGATCTGATCTTTGGTGCCTTCCGCGAACTGGAGCGGCTGCTGGGTCTGCATCGCACGCCGCCCCCGCAGCCTGAGGTGCCGACCCTGGTCTACGACGGCCCCACGACGGAGAAGACTCCGACGGTGGCGCAGCTCCTGAACGCGTCCGCAGCGGGCTATGTACTCGGCTCCACCCCTGCCGGGCTGGTGCCGTTCACCGTCAACGGATTTCAGATGTCTTCGACCAACATCTTCTCCGGCATGGTGGCCAAGACCTGGGTGACCCCGGAGGGGCAGATCATCATCGCCTACCAGGGCACCACCGGCGGATCGAACCTGCTGTTCAACCCGCTGATCACGATCTCGCAGGTGCTCGCAGACCTTCAGGTGGTGTTCACCAGGACCACGCCGTGGGCCTTCCACGACGCACTGTACTTCGCGAAGCGGGTCCAGATCAGAGCAGCCGAGCAGGGTTACACGTCCGACGACATCTTCGTCACCGGTCATTCGCTGGGTGGCTGGGAAGCTCAGTACGTCGCGCAGCAGATCGGCCTCGCCGGAATCGGATTCGAGGCGCCCGGCATCAACACCCGGGTTCCGGGCAACGGCGTCGACTCGAAGTTCGTCAACATCGGCACCTACGGCAGCTCTGCGCCGTACATGGCCACGGATCTGCCTGGCCTGCAACCGTTCATGCCACCCTTTGTGCCCGGCGGCGGCAGCAAGCCGCACTACGGTCCGATCGTGATGGTCGGCGATCCCGCGGCCATGACGCCGCTGTACAACGCCTCCGCCTTGTGGGGCAAGGGCCTGATCGGCAGCACGATCTTCCTGGTCGACTACCTGATGAACTTCTTCCAGTACCACCTGCCCGGCGTGCAGGCCTATCACCTCGACGTCACACCCGATCCCGGCGTGATGCTGTTCCTGGGCACGGCTCGCGGACCTGTGCACACCGGCTACGGCGCGTTGACGATTCCCCAGCTGATGAAGGCCGCTTCGGACGACGGAATCCTGTTCCGTCCCTGATCGGCGGGATTCGTTGTTCACTTTTCCGCGACATCGGCGGCCTTTTCAGCCCAAATCACGGCCGCGGCGTTTACGGTTTGGGAGTGTCAAGCGTCGATCGTCGCAGCGCCATGATGTTGTTCGGGTTCGGTGTGGCAGCTGCCGCGCTGCCGTTACCGAGGGCGGGGGCGCAACCGGCGATCGGTGACGCGCCGGCACCGGGCCCCGGTCAGCCGGGCGTTCCCGAGGTCGCCGAGCCTGCCGCACCTGTGTTCCTGTTCGACGAGGAGTTCAACGGTCCGGCCGGCTCGCCGCCGGATCCGAGATGGTGGTTCATCGTCCCTGAGCGGGAGACCATCCGTAACCCCGTCGAATGGGACAAGCCCTTCAACATGGGCCGCTACGTCACCGACCAGGAACATGTGTTCCAGGACGGGAAGGGCAACCTGGTCATCCGCGCCACCCGTGGCGAAGGTGCGAACATCCAGGAGAAGTACGCCAGCGGAAAGGTCATCGGAAACTGGCGCGGCGGTGTCGGCACGACCTGGGAAGCCCGCATCAAGCTCAACTGCCTTACCGACGGCGCCTGGCCGGCTTTCTGGCTGATCAACGACAACCCCGTGCGTGGTGGCGAGATCGACCTCGTCGAGTGGTACGGCAACCGGGACTGGCCCTCGGGCACCACCGTGCACGCGCTGCTGGACGGCACCATGTTCCAGACCCAGAAGCACCCTGTCGACTCCGACTGGCACCGGTGGCGGATGACGTGGCTGCCGTCCGGAATGTACTTCTGGAAGGACTACGAGCCGGGGATGGAGCCGTTCTTCACGGTACTGGCCAACTCGTTGCCGGTCTGGCCGTTCAACGATCCGGGCTTCACCATGGCCCCGGTGTTCAATATCGCGGTGGGCGGCTCCGGCGGGCGCGAACCGGCGGGCGGCACCTACCCCGCCGACATGCTGATCGACTGGATCCGGGTCTTCTAGGACCAGCGGCCTCATCGCGACCGGGAAGTCACCGTGCTCGCCGACGACACGACCGCGCGGAGCATGGCGCCGGTATCGGCAGACCGTCGGCCGACGTCTACCTATACCGCTGTGGCACAACACTTTCCGGATATGGGGCGCCTCGGCTGCGTCGATTCCTCGCGACCCGGCCCCGCTAAAGTGACATCTCGCTGACGTAAGCGGACAATTGGATGTGCCCGCCCTCGCGCGCCGGTTAGATTCCGCCTGTGAACTCGAGACGCTGGGCGCTGTGGTTGTCGACGCTGGGCGCGGGCGCGGGTATCGCGCTGGGCGCCGGTCACGGTGTGGCCGCCGCCGACACCGAGACGTCGGCGGGCGCGGGTGCGGGTGCCGGTACGTCCAGCCAGTCCGAGTCCGACGACAAACGTTCCGTCACCGACACTTCCGACACGTCGGGCCCTTCCGGCACCACCGACACGTCAGGCACTTCCGGCACGCCAGACACTTCGGCCACGTCTGACGCGTCCGACTCACCGGACCCGGTTGAAGCGGACCCCGTCGACGCCGACCCGGTCGAGGCAGACCCCGTCGAAGCGGACCCGGTCGAGGCAGACCCCGTCGACGCCGACCCGGTCGAGGCGGAGCCGGCTTCGGTCACCGAACGTGCCGGGGCAAGGCACAGCGACGCAGCCGAGCCCGAGCTCACCGAAGCTGAGGTCGCCCAAGCCGAGGTCGCCGAAGCCGCGATCACCGAACCCGAGGCCCCTCGGCCCGAGGTCACCCCGGCCGTGCAGGCCGCCGCAGTCACGGGCGTCAAGACCGGCCGGGCCGCGCTCACGATTCCGGTGGGCCGCAACGGTTATACGACCCGCGCGGACTGGTATCTGCCGACGCAGGCGGACGGTTCGGTGGCGGCGACCGGGGTGATCTGGCTGCAGCACGGCTTCCTGGGCAACAAGGCGGCCCTGTCCAGGCTGGCCCAGACACTGTCGCAGCAGACCAACAGCATCGTGGTGGCGCCGAACCTGTCGTCGTTCCCGCTGGCCTGTTCCGGCTGCTGGATCAACGGCGTACCGATGCAGGAGGCCGTCGCGTCGATGTTCCTCGGCGACCGCGCATCGCTGACCACCAGCGCCAACACGGCCGGCTTCCTCGGCTCGCTTCCCGAGGAGTTCGTGCTCTCCGGCCAGTCCGGGGGCGGTGGCTTCGCCACGGCGGTCGGCGGCTACTACTCCGACGATCCGGCCAACAACGGCAGCCTGCGCGGCGTGGTGATGTTCGACGGCTACGCCTACAACGGTGTGATCCCGGGTGCGCTGGCCAAGATCGACGACCCGTTCATCCCCGTCTATCAGGTCGCCGCCCCGCCCCAGCCCTGGAACGGCAACGGATCGACCACCCGGGAACTGGTGGCGGCGCGCCCAGACCGGTTCGTCGGCGTGACCCTGGCCCGCGGCTCCCACGCCGACGCGCTGATCGGCGGAAACGCACTCTTCGACTTCTTCGCGCAGCTTGTCGCAGGGGTCTCGCCGCGCGGCAACACCGAGGCCGCGTACACGCTGGCCACCGGGTGGATCAACGACATGTACCTCGGCCTGGGCCCGGTCGACGGCAGCGGCATCTACGGGGTCCCCGGGCAGTACATCGTGCTGGGCGACGCCGCGGCCGTCGTGCTCGCTCCGGCGCCCGTGGTCGACCTGAACCGCTACCTCGGCACCTGGTACGAGGTCGGCAGCGTCAAACAGTTCTTCTCGATCGGCCTGGTCAACACCAAAGCCGTGTACAGCTTCAACCCGAACGGCTCGGTGCGGGTCGAGAACTCGGGCAACTACTTCGTCGACAACGGGCCGAAGTCGTCGATCGTCGGCGCGGCGTTGCCGGTGAATGCCGCCAACAACCGGCTCAACGTGCGGTTCGTCGGCGCGCCGTCGGCCAGGCCGCCGGGCAACTACTGGATCGTGGACCTCGACGACGACTACCAGTGGGCCGTCGTCACCGACTCCACCGGCGGAAGCGGATTCCTGCTCAGCCGCACCGCCGTCGTGTCGGCCGACTTCTACCAGGAACTGCTGGATCGGGCTTCGGTCAACGGCGTGAAGGGCCGGATCACGCCGACCCGGCAGCCCGCCCAAGCCCGCCGTAGGCGCGCCCGGTCGACGACATGAACGAACCACCGTTTCGGTGCCCGAAACGGCGGTTCAGGTCTGTCGCCGAGACTACGATCGGCACAGGGGCCCCATCGGGGAGGTGCCAACATGGCTCATCCGTCCATCGATCCGACGTTCTACCGGACCGCCGCCGAGGCGGCGGCAGCTCCGGACGAAAAGCTGGCCTACGTCGTGGCTTTCGATCGCGACGCCCGAAAACCCGATGCGATGACGGTCGTCGACGTGGAGCCGGGGTCGGCCACCTACGGGCGTGTGGTCGGCTGGACCGACGTTCCCGGCCGCGGTGACGAACTGCATCACTTCGGCTGGAATGCGTGCAGCAGCGCGCTCAAGCACGAAGGCCACGACATGCACGGCCTTGCCCGTCGGCATCTCCTGGTTCCCGGGCTGCGGTCGTCCAACGTCTACGTGTTCGACACCCAGCCGGACCCGCGGACCCCGGCGCTGGTCAAGACCATCGACGCGGCAAGCCTGTCGACCCGGGCCGGGTACTCGCGCCCGCACACGCTGCACTGCGGTCCCGACGGCGTCTTCCTGACCTGTCTGGGCGGCGCGGAGGGCGACGACGACGGACCCGGCGGGATCGCACTGCTCGACCACACGACGTTCGACGTGCTGCGCGCCTGGGAGACCGACCGCGGCCCGCAGCACTTCCACTACGACGCCTGGTGGCATCTGAATCAGAACGTGCTGATCTCCAGCGAGTGGGCCAGCCCATCGATGATCGAGAACGGTATCGTGCCGGAACTGTTGCTGGACAACAAGTATGGCCACGCCATACATTTCTGGGACCTCGCCACCGGCGAGCATCGGCAGCGTGTCGAGCTGGGCCCCCAGCACCAGATGGCGCTGGAAGTGCGACCGTCCCATGACCCCGAGGCGACGTGGGGCTTCGTCGGCGTCGTGATCTCCACCGAAGACCTGTCCGGATCGGTCTGGCGTTGGTTCCGCGACGGCGACGTCTGGAACGTCGAGAAGGTCATCACCGTTCCCGCCGAACCCGCCGACCCGGAGCTCCTGCCTCCCGCACTCAAGCCGTTCGGCGCGGTGCCGCCGCTGATCTCCGACATCGACTTGTCGGTCGACGACCGGTTCCTTTACGTGTCCTGTTGGGGCACAGGCGAACTCAAACAGTTCGATGTCTCCGATCCCGCGCGGCCGCGACCGACCGGATCGGTGCGGCTCGGTGGGATCGTGGGCCGCACCCCTCACCCCGCGATGCCCGACATGCCGTTGGCCGGCGGCCCGCAGATGGTCGAGGTCAGCCGCGACGGAAGCCGGGTGTACTTCACCAACTCGCTGTACGGGGCATGGGACGACCAGTTCTACCCCGATGGCGTCGGCGCCTGGATGGCCAAACTCGACGTCGCACCCGACGGTGGGCTGAGCCTCGACGAGAACTTCTTTCCGCACGGCGACGAGTTCCGCGGCCTGCGCGTCCACCAGATCCGGCTGCAGGGCGGCGACGCGTCGTCGGACTCCTACTGCTTCAGCTGACCGCGTCGGACGTATGCGCGTCTGAGGAGCCAGGCGGCGACCGCGGTCGCCGCGAGTAGGACCAGCCACGGCCACGGTCCCTGCCGGTGCACCCAACCGGCGATCGCGCCCTGCACCCGACCCGCGGCGGCGATGACCGGATCCGCGGGGTCGCCGCCGGCGAACAACCGGATTTCGTAGTAGCCGTAGTACGCGACGTAGAGTCCCACCAGAATCAGCGCGGCTCCACCGATTCGGTTGACGTACGGCAGGATCCGCCGGAGCGGATCGGCCAGCGCAGAACCCGCGACGGCGACGCTGACGGCCAGGGTGCCGACCACCAACGCGAATCCCGCGGCATAGGCCAGATAGACCCACACCCGTCCTGCGCCGGCAGTGCCGAGACCGGCGCCGGTGACGGCCAGGAACGGGCCCACCGTGCACGACAGCGACGCCAGCGCATAGCCCACCCCGTACCCGAACATCGAACCGAGCCGAGCTGTGGGGGCGGAGACGCCGGCGGTCACCCGGTCCGGCATCAGCACGGTCAGTGCCCGACCGGACAGCAGCCAGCCGCCGAGCACCACGAGCACGACGCCGACGACCACCGTGACGTAGGGCATGTACTGCTGCACCAAGGAAGCCAGGGCGACGGTCAGCACCCCGAAAACGGCGAACACCACAAGGAAACCGAGGGTCATCGCCAACGTCGCGGCGACCGCACGTCCCACCGCCGTCGAAACCCGGGTGCCGCTCCCACGCACCACCAGCGCGAGATAGGCGGGCAGCATCGCGAACCCACACGGGTTCAGCGCCGCCACCAGGCCGGCCGCGAACGCCAACCCGATCAGATTCTGCTGCACGCGTTTACGCGCCGAGCGCGGACACCCGCTCCTGGAGTTCCTGTTCCGGCATCGCCGAGGTCGGGTTGTTCACGAACGTCGACGAGCCGTCGGCGCGGTAGAACACGTAGGCGGGCTGCCACGGCACGTTGTAGCGCGCCCAGATGGCGCCGTCGGCGTCGTCGAGGTTGGTGAAGTTCAGGCCGTACTTCGACACGAATCCCCGCATCGCGTCGACGTCGGAGCGGGCGGCGACACCCACGAACGTCACTCCCGGGTTCGCCGCGGCGACCTTGCTGACCGACGGCGCCTCGGCGTTGCAGAACGGGCACCACGGAGTCCAGAACCACAGCACCGCGGGCTTGCCCTGCAGCGACGCCCCGTCGAACGGCGCGCCGCTGAGCGTGGTCGCGGTGAAGTCGAGCCGGTCGTCGGCCAGCGCGGTCGGTGGGCTCGCCCCGATCAGCAGCAGAACCGCGGCGACGACGCCGGTCGCCAGACGCAGGAATCGATGAATCATGAGCGGCTCCTCTGGATGATGACGGCCAAGTCCGGGCATACCCGCCGCCGGGGCCGCCTACTCATGTCTGTCCTGTCAGCAGCTCTCGGTGGCCGGATGGGGCGGCAGGCCCGCGAGCCCGCAGTGGGTGCAGTTCTCGACCGGAATCCGACCGGTCCGACCGATCGGCGCGCGCCGGATCCCGACGCCCGCCATCACCGCGGCGATCACCATGAGGGCGGCCGAGATCAGCAAGGCCACACGGAAGCCGGTCGCGAAGGCCTCGGGCGCGGCGTAGTCGCCGCCGCTGATCCCTGCCACCCCGGGGAGCACGGCCACGGCCAGCAGCCCACCGGCACGGGCCAGCGCGTTGTTCACCCCCGAGGCGGATCCGGCCATGCTCTCAGGGGCGGAGTCCAGCACCGTCGCGGTCAGCGGGGCCACCACGAGCACCATGCCGGCACCGAAGACGACAGCCGCGGGCGCGACGTCGAACGGCCACGACGCGTCGGGGCCTATCCGCATCATCAGCAGGAGACCGCCTGCGGCGATCAACGGGCCGACGGTCATGGGCAGCCGCGGCCCGATCCGACTGGAAAGCGCTCCGGCGCGCGACGAGAAGACGAGCATCACCGCGGTGAACGGCAGCAGTGCGGTACCTGCGGCGACCGGACTGAAGCCGGCGACGATCTGCAGTTGCAGCACCAGCAACAGGAACACCGCGCCGAGCGCCCCGTAGATCAACAGCGTCATCGCATTGGCCACCCGGAAGTTCCGGTCGCTGAACAACTTCGGCGACACGAGCGGATGATCGGAGCGGCGCTCCACGACGACGAACGCGGTCAGCGCGAGGACGCCGACCGCGATGCTCGACACCGACCCGAAGTCCGCACGGCCGGTTCCGAGTTCGGTGAGCCCATGCGTGAGCGCCCCCAGCCCGGCCACCATCAGCACGGCACCGGCGAGATCGAGACCTCTCGACGCTTCCCAGTTACGGCTTTCGGGGACCCGCGCCGCGGTCACCGCGACCACGATGACCGCCAGCGGCAAATTGATGAGGAAGACTGCACGCCAACTCCACTCGACCAGGATGCCACCCAGGAACGGGCCTACGGCCCCGGCGATCCCGCCCAGACCGGACCATGCGCCGATCGCCGCAGCCCGGTCATCGGCACGGAATGACGCCGAGATCAACGCCAGACTGCCGGGTGTCAGCAGGGCACCGCCAACGCCCTGCAGTGCTCGCGCGGCGATGAGCACCTCGGCGTTCGGGGCGAGGCCGCAGGCCAGGGAGGCCAGCGCGAACCAGACCACCCCGATCAGGAAGATCCGCCGCCGCCCGAACCGGTCTCCGAGAGCACCGCCCAGCAGGATGAGGGAGGCCAGCGTGAGTGTGTACGCGTTGACGATCCACTGCAGACTGCCGAATCCCGCCCCGAGGTCGCTGCCGATGTGCGGGAGCGCGACGTTGACCACGGTGCCGTCGACCATCACCAGGCCGGATCCGAGCACCGTGGCCAGCAGCACCCACCGTCCCGACGCCGTACCCATCTGCACTGCGGTCACGTCAGCCCACCCCGGTTCCCGGCATGCCCGAAAGTCTGCCCGCTCACCCCTGCCGGCACACCCCTGTCGCCGCGAGGATGACGTCATGAACAGACGCGCCCCGGGCGGGGATTCGAGCCAGGCTGGTGGCGTGCCATGTACGTCGTGACCGGTCCGGGCCTCGGGCAGCCTCCAGGTGCGTCCGCCGATTGTTCGGCCGTCTCCGTCGACCGCTTCGACAAGCAACCAGCCGAGCTGCGGCGGGTGGTGTCCGCGTCGTTCGCCAAGCCGGCCGAATGGTTCGACGGGCTCGACCGCGACGTCCGCTTCGCGCTGACGACGATCTTCAACCGGATGTGCCGCTACGGGGTGTGGCCACAGGTTCACCGCATCGTCAAGGTCACCGCCGGCGAGGCGCCCTTCATGGTCGCCGATCGCGCACTTCGGGTCCCGGGCGTCACGCCGGCGGTGCACTTCGCCGCGCAATCCGGCGATGCGCTCATCCGATCGCTGATGGCCACGGGCCGGTTCTGCATGGCCCAGGGAGTGGGTGCGAGCCTGCACAAAGGGCAGACCACGCTGCGGGAGATCTCACCGTCCGACAGCCTCCACATCTCCGTCGGATCGCCGAGATCGCGCGACGAGTTCGACGCCCACCTCGACCTGTACTCGCCGACACCCGAGCACACCGGAAGCAGCTTCTGTTCCAACCGCCCGTCGATGGCCGCCCTCGCCCACATCGGCCGGGAGGTGATCCCCGAAGGATTCCGCAAACTCACCGGAATACCGGGCGTACAGGTCTTTCCCGAACCCGCCGCGCCTCCCCCCGTCCCGCCCTCGCCGAGGCAGGAGCCACCCCCATCCGACATCGTGCGCCTGACCTGGCGCGGCCCCCGTCGCGGCGCCAGGCCCCGGACGCCCAGCCAGGCAGGCGCCGTCCTACCGGTCGACGTGGTGACACGCATCGAACACGCGGTCGTAGAACAGGTCAGCCCCGAGGCGCTGCTGCCCTCGCACGTGCGGGCACGGCTCACCAGAACGCGCAGGGCCGCAGAAACCGCGGGACCCACCGAAGAGGCCGCCGCACGGTACGCCAGGGACACGGCCGAGCAGGAGGCGCAGACCTATCCCGACGCCCGGGTGTTCGCACTGGCACTCGCCGAGCAGCTCGAACAGGCGGGCCGCAGCAATGCAGCCTTCGTGAAAGTGGTTCTGCCGCAATACGGCACGGGTGACTTCGGCAGCCGCAAGGCGATCGCCGGTGAGATCCGACGCATCGCGCTCACGGTGCGCAAGTTCCTCCCCGGACGCGCCCAGGGCGTCCGGAGCATCGTGGTCGTCTTCGGCACCGGCACCGCCACCACCCGGGTCGATGTCCCGCTGCCGTAGCAGGCGTGCCCGAGGAATCCGATGTACCTTCGCACCGACTCCGGCCTCGGGGAGGCCGTACGCACCCGGCACACCGCCGTCGACGACGCGATCCGTCGCGCCCGAGCACAGATGAAGGCCGAGAGCGACCGCTACCAGGCGGCGGCCCGGCAAGGCCACACCGTGGTGAAGGGGTTGCGGTATTTCGACAGGCTCTCGCAGTGGGCCCGCGAGGCGGAGTTCCTGGAGAACCTGAAGGCGGTGTACGAGAACCAGTCCGGCGTCCCGTTGAACTACACGAGGTTCCCGGTCACCAAGACGGACGCTCAGGGCCGCTCCACCCGCAACACCCCGTGGCGCTTCACGCCGCAGCGGCAGCAGTTCGACCGCTCGGAGGCGGCAGGCAGCTTCTGTCTCGGCTCGACGCGGAGTATGGCGCTCCGGTCGATATTCGGAGTCGGCAAACCGACGTACCGCACGGTGCTCGCCGCGTTGAACTCGGCCATCCTCGCAGCCAGGTCCGATCGCGACGCCTCGGCCGAAGCGCGGCTGCTGATCAGCCGGATCGTCAGCCACACGGCCGATCCCGGCAGTCTGGCCCAGTTCAACCAGGACCTCGCCGAGCGATACGGCGTCACGAACGTCAAGGTCGTGGCAGTGGACAGGCGTCGGGCCATGGATGCGCTCAAGGCGGGCGCACCCGTCATGGCGGACCTGGAAGGGGGCTGGCACTGGGTGATGGTCAGTCGTTCCCCCCGTGGCGAACTCTGGGCCAATGATCCGCTGGTCGACCGCACCATCCGCAGGATCACGGCTGCCGAGTTGGGCAACAGATTCGAGATCGTCGTCGACGCGACCACTTCCCAGCCGATCGTGCCGGGGAATTCGGCTCCCTACCAACGCTGATCGTCGTCAGCAGACCGCTGCGGGGCAGGCAGTGGCCCGGCAGTTGCAGACGTCGAACGGGTCCGGAGTCACTCCTGCGAGGCGCAGGGCGAACGCTTCGTAACAGGCGTTGCGGATCCTGCCCTGACCGACATCCCGAAGATGGCCGTACAGCAGATGGAGCATCTCGTGGATGATGATCCCGGCCCGGATGTCCCTGGTTGCCGCCCAGAACAGCGGGCACAGCACCACGGTGTTGCGTCCGGCGCCCGGATGCACCCAGCCGTTGTCGCACGGTGTGCAGCATGTCAGATCGTGATCCGCGCAACCGGCCGTCGCTGGTCGGCATTCGAAGGTGATGCGCCGACCGCCGTCGAGTTCCCTGGCCGCGGAACGTAACCGGCTGGCCACGCTGACGCCCGAAGCCTGCTGCCCTGCCCACGGAACCGGCCGCGACGGATCGTGGCCGAAGAAGTTGCGGAAGATGGTCGCCGTGCGTACCGCGTCCGCGTCGCGCGCCGCGGGTGCCACGCTGATCGACGCGTCGACCTTGTCGGCAGCGGTACGGGCGAGCCCGATCGCGCGAACGATCGCCTGCCGCAGGGCTGTTCGGCACTGTGCGGCAGTCGGCAGGGGACAGGGCGCGCACGCCGGGAACTCGAAGATCGGCGCGCCGAGCAGGCCTTGATCCTCATGCGCACCGGCCACTGACGTGTCGACGCGCCCGGCCCGGCGGCGGTGCACCAGCTTCGGGACATCACCGCGTGTCGATTGATCGCTGAGATACATTGTCGTGCCTCCTGATTCTCCCCAGCTGATTCACAACGATCTCGGCGCACCGCCGAATCGGGTGTCGTACCAGTGCCGTCCCACGAGTCTGCCGCCGACCTCGGACAGCACGTCGGTGCCGGTAGCGCCGACATTGCGGATGATGAACTCGATGGTCGCGGACTCCGGAAGCCTGATATCGATCGGAACCGCTGAGGATCCCCACGGGTTGATGATGTGCTCGAACGTCAGATAGGGGTCGAGCGGTTGGGCGCCGGAACGGATCTGCCACTGGTACCCCGGAGTCCGGATCTTGGTCGGGTCGGCGGCATACCGGTCGGTGAACTGGGTGAAAAAGCGCAGCATTCCGCAGTACCGGGGCCGCAGCGAGTACCGCGCCAGCACGATCTCCTGACCCGGGCCGGGGGCGGGCAGCACAGCGCTGCTGTCGAACGGAGCGGAGTCAAGCGGGTTGTCGCATACGTCGCACTGGCCTGCACCCGGCCGCCCGCACTGCTGATACGCCGGCATCGGTCATATCCCGGCGCCGAGTATCTTGTAGCCGTGCAGGGCGATGAACAACTGCGCACCCTGATACAGCGGCCCGTCCGAGATCTCATCGACCACCACCCGGATCGTGGACCGTGGCTGGAACAGCATCGGCTTGGCCATCGGTCGGAACGGTCGGCGACCGTCGGGACCGCCCAGCCCGGCGGTGTTGTGGATCGACCGGTTCTGCAGCTCGCGGCCCGTTCCGCTGTCGATGATGCTGTAGGTGAAGTCGATACCGAAAACCCTTGCGGCCAGGGCTCGCAATCCCACCCGCGGATCGTTGAACAACCCCGTCAGCAACTGGTTGACGTCCGGCATGCTGAACACCACCGGGCCGGCCGGTTCGGCCGGGACGAAGCTGTACCCGATGGAGGTCGCGACGAACACGCCGTCGACGGAGACGTTGATGACGTCCTCGATCCGAGCGCCTCTCCTGCCTGCCAGGGTGAAGACCGCGACATGGTCGTACGGGATCTCCTTGAGCCGCGTCGGCACGACCCAACCATCGGAACGCAATTCCTGACGTGAGCCGAGTATTCGCGCCGCGCCCAATCGGTCGTCCTGCATATCGTCCGCCCCCTACCAGAGTGGTCGCCACATATCGGGAGCCACCGCGGGCCTGACGAAAGCCCGTGTCTGCGGCGGCTGCGGCGCCACGTAGGCGTCGATACCGCGCAGTCCGGAACACGAGCACGCTCGTGCTCCCGGCTGCCGGAGATAGCCCTCGGTCCCGCGTAGATCGTCGTCGTCGCCGTCGAGTTCGTCGCCGTCGAGTTCGTCGCCGTCGAGTTCATCGTCTTCGAGACCACGCAGATACTCCTCGTCGGAAAGCTGCTCGTCCTCACCCACGCCCGGCATCTGGTACAGGCTGCCGTCCGGGGCCTGGTACAGCCCGTCGTACCCCGTCAGGTCGTCGACGCCGTCGGGTACGGGAACCGGCGGCTCCGGTACCTGCTGCGCGACGGTCGGCGGCGGTGCCGCCGGCGACCGCCGGACCACCGGTGCCGGACGCGCCACCGGTGTCAGGAACCGCCGGAGCCGGGGCGCCACGCCGGCAGCCACCATCGGCAGCACCGTCTTGGCGATGCCGGGCAGCAGGGACCAGAAACCGACGGGGTCGCCCAGTCCGTCATAGCCCTGCACCCACTGATACAGCCGGCCGTCGTCTCCCAGCCTCACCTCGCCGGGTATCGCATCGGCGCCGTCCTCCAGTCCGCCGTCGAAACCCTGCAGCTGGAACAGTGATCCATCGGGGGATTGGTAGAGCGCCCCGTAGTCCGCGACGTCATCGAGTCCCTGCACGGTCATCAGCTCCTCGTCACCGAGACCGTAGAGATTGTCATCCTGCATCGGTATCACCGCCTTCCTTCACTGCACGTCTCGTGTCAGGTAGCCGTCGAGGACCACCCAGATGTGCCTGGGGCCGATCTCCTCGAGCAGCAGCGGTGCCACCCCACGCGGGAACAGCATTTCGACGCGGAAGTTCTGCTGCGGGTCGATGAAGACCGGCTCGGCGAACCGGAACGTCGAAAGTGGGTCGGGCTCACCGTGAGTCAGTGGCATCTCCCCGTTGGATCCGAGCACGCCCGCACCGGACGGAAACATGTAGGTCGGCGCGGTGATGGCCTCTTTCTCGCCTACCAGAAGCGAGACCACCGAGCCGTAGATCAGTTCCGGGATGAACAGATCGCGGGTGTCATAGCGGTCCGGGTTCGGACCGCTGACGACCACACGCATGGCCCTGGCCTCGAACGTGTTGAGGCTGGGCAGGACGCCGGAGGCCTGGAGGTTGGTCTCCAGCCGGGTCTTGTTCTGGACGTCGACGAAGAACCGGATGACGCTCGGATCCCTCATCACATCCGCGAGGGTCTCCCCCTCATTGATGAAGATGGCATCGTAGAGGGGGCTGTGCAGCTTCTCCTTGACGCCTGTCACACGTGCCATGGTCTCAATCTCCTTCTCTCTGTGCGGCTTCAGTGCCGCCGCACCGTCGGCCGGTAGTACCGGGGGGCTGGCGCGGCCACCGGCCGCGCCGGATAGCGCCAACGGTCGGGAGCCGGCCGCGGGTAGTAGCGCGTGCCGCCCGCGTAGTAACGGGCGCCGGGGTAGTAGGGCACGGCGGAGGGGTAAGTGGCGGAGTAAGCGGAGGGGTAATAGGCCGACGCGGCCGGAGCCTGGTATCCGGGCTGATCGGAACTTCGCAGCGCGGCGTCCAGCCGGCCCGCACTGCGCGGGCGGTTGCCCGGCGGTAGTCCTTGCCGCCAGAGTCGCAGCAGCAGCCGCCGCACCCAGGGATCGCGGGACAGCATTCCCCGCGCCCGCAGTGCGTCCCAGACCCCCCTCACCCGCGGATCGCGCGGTTGCAGACCACTGGTCCGCACTGCCTCGACCAGCTCCGCGGCACCGTACGGTTGACCGAGGCCGTCATCGATGTCACTCATGCTCATGACCGGTCTCCTTTGCAGCGAGATGACTTTCTTCACGATCGCCCGGGGTTTCCAGCCCATGGGATGCGGCACCGTCGCATCCGCGGCGATCCACCGCCCCCGGAACTGAACCTCGGGGTAGACGTGGCTGAACAGGTCGGGGCGCCGGGCATTCGGACCGATCACCACGATTCGGACGGGATGCCCGATCGACTGCAGCATCGCGCCGAGCAGGATGGTCATGTCGTCGCAGTCACCGGCACGCAACTCGAGCATCCGGCGTGCCGAATGCAGCAACTCCACCCGATGCGGGTCACGGGTGTAGCGGATGTTGCCCTGCACCCATTCGAACAGCGCCTTGATCTCGCCGAGGTAGTCCCTGGCGCGGACCCTCTGCGCGGTCAGGATGTCGACCGCCCGCCGGCGCACCACGAAATCCTTTGCGCCGTCCAGAATGAACCTCCGTATCTGCTCGACTGTCCAATCCGTCCCACGCTCTCCGGACGGGATCCTCCTGGTCGTGATGTGCGGTGGCCGTAGACGTTTCGTGACAGCCGTGGAGCGGGTGCGACAGACAATGCTCATCTCAGCCCCGCACACTCGCGCGCAGCGTGTCCGCACTGAGCGGTCGCGACCGGCACTCGCCGCCGCCGAACCTCGGAAAGATCCGGATCGTCTCCTCGGAGGCCGAACAGGCGATCACCGTCACTGCGGGGCAGGCGGACGCGACCCGCGCCGCACGCGGGAGATCGCTGCATCCGGCATCGATCACCACCACGTCCGGAGCCCGGTCGACAACGGCGCTCATCACACATTCGAGTGCGCACTCGTCGACGACGAAGTCCGGCGAGCACAGGATGGCCCCGATCCCCCGCCGTGCCACCTCACCGAAACCCGCCACCAGAATCTGGAGCACATGTGGCCTCCTACCTGTCGGAGACCGACGCTAATCCGGCATACCCTCCGAGACGAGAGGCCGAAGGGCAACCATCGGGGCAACGACGACGGACTACAGCGCTCCCTGACGCGCCATCACGGCAACGGCTTCGGCCCGCGTCCGACAGTGAAGCTTGGCGAGCGTGTCGTGCACGATGTTCTTGACCGTGCGCTCCGAATAGCACAGCTCGCCGGCGATGTCCCGAGTCGAACTACCCTGCGCAAGCAGTCGCAGAACGTTGAGTTCGCGGCAGGCCAGGACCCCGCGATCCACCAGCGAGGCCGGGCTGTTGCCGCACCCGAGAAGCGGCGCCACTATCGCCGGTGGAATGGAGCCCACACCACAGGCCACCGCCCGGCACACCGCGACCAGGCCGGCCGGCGTGATCTCCTCCCGGATCAACAGGCCGGCGAAACCAGCCTTGACCGCGGCCTCCATCAAGGCCGACGAGTTCGCCTCGGCGATACCGACACAGCGCGTCCCGGCGGCCACGAAGTCGGTCCCGGCCGACACGGCCGCCCGGTCCAACTCCAGAAGGAAGATCTCCGCGAGGGCTGGATCCGGCACCGGAAGCAGGTGCGAACCCTCGCCCACGATCGCGAAACCGGACGAGGCCAGACAGTCCGCGAGCCCCCGCCGAAAGATCGCGTTGGAGTCGTCCACCCAGAGGGTGACTGTGCGCTCCATCTGTTCATTGAACCAACATCGACGTCCCACCGGGCTGGGTTGCGGTGCGTACCTTCGGGCGATTTCCCCGCCGCGCCTTGCCCTTTGGTGCTGCCCGTACGGGAAATGTCAGATCATCCCCTGCCGGATCGCCTCGGCGACGACGTGCGCCCGGGTGCGCGCCACCAGGTGTCGTTCGGCATCCCGGATGGCGTACTTCACGGTCCGCTCCGAGCATCCCACCGCGTCGGAGATCTCGCGGGTCCCGTAACCGGCGGCAAGCAGACGCAACACCCGCAGGGATCGTTCGGGCAGGCCGACCGGAACGGACACGGCGGAACCGGCGACGCCCACGCGAAGTCCGCTTGCGGCGGCGTGGACGGCGGCGCCGAGTTGATTCTCGGTGAGCTGACTGCGTGGCAGCACCGCGACCACGTTGCCGCCCCCGCTCGTCCTGTCCCCCGGCGCATCGCTGCAGACCAGGACAGGACCCTGCGTCGTGATCTCGGCTGCGGCGAGATCCGAGGCGATCACCACGTCCGCAGCCTCGGGAACCGGACCGATCGCCCCTTCGAAAATGATGTCGACGTCGTCGCTGCCTTCCAGGCATGCCCGCAGTCCTCGACGGAAGATGGCGTTCTCGTCGAGAACCGCCACGCGAATCATCCGACGACAGTTGTCGGCGGATTGATTGTTGCTCGCATCCACAGGGCCCCCTTGGTGAAGTCACCGACCAGGTGCCGAAGTACGCAGTACATTGTGCACCGCGGCGGTCCTCTTGTCGCGGGTACCGAGCAACGCGGTTGTCACCGCGGATCCGGCGGCCGGTAACCGGCGGCGAACCGTCAAGATCAGGCGAGCGAACCGGCAGCAACCCACACCGGCAACGTCCACCTGCGTGCAGCTAAAAACTGCTGCTACAGCTACTCTTTGGTGTTTCAAGCAGCTCCCTCGGCGTCCTGCGGTTCACCTGCGCGCCGTCGCCTACCGGCGCACACTGAGGCCTTCCCACCAGCTATGCGCCAGGAGGACCTGATGAAGTACGCCATGACCTGGACGTCGCGCCTCGGCGCCGCGGGCAAGGACAACGAAGAGGCGCTGCGCCGGGCATTGGAGCTGTTCTCCAAATGGCAGCCCCCGGCCGGCACGACGTTCCACCAGTTCGTCGGTCGGGTCGACGGTGAGGGCGGGTTCGCCATCGTGGAGACCGACAACGGCACCGAACTGCTCGCCGAGACCATGAAGTTCAGTCCCTTCAACTCCTTCCAGATCCACCCCGTGGTCGACATGGACCAGTGGGCGCAGGCCGCGCAGCAGGGCATCGACTACCGGAACTCGATCGGCTGACAGTCCCCGGATACCGCCGACACCGCGCTGCCCGGCTGGCACGATCGTCCGATGAGCGCGAAAACCACGTGTGCGGTCGTCGGTGGCGGTCCCGCCGGCATGGTGCTCGCCCTGCTGCTGGCCCGTGCCGGTGTCGAAGTGACGGTCCTGGAGAAGCACGGGGATTTCCTGCGCGACTTCCGCGGCGACACCGTGCACCCGACGACGTTGCGGCTCCTCGACGAGCTCGGGCTGTGGCCGAGATTCGCCGCGTTGCCACACAGCGAGTTACGCCGGGTGACCGTGGAGGTGGCGCCCGGGCGGTCCGTCACCATGGTCGACTTCGAGAGGTTGCGCCAGCCCCACCCGTACGTCGCGATGGTGCCGCAGTGGGATCTACTCAACCTGCTCGCCGAAGCGGGCGGGGCCGAGCCGGCGTTCACCCTGCGGATGCGCACCGAGGTGACCGGGCTCGTCCGGGACGGCGACCGCGTGACCGGCGTGCGCTATCGCGACGACGACGGCCCCGGCGAGCTGCGCGCCGACCTGACCATCGCCTGCGACGGCCGCAATTCCGTTCTGCGGCAACAGGTCGGCCTCCGACTGCGGCAGTTCCCGGTCAGCTTCGACGTGTGGTGGTTCCGGCTCCCCCGTGCCGACGACGACGCGATCTACACCCTGTTCCCGCGGCTCGCACCGGGCAAGGCCATGATCGTGATTCCGCGCCAGGGCTATCTGCAGATCGCGCTGCTGATCCCGAAGGGCGCCGACGCCGCGCTGCGGGCGCGGGGTCTGGACGCGTTTCGCGCCGACGTGCTGGGACTGCTGCCCGAGGCGGGCGCGTCCGTCGACACCATCACCACGCTCGACGACGTCAAATTCCTTGACGTTCGTCTGGATCGGTTGCGGCGCTGGCACACCGACGGTCTGCTGTTCCTCGGCGACGCCGCCCATGCGATGTCCCCGGCAGGCGGAGTCGGCATCAACCTCGCGATCCAGGACGGGGTCGCGGCGGCCCGACTGCTGGCCGCACCGTTGCGCGAGGGCACGGTGACGCCGCGGCGACTGGCCGCGGTGCGGCGCCGCCGTATCGCCGCGACCGCACTCACCCAGGCGTTGCAACGCGTGATCGACCGGCGGTTTCTCGGCCCGATCGTGCACGGGAACCTGAGCGGGCCACCCACAGCTCTGCTGCGCGTGGTTGAGCGCGCACCCTGGCTGACCGTCGTTCCGGCCTATCTCGTCGGCGTCGGGGTGCGGCCCGAGCGTGCACCGGACTTCGCGCGGCGGCCCCCCGCGTAAGGTCCCCCTGTGACCGATGCCGCCGCGCCGCCCAACCCCTTCGACCTGACCGGCCACGTCTCCGTGGTGACCGGTGGCGGCTCCGGGATAGGGCTGGGCATGGCCGAGGGACTGGCCCGTGCCGGAGCCACGGTCGCGATCCTGGGCCGCTCCGGGCAGCGGCTGGAGTCGGCCGCAGCCGCCCTGCGCGCGCACGGCAACCCGGTGCTGCCGGTGGTCTGCGACGTCACCGACGAACAGGCCGTCACCGACGCGATGGCGCGCATCCGGGGCGAATTCGGTTACCTGGATTCATGTTTCGCCAACGCCGGAATCCGCGGCACGTTCACCCCGACGCTGGAGACGTCGCTGGCCGAGTTCCGCGCGGTGACCAGCGTCGACCTCGACGGTGTGTTCGTGACGCTGCGCGAGGCGGCGCGGCAGATGGTCGAGGCCGGCCGTGGCGGCAGCCTGGTCGGGGTGTCGAGCCTGGGAGCGTTGCAGGGCATGCCGCGGCAGCCGGCCTACGCGGCGGCCAAAGCCGGGGTGACCTCGCTGATCGACAGCATGGCGGTGGAGTTCGCGCGCTACGGGATCCGCGCGAACACGGTCCAGCCCGGGTGGTTCGACACCGAGATGACCGCTGACGGGCTGGCCGACGAGCGGTTCAGCGCACGGGTGCTGCCGCGGGTGCCGGTGCGGCGATGGGGCACCGCCGACGACGTCGCGGGGGTCGCGGTCTATCTGGCCGGACCGGCCAGCGCCTATCACACCGGCGACGTGCTGCGCCTCGACGGCGGCTACCTGAAGTTCTAGCCCGCCCTGGCAAACCGCCCCGACGTTTGAGCCCGGGGTTCGACGGACATCAAGAGGACCGTGACCATGCTGCCGATGCTGCCTACCCCCGACGTGCAGATCACCGATGCCGGGGTGGACGCCGCGTTGACCGCCGCGGTGCGCATCATCAACCCGCTGCTCGACGTGTTGTGGGGGATGGATCCGTTCGCCCTGAAGCGTCGCGACGACGCCATCGGCCAGTTCCTCAACGCCGTCGACCTGCCCGGCACCGCGGCGTGGGACGCCATGGACGCCGAGGAGCGCATCGACTGGTGGGTCTGGCGGGTCGGCGCGGTGAACACCGTCGCGGTCGCCTTCCCCGGGGTGCTGGGGGTCCTGGGCCGCAGGCTGCCGATCCAGGATCTGCTCGGATTCGTCAGCCAGGCCACCGTGCTGTGCGCGGTGGCACGCGAACTCGGCGTCACCGACCACCGCGCGCAGGTGCGCATGTTGGCGGCGGTGCTGTGCGACCGCGATCTGTCGGTGATCGTGTACGAGCCCAGTGCCGCCCGCCCGCTCACCCGGATCCCGCAGCACCCGGCCGGTGTCGTCAAGGCGTGGTGGAACCTGGTCGGTCTGTTCGACGCGATCGGCGACGAACTCGCCAAGCGTCCGCAGCCACGCGCGCCGTTCCGGCTGCTGGGCCTGGTGCCCGGCGTCGGGGCCGTTGCCTCCTACTTCGGTGAATGCGGTGCGCTGGCGAGGTCGGCGAAGACGGGCCGACGCTGGATCGCGCGTCAGTCACAGCCCTAGCGACTGCTGGGCCTCCCGCAACGTGTCCGCCGAGGCCTGCAGGCCCTGCCGCTCCGAGTCCGACACCGACACCTCCAGCACCTGGCCGGCCCCCTGCCCGGAGACGACCGTCGGCAACGACAGCGCCACACCGGAGATCCCGAGCGCGCCCTGCTGCACGGTCGACACCGGCAGCACGCGGTGCTGGTCACCGAGTACCGCCTCGATGATGCGGGCCGACGACAGCCCGATCGCCAGGTTCGTCGCGCCCTTGCCCTTGATGATCTCGTAGGCGGCGTTGACCACCTCAGCCGAGATCCGGCGCTGGTTCTCCTGGTCGAAGATCAGCCCCCCGTCGCGGCGGAACTTCGCGGCCGGAACTCCGCCGATCGACACGCTCGACCACAGCGAGATCTCCGAGTCACCGTGCTCGCCGACGATGAAGCCGTGCACGTTGCCGACCGCGAGGTCGGCCTGCTCGGCGATGAGATAGCGGAATCTGCTGGAATCCAACACCGTTCCGGACCCGAACACGTGACCCGGAGCCGCGTCCACGGCGCGGGTGGCCGCAAAGGTGACGACGTCGACCGGGTTGGTGACGAAGATGATCACCGCGTCGGGGGAAAGCTCGAGCAACTGCGGGGTCAGCTGCTGGGCTATCGCGACGTTGGCCGCGGCGAGATCAAGCCTGCTCTGGCCGGGTTTCTGATTGGCGCCCGCGGTCACCACGATGACCGCCGAACCCGCCGTCACGGCGATGTCGTCGGAGCCGGTGATGCGGCAGTGCGGAACGAACTGGCTGCCGTGGTTGAGGTCGAGCACCTCGGCGCGCACCTTGGAGGTGTTGACGTCGTAGAGGGCGAGCGCCCCGGCAGAACCTCGAATCAGACATGCGTAGGCGATCGCGGTGCCGACGCTGCCCATCCCGACGATCGCGACCTTGTTGTTCTGTTCGACTGGCATCACCCCATTGTCGCCCCGAAGCGGTCCAACTGGAAGAAACCTGTGAAACTCGAGTTGCCGATCGGAAAAATTCCTCCAAGATGCTTAACGGTTCGAATAAGTAGTTGGAACTATTCACGGAATTCATCGATAACAGCAGGGGACCGCAATGCACCTACCGCGCGTGGCGCGACAAGCACTGACCATCGGCTGGATCGTCGCGCTGGCGGCCTCCGGGGCGACGGCCTGCGGCAGCGACGACAGTTCCGGCGGCGGCGGGGGCGGGGGCGGCGAGATCACCGTGTCGGCGACCTCGTTCCCCGACTACGTCGATCCGCAGATGTCCTACACCGTGGAGGGCTGGGAGGTGCTGTGGAACGTCTACACGCCGCTGTTGACCTACAAGCACGAGGCGGGTGAGGAGGGCACCAAGGTGGTGCCAGGGCTGGCCGAGTCATTACCGGAGATCTCGCCGGACGAGCTGACCTACAAGCTCAAACTGCGGCCGAACATGAAGTACTCCGACGGCACGCCGATCAAGGCGTCCGACTTCAGCTACGCGATCCAGCGCCTGTTCAAGACCGATTCGGGCGGCTCGGTGTTCTTCAACGTGATCGTCGGCGCCAAGGAGTACGCCGACGGCGCCGCCAACACCATCACCGGCATCACCACCGACGACGCCACCGGTGACATCACGATCCAGTTGACCCAGCCCAACGGCACTTTCGACAATCTTCTCGGCCTGATGTTCGCCGCGCCCGTCCCGCCGAGCACCCCGCTGGACACCGATGCCACGAACAGCCCGCCACCGGCCAGCGGACCGTTCATGATCTCCTCGGTCGAAGCCCCGAGACGCCTGACGCTGGAGCGTAATCCGCAGTTCCAGACCGTCAAGGACGCCGGCGCCGACGAGGTCCCCGACGCGGAAGTCGACAAGATCAACCTGATCGAGAACAAGAACCAGGGCTCGCAGGTCACCGACATCATCCAGAACAAGGTCGATTTCATGATGGACCCACCGCCGTCGGACCGGTTGCAGGAACTCAAGGCGCGCTATTCCGACCGGTTCCGCATGGAGGAGTCGATCAACACCTACTACATGTTCATGAACACCGAACGTGCCCCGTTCAACGACCTGAAGGTGCGCCAGGCGATCAACTATGCGATCGACCCCGAAGCGCTGAACCGGATCTTCGGTGGCCGGCTGCACCCGACCCAACAGATCCTGCCCCCCGGGATGCCCGGCTACCAGGAGTACAAGCTCTATCCGGGGCCCGATCTGGACAAAGCCAAACAGCTGATCGCCGAGGCGAATCCGGCCGACCGCGACATCACGGTGTGGACCGACGACGAGCCGGACCGCAAGCGGATCGGCGAGTACTACCACGATCTGCTGACCCAGCTGGGGTTCAACGCCACCCTGAAGGTCATCGCCGGGGACGTGTACTGGACGACGATCGGCAACCAGTCCACCCCCGACGTGGACACCGGGTTCGCCGACTGGTTCCAGGACTTCCCGCACCCGGACGATTTCTTCCGCCCGCTGCTGCACGGCGACAGCATTCTGCCGACGAACGGGAACAACCTGTCGCGCGCGAACATCCCGGCCAACAACGCCAGGATGGACGAGCTGCTGACCAAGCAGATCACCGACGAGGGCGTCGAGCAGCAGTACGCCGATCTCGACCGGGCGTACATGGAGCAGGCGGTGTGGGCGCCGTACGGCAACGAGCAGTTCACCACGTTCCTGTCCGAGCGGATGGACTTCGACGAGTCCTATCACCACCTGCTGTTCAAACAGGACTTCACCTCGTTCGCGCTGAAGTGACCGACGTCGTCGCCGTACCCGCGGCACCTCCCGGGACTCCCACCTCGCAGACCCAGGGCCGAAGCCCGTGGTATCTGGCGTGGCTGCGCCTGCGCCGCAACAAGATGGCACTCGGCTGCGGTGTGTTGTTCGTGCTGGTGGTGCTGCTGTGCCTGGCGGCGCCGTGGTGGGCCCAGCACGTGGCGCACACCGGGCCCAACGACAACCACATCACCGACACCATCGTCATCGACGGCGTGGCGACCGACATCGTGTCGCCCGACGGCACGCCGCTGGGGCCGGGTCTGCACGGGCGCTACCTGCTCGGGGCCGACCAGAACGGCCGCGACGTGATGGTCCGGTTGCTCTATGGCGGACGCACGTCGATCTACATCGGCCTGGCCGCCGCCGCGGTCACCACCGTGCTGGCCGTCGTGGTCGCACTGCTGGCCGGCTACTTCCGCGGGTGGATCGATGCGGCGCTGTCCCGGGTGCTCGACGTGATCTGGGCGTTCCCGGTGCTGCTCCTGGGCATCGCGCTGGGCACCGCGCTCGCCGTGGGTGGCCTGAAGCTGGGAGTTGTTGCCGTCGCCGGTGATTCGATCTGGATTCCGATCCTGATCATCGGTCTGGTGTACGTGCCCTACATGGCACGCCCGCTGCGCGGGGAGATACTCGCGTTGCGCGAGAAGGAGTTCGTCGAGGCCGCGGTCGCCCAGGGCATGGGGCCGCTGCGCATCATGGTCGGCGAGCTGCTGCCGAACATCATCTCGACGATCATCGTGTTCTTCACGCTGAACATCGCCAACAACATGCTGCTGGAGTCGGCGCTGAGCTTCCTCGGCGCCGGGGTCAGGCCGCCGAACGCGTCCTGGGGCACGATGATCGCCGACGGCTACCAGATGATCTACACCGCACCGCATCTGACGATCGTTCCGGGCCTGATGATCGTGGTGACGGTGTTGGCGCTCAACGTCTTCGGTGACGGCCTGCGCGACGCGCTGGATCCCAAGGCCCGAATCCGGTTGGAGCACTGAACATGGCACGCTTCGTGGCACGACGGGTGCTGGGCATGATCGCGGTGCTGTTCGCGATCTCGGTGATCGTGTTCCTGATCTTCAACGTCATCCCGAACTCGGACCCGGCGGCGCGCATCGCGGGCAAGAACGCCGATCCGCAGCTGATCGCCCGGGTCAACGCCGACCTCGGGCTCGACCAGCCGCTGCCGGTCCAGTACGTCACGATGATGAAGGAGATCTTCACCGGTCAGCTGACCTCCTATGCCAGCCATCGCAATGTGGTCGAACAGATCTGGGAGGGACTGCCTGCCACCTTCTCGCTGTGCATCGGCGCCGCGGTGATCTGGATGTCGCTGGCGGTGCTGTTCGGGTATCTCAGCGCCGTGCACGCGGGCAGGTTCGCCGACCGCGCGCTGACAATACTGTCCCTGGTCGGGATCTCGGTGCCGGTGTTCTGGCTGGCCGCGATCCTGCTCTACTTCCTGAGCTTCAAGGTCCAACTGTTCCCGACCGGGAGCTATGTGGAGCTGGCCGAGGACCCGCTGGGCTGGGCGTATCACCTTGTGCTGCCGTGGTTCACGCTGGCGGTGCTGTTCATCGGGTTCTACAGCCGGGTGCTGCGGTCCAACATGCTCGACGCGATGAACGAGGACTACGTGCGCACCGCCAGGGCCAAGGGTCTCAGCGAGCGGCAGGTGCGGGTCCGGCATGTGTTGCGCAACTCCATGATCCCGATCATCACCCTGTTCGGCCTGGATTTCGGGATGGTCGTGGGCGGCGGGGCGATCCTCACCGAGACGGTCTACAACCTCGACGGGGTGGGCCTCTACGCCGGGGAGGCGATCCGCAGCCTGGACCTGCCGCCCCTGATGGCGGTCACGCTGTTCGGCGCGTTCTTCATCGTTCTGTTCAACACGGTGGTCGACATCGCCTACGCGGTGCTCGATCCCCGAATCCGGTTGGGAGAGGCGGCAGTCGCGTGACACCCTTGTTGACGGTCGAGGACCTGCGGGTCAGTTTCGCCACCGAGGACGGCGTCGTCCGCGCGGTCGACGGGGTGTCGTTCGACCTGGCGCCGGGCGAGATCCTGGCCATCGTCGGCGAATCCGGCTGCGGCAAGAGCGTCACCGCCCAGACCCTGACCGGATTGACCCGTTCGCCCAACACCCGGGTCACCGGTTCGGTCACCTACCGGGGCCAGGAGTTGACCGGCCTGGACGAGGACGCCTTGCGCGGTATCCGGGGCGAGGAGATCGCGATGGTGTTCCAGGATCCGATGTCCTCGTTGAACCCGGTGTACCGGGTCGGGGATCAGATCGTCGAGATGATCCGGGCCCATCGCGACGTGTCCAGGAAGGAGGCCGAGCAGCGTGCCGTCGAACTGCTCGGTTCGGTGGGGATCCCGAATCCGCAAGAGCGGGTGCGCAGTTACCCGCACGAGTTCTCCGGCGGCATGCGGCAGCGGGTGATGATCGCGATGGCGCTGGCGGTGGAGCCGGCGGTGTTGATCGCCGACGAGCCGACGACCGCGCTGGACGTGACGGTGCAGGCGCAGATCCTGCGTCTGCTCGCCGATCTCAACCGGGAGCGCGACCTCGCGGTCGTGCTGATCACCCACGATCTCGGGGTGGTCGCCGAGGTCGCCGATCGGGTGGTGGTGATGTACGCCGGTCAGATCGTCGAGGACGGCAGCCTCGACGACATCTTCTATGCGCCGTCCCACCCTTACACCTGGGGGCTGTTGGGTTCCCTTGCGCGGCTGGACCATCCGCGCACCGAACGACTCGCGCAGATCTCGGGCGCGCCGCCGTCGCTGCTGGATCCGCCGTCGGGGTGCCGGTTCGCCCCGCGCTGCGCGTTCGAGTTCGACCGGTGCGCCGCGCCGCCCCCGCTGGCACCCGGTGGCACCGTCACCCACCTCGACCGCTGCTGGCTGGACGACCACGCGAAAGCCACGGTGGGGCCGTGAGCGCCCCGCTGCTGGAGGTGACCGACCTCGTCAAGCACTTCCCGATCAAGTCGGGGCTGGTCGTCGAGCGCGAGGTCGGCCGCGTCCGCGCGGTCGACGGGGTGAGCCTGACGTTGGAGGAGGGACAGACGCTGGGGCTGGTCGGCGAATCCGGTTGTGGCAAGTCGACGTTGTGCCGGGCAATCCTGCAGTTGACCGCGCCCACCTCGGGATCGGTGCGCTTCCTGGGGCAGGAGCTGGTCGGGATGTCGCGGCGCGAACTGCGCCCGCTGCGGCGCCAGATGCAGATGATCTTCCAGGATCCGTTCTCGTCGCTGAATCCGCGCAAACGGATCGGGCAGATCATCGGCGAGCCCATGCGGCTGCACGGTCTGGCCGACGGCGCCGACCTCACCCGGCAGGTGCAGGATCTGCTGGACCGGGTGGGCCTTCGGCCCGAGCATTTCAACCGGTACCCGCACGAGTTCTCCGGCGGCCAGCGGCAGCGGATCGGGATCGCGCGTGCGCTGGCGCTGCGCCCGAAGCTCATCGTCGCCGACGAGCCCGTCTCGGCGCTCGACGTGTCGGTGCAGGCCCAGATCGTGAACCTGCTCAAGGATCTGCAGGACGAGTTCGGTCTGTCCTATCTGTTCGTCGCGCATGACCTCGGCGTGGTCCGCCACGTGTCCGACCGTGTCGCGGTGATGTATCTCGGGAAGGTCGTCGAGGACTCGCGCACCGACGACCTGTACGGGCATCCGGTGCACCCCTATTCGGATGCGCTGCTGTCGGCGGTGCCGATCCCGGATCCCCGTCGCAACGCGGCGCGCGAACGCATCGTCCTGGACGGCGATGTGCCGAGCCCGACGAATCCCCCCACCGGGTGCCGCTTCCACACGCGCTGCCCGCGGGGTACCGAGATCTGCTCCTCCGACGAGCCGGCGATGGCGAACTACGGACCCGGGCACGCGGCAGCGTGTCACCATCCGAAAAGAGATCGGCCCGATCGGCTGTCCCCTCCGCAGCCGATCGAACCGACATTGCAAACATAGGCGCGGGGTGCCCGGAGAGGAATCGGGGAAATCCCTAGTTTCTTTCCCTGGCAAGAACCAAGATCAGGCCGAAACCGCCGGTCAGGCGCCGTCCGGGTCCAGAATCTGGTCGGGGAGGCCGAATGGCAGCTCCAAATAGGTGGTGATGACCGGCGGCGCGACCGTGGCCGGCGGCTCGACCGGTTCCGGTTCCGGCGGCGGTGGCGGCGCCTGCGTGGTCGTCGGTGGCGGCGCCTGGGTGGTCGTCGGCCGCGTGGTGGTGGGCTGCGTGGTCGTCGGTTGGGTCGTCGTCGGTGGGGTCGTGGTCGGCTGCGTCGTGGTGGTCGTCGGGGTCGTGGTGGTCGTCGTCGTGGTCGTCGTCGTGGTGGTCGTGGTCGTGGTGGTCGTCGTGGTGGTCGGTGTGGTGGTGGTCGGGACGGGGGCCGGCGGGGTCGTCACGACCGGCGGGGCGACCGGGGCGGGCGGTTCGGCCGTCGGCGGGGGCTGCACGGGTTGTTGGGTGACCGTCTGCACGGGCGGTGGCTCCGGAGAGGGCACCAGCGCGCTGCTCAACGGCACGTTGCCCGGCGTGGGCCGGTTCGGCTCCGGACTGTCGAGACTGGTCAGCGCGATCGCCGCGCCGCCGACCGCCAACAGCGCGACCGCGGCGACCAGACCGGTCAGCGACAGCGGCAGCCGCGATCCTGGGCCGGCGACGGCGTCCCGGTCGTCCGGTGCGATGACCTCGGTCTCATACTCCCCGGACAGCGCGTACGGGTTGGGCCGCTCCTCGGGGATCTCCCCGGTGAACGGGACGATGTCGTCGTCACGCAGGTCGTCCTGCGACCACGCCAGCGCGTAGGTGCTGTCCGCTTCGACGGTGGCCACCGTCATGGTCTCGGCGCTGCGGCCGTACGCGGCGACCAGCGCGGCCCCCGCGGCCGCATCCAGCGCGGGCCGCGGCGTCGTCACCACCGGCACCCGGAAACGCTGCGAAACCTGTTGCGCGACAAGCGGAATAGCCGATCCCCCGCCAACGAGCGCGACCGAGGAGACGGTGCCGATGCTGTTTCGTGCCAGCGCCTGCTCCAGCGCGACGAAGACGCCGTCGAGCGGGCGGGCGATGAGCTCCTCGAGCTCGCCCCGGGTCAGCCGGACGTCGCCACGGTAGCCGGGCAGGTCCACGGGCAGGTCGGTCGCGGTCTGCAGCGACAGGCGCTCCTTGGCGGCGCGGCACTGCTCACGCAGCGCGGCCAGCGATCCCACCGCCGCCGTCTGATCGGGATCGAGCCCGCCCGTGCCCTCCCCCAAGCCGGCCAGCACATGGCTGAGCACCGCCTGGTCGATCTGGTCGCCGGCGAACTCCGCGAACCGCTGGGTGTCGCCGATCGGGGTGAACGCC
Organism: Mycolicibacterium vaccae NBRC 14118 = CIP 105934; assembly: GCF_001552715.1. Taxonomy (GTDB): domain Bacteria; phylum Actinomycetota; class Actinomycetes; order Mycobacteriales; family Mycobacteriaceae; genus Mycobacterium; species Mycobacterium vaccae. Next base: position 16,415 of record NZ_BCRS01000017.1, on the reverse strand, counting down.
GACGCGGCGTCGGCCAGCGTGATGCTGGTGCCGCCCCCGCCGAGGTCGAGCAGCGCCACCACGCCGCGCCGGTCCAGCCCCGGGTCCGCGTTCAGCGCGGTCAGCGCTGCGTCGGCGTCCGGGATCAGCCGCGGGAGGGTGCCCCCGGGGGTGAGGACGGCGCTGGCCTGCAGTGCCCCGGCGAGCGCCGCCGTCGCGCGGGCGGACCAGTACGACGGCACGGAGATCGCCACGTCGGACGGCGCGTCCGGGGCGGCCAGACCGGCCATCGACTCCAGCGCCTCGACGACCAGCTGCTCAGCGGGATAGGACGAACCGTCGGCGGCGACCAGCGGCACCGGATCCCCGACGCGTTCGACGAACTCGGACAGCACCAGCCCGCCGGGGCGTCCAGTCGCCGCGCCGACCTCGGGGGCGGTGTGGCCGTACAGGGTCAGCACCGAACGCCGGATCACCGGCTGCCGACCGACTGTTGCCGCCGCGAGGTTGGTGGTTCCGATGGACAACCCCAACGCTTCGCTCATGATTGAGGCCACCCTAAACGATTTCGCGACCGCAGCCACGGACGAACCGGCGTATGTGCTGCAATGGCGCCATGAGTGACATCGACGACATCAAGCAGGTCAAGTATCGCTACCTCCGGGCCCTGGACACCAAGAACTGGGACGAGTTCGCCGACACTCTCACCGAGGACGTCGTCGGCCGGTACGGCGAGTCGATCGGCGAGGAGCACCACTTCACCGACCGCGACGAGCTGGTGAACTTCATGCGCAACTCGCTGGGACCGGAGATCCTCACCGAGCACCGGGTCAACCACCCCGAGATCACCGTCGAGGGCGACGAGGCCAAGGCCACCTGGTATCTGCAGGACCGGGTGATCGCACCCGACTTCAACTTCATGCTGATCGGCGCCGGCTTCTACCACGACCGGTACCGCCGCACCCCGGACGGCTGGCGGATCTGCGAGACCGGATACGACCGCACCTACGACGCGTCGATGAGCCTGGAGGCGTTGAACTTCAAGGTCAAGGCCGGTCGGGCGATAAACATCTGATCACTCGGTGATCGCGATCATCGCGCCGGGCCGCAGCCAGCGCATGATCGTCACCAAGGTCGCGTCGTCGATCGCCACACAGCCCGCGGTCGCGCCGCCCGTGGCGCTGTGCACGAAGAACGCGCTGCCCTTACCGGGGACGCGTTCCTTGTTGACCCCCATCACCACGGCGTGCGCGTACTGCGGGATGTCGAGGTTCTCGGTTCCGGTGCCCGAGGTCGCGAAGGGGCAGTTCTGCCGGTCGCAGACCTGCATGGTGTTGTAGGTGGGGCTCGCGACGTCTCCGTCCCACCAGTGGTTCGGGCCGACCTGGACGTATTTCAGGCCACTGCCCGGATCCGGCTGGGTGCCGAACGCGAAGTCGAGGGAGTAGATCCCCTTCGGCGTCATCTTCGATCCCTCGAAGTGGTTCGGCGACATGCCCTTTGACCCGATCTTGGCCGGAACGCCGACGCCACCGGCCACCGGCTGCCAGCCGGCCGCGGTGCGCTGCCACACGTCAAGCTTGGCGTCCGATCCGCCGGCCCCGGTGACCGCAAGCACCTGGGTGGCACCGCCGACCGAGTTCGCGAACCACGGCGCGAAGTCGGCCCCGGCCGGTGCGGCGACCAGCAGGCCGGCCAGATTCACCACGCCCAGCGCAATGACCAGACGACGCAGCACCTTTCGGATCAGCTCGGGTCGCGACGCGGTCGGCATGCCCCAACTGTGCCATTCGAACGCACCGGCAACGGGCTACAACACGTAGCGGCACGTAGGTTGGCGTCATGGACTTTCTGCCCATTCGGCGGCGCGGCCGCGGAATCCGCCAGATCGGAGCCGGTCTCGGCACTCTGGACCGCGAGGTGTTCGAGGCGGTGGCGGGCTCCCCCAGTCCGCTGATCGACGCGGTGATGCCACCGCTGACCAGGGCCGCCGACCACTCCAAGCTGTGGTTCGCGATCGCGGCCGGGCTGACGGCGTTCGGCAATTCCGCGGCGCGGCGCGGCGCGACCCGCGGGGTGGTGAGCCTGGCGGTGACCAGCCTGCTGACCAATCAGCTCGCCAAGCGGGTGTGGAAGCGGGAACGCCCCAACCGGATCCTCGTCCCGCTGGCGCGCCAGACGCGTCGGCAACCGACGTCGAACTCTCTGCCGTCGGGACACTCGGCCAGTGCCGCGGCGTTCGCGGTCGGTGTCGGGCTGGAGAACGCCGCGCTGGGCCTGCCGTTGTCGTTACTGGCGGGGCTGGTCGGGATGTCGCGGGTGGCCACCGGCGCGCACTACCCGGGCGACGTGCTGGCCGGGTTCGGTCTGGGCGCGGGCATCGCGGTGCTCGGTGCGCGCGTGGTCCCGCCGGCCGTCGAGACCCGGCTGCCCACCGCAGCGCCGTTGCGGGTGGACACCCCGCCCCGCCCCGAGGGGAAGGGTTTGGTGCTGGTCATCAACCCGGCCTCGGGCAGCGGGACCGGCGACCGGGTGCTGCACGAGGTCAAGGCCGCCCTTCCGCAGGCCGAGATCGTCGAGCTCGGCGAGGGCGACGACTTCGACGAGGCGATCCGGGCGGCCGCGCAGCGGGCGGAGGTGCTCGGGATCGGCGGCGGCGACGGCACGGTCGCCGTGGCGGCGGGCGTCGCGATCGAGGCGGGCATCCCGCTGGCGGTCTTCCCGGCGGGCACGTTCAACCACTTCGCCAGGGACATCGGCTGCGACACCGCGGCCAGGACCGTCGAAGCGGTCCGGCGCGGCTGGGTGTCGTGTGTCGACATGGTCTGCCTCAACGAGAAGCAGATGGTGATCAACACCGCGAGCATCGGCGCCTATCCGAGGTTCGTCGAGACGCGGGAGAAACTCGAGCACAAGATCGGCAAGCCGCTGGCCGGTGTCTATGCCATGTTCCACACGCTGCGCCGCTCCCTGCCGGTCCGGATCTGCTACGACAACCACACCCTGCAGACGTCGCTGTTCTTCCTGGGCAACTCGACCTATCTGCCGTCGGGCTTCGCGCCCGCACGCCGCACCCGGATGGACGACGGGCTACTCGACGTCCGGATCCTGGAAACCGGCCGGCGGTTGAGTCGACTGCGCATCCTGACCGCGTTGATGCTGGGCCGGCTGGAGCGCAGTCCGCTGTATCACGAGATGCGGGTGCCGGAGTTCTCGTTCGAATCGGTGGACGGGCCGACGGTGCTGGCGCTGGACGGCGAGGTCGGCACCGAGGTGACCAAGGCCAGTTTCAGCGTGCGGTATCGAGCTCTTCCGGTGTTCCGGCCGCTGCCCTGACCGGCTTCACCAGCAGCAGGCATCCGACGAAGTACGCATAGCCCAGGGCCCAACCCGCGACGACGTCCGAGGGATGGTGCACGTTGAGCACCACCCGGCCGGCGCCGATGGTCAGGATCAGCAGCACACCGAGCGCGATCAGCGCGGTGCGCCACCGTGGACGGACCACCGGCAGCGCGACGGTGAGCAGGGCCGCCACCGAGACCATCACGCCGAGGGCGTGGCCGGACGGGAACGCCGACGACAACGCCGACACCATCGCGGTGTCAGGACGGGGCCGGTCGGCGATGTGCTTGGCCGCCTCGGTGAGCGGACCGCTGAGTTCCACGGTGAGCAGCAGGAACACCGCGAGCCGGAATCTGCGCCGGCTCAGCGCGATCACGATGACGACCAGCACCGCCAGCCGGAACGCGCCGGGCCCCAGCACGGTGCAGAACACGTCCCAGCCGGTCACCCAGCCGGGACGGTCGGCGCCGAACCGGTAGGCCGCATCGAGCGCGGCCGTGTCGATACCGACCAGCCACGGCCACCCCTGGACGTAGCCCAGCCACATCAGCAGGTACACCGCGAATGCCACCACGGCGCTGCCGACCAGCCATCCGGTGCGCAACCTCACCTGACAAGCTGTACCACCGGTCGGCTGAGCTACCGTTCGGTGATGGCCGTATTTCTGCGGAAGCTATTCCGAATCGGCAAGCTGCCCAGCGCGTTGCGCGCGGAGGTCGAGGCCGAGGGCGTGCTGTTCATGTCCGAGTACGTGGCGGTCACCCGGCGTTTCCGGGGGGCGGTGCCCGGGCTGCGGTCCAGTGGCAGCATCGCCAGCTATGTCGGTTCGCTGGTGATCACCAACGAGCGGGTGCTGGCGACGCTGTCGTCGGTGCCCAAGCTGGCCGGCAGGACGATCGACGTGCGCTGGGACGCGCCCCAATCGGGCGCGGTCAAGGCCGAGCTGTCCGAGACCGGGCTGATGCTCGACGTCGACGTGGCCGCCGTGGACCCGCGCTGCTCCGGAGAGCTGACCCTGCACTACAAGGAACACATCCCGGCCGACGTGCTGGCCCGGCTGCCCCGGACCACGCTGGCCTACGACGTACCATCGGAATTCGTGTTCCGCACCGTCGGGGTCCCGTATCACCCCTGACGGTCACACCGGGCTCAGCTGCGCAGCGAGGTAGGGCGCGGTCCGGCTCGCCGGGTCGGCGGCGACCTGACGCGGTGTGCCTGCCGCGACGACCGCACCGCCGTCCTCACCGCCGCCGGGCCCGAGGTCGATGACGTGGTCGGCGCCGGCCACCACCGACATGTCGTGTTCGGCCACCACCACGGTGTTCCCGGCGTCGACGAGGCGGTGCAGCTGACGTTCCAGCAGCTCGACGTCGGCTGGGTGCAGCCCGGTGGTGGGCTCGTCGAGCACGTAGAGGGTGTGGCCGCGCTTGGCGCGCTGCAACTCCGTGGCCAGCTTGATGCGTTGCGCCTCACCCCCGGACAGTTCCGTCGCCGGTTGCCCGAGCCGCAGGTAGCCCAAGCCCACGTCGCGCAGTGTGGCCAGGCTCCTGGCCGCGCCGGCCAGGTCGGTCAGGAACTCCGCCGCGTCGTCGACGGTCATCGCGAGGACGTCGGCGATGGTGCGGTCGCGGTAGGTGACCTCGAGGGTCTCCGCGGAGTAGCGCGCACCGCCGCACGCCGGGCACGTCGCGTAGGTGCCCGGCAGGAACAACAGCTCGACCGCGACGAACCCCTCGCCCTGGCAGGTGGCGCAGCGGCCCTCGGCGACGTTGAACGAGAACCGGCCTGCGCTCCAGCCGCGCCTGCGGGCCTCAGCGGTGTCGGCGAACGCCTTGCGGACCGCGTCGAACAGCCCGGTGTAGGTGGCCAGGTTGGAGCGCGGGGTGCGCCCGATGGGCCGCTGGTCCACGGTGACCAGGCGGTCGACCAGGTCGGCGCCGTCGACGGTCACCCCGATACTGGCGTCGGCGTCGATGTCGAGGAGTTCGGCATCCCCGTCGGCGGTCTCGTCCGCCGGTTCGGCGGATCTGCCCAGCTGCCGGGCCATCACGTCGCCGAGCACCTTGCACACCAGCGTCGACTTGCCCGATCCCGACACCCCGGTCACGGCGACGAACGTGCCCAGCGGGATGTCGACGTCGACGTCGCGCAGGTTGTGGAATGAAACGCCGCGCAGCGCGAGGGTGCCCGCCGGGGTGCGGGTGGGCCGCGGGGCCGGCGGTGTGTCGGAGAACAGGAACCGCCGGGTGACCGAGGTTTCGACGTCGGCGAGCCCGGCCACCGGTCCGCTGTAGAGCACGTCGCCGCCGAGTTCGCCTGCGCCGGGGCCGACGTCGACGATCCAGTCGGCGCGGCGCACCACGTCCATGTCGTGTTCGACCACGAACAGCGAATTGCCGGCGCGCCGAAGCCGATCGAGCACCTCGAGCAGCGGTTCGGCGTCGGCGGGATGCAGGCCTGCCGACGGCTCGTCGAGCACGTAGAGGACGCCGAACAGCCCGGCGCGCAGCTGGGTGGCCAGCCGCAGCCGCTGCAGCTCGCCCGGTGACACCGTGGGCGTGCGCCGGTGCAGGCTCAGGTAGCCCAGCCCCAGATCCACCAGCACCGCGATCCGGGCCACCAGATCGGCGGCGATCATGGTGGCGACCTCGGTGAACTCACCCGATTCGGTGGATTCGTAGGCGGCCGCGAATTCCGTCCTGGCAGCCGCCGGGGCGAGCACGTCGGCGAGCGCCGTCAGAGGCAGGCCGACCAGCTCGGCGATGGTGCGGCCGGCGAAGGTCACCGCGAGCGCTTCGGGGCGCAACCCGGAACCGTCGCAGACCGGGCAGTCGACGCTGTGCACGTATTGCAGCACCCGGCGGCGCATCGTCGCGCTCTGCGAATTGGCCAGCGTGTGGCGCACGTGCCGCTCGGCGCTGGAGAAGGTGCCGTTGTAGTAGTAGTCCGCGGTCACCGGGTGGCGGCTCGGATCGATCTCGACGGTGGGCTGCTCGTCGGTGAACAGGATCCAATCCCGTTGCCGTTTGGGCAGTTTGCGCCACGGCTTGTCGATGTCGTAGCCCAGTGTGATGAGGATGTCGCGCAGGTTCTGTCCCTGCCAGGCGCCCGGCCAGGCCGCCACCGCCCCTTCGCGGATGGTCAGTGTCGGATCGGGAACCAGGGTCTGCTCGGTCACCTCGTGGATCCGGCCGAGGCCATGGCATTGCGGGCACGCGCCGGTTGTCGTGTTCGGCGAGAACGCATCGGAGTCCAGTCGCTCCGTCGCTCCGGGCGGGTAGGTGCCGGCGCGGGAGAACAGCATCCGCAGCAGGTTCGACAGCGTGGTGACGGTGCCGACGGTGGACCGCGACGTCGCGGTGCCGCGGCGCTGCTGCAGCGCCACCGCCGGCGGCAGACCGGTGATGTCGTCGACCTTGGGAGCGTCCTGGGGCAGCAGCAGCCGCCGAGCGTAGGGCGCGACCGATTCGAAGTAGCGGCGCTGCGCCTCGGCGTAGACGGTGCCGAACGCCAGCGACGACTTGCCGGAGCCGGACACCCCGGTGAACACCACGAATGCGTCGCGCGGGGCGGCGACGTCGACGGACCTCAGGTTGTGCACGCGGGAGGCATAGACCCTGACGTACGGGTCGGGTTCGTCGCTCACCCGCACCATTGTCTACGACCGGCGCCGACCTCGTTCTGCCTGCGCTGATCGGCGATGCGCTGCGCCCGGGCCGCGGCGCGGGTCCGCTTCCGTCGCGGCATGCCCAGACCCGCGGAGTGCTCCCCCTTCGTCGGGACCTCCGGCCGGGCGGCGACCGGAGCCGTCGGGCGATTTCCTGGGATACGGGTTGGCCCAGTCGTCCCGGACAGTGGGCGGGGCAAGCCAGGCAAAGCCTCTGATGGTCCGCGCGGAAAGTTCTTGTCCTGTTATCGCGGGCTACCTGTGGAGACGGTCGGCTGATAACGTCGCTGCCGCCACACAACCCGAACGGGCAGCATGACCACTCGGCCACGGCGGTCACGCCGGACCGGCCAGCTAGGAGGCGGGTAATGGGCGAGTTCGGGGCGCTAGGATTCTGGCTGTTACTGGCGGCGATCGTCGCCGTGTCGATCACGCTTGCAGTGGGCATGATAAAGCTGGCTGATCGCACTCTCTCTGATTCGGTGGGCCAGAACCAAAACTCGGCGCTGGCGCCGTTCTTGACCTGTGTCGCACTGGTTTTCGGCGCTTTGCTCGGCTTCACCGTCGTGGTCGCCTGGGAACAGTTCTCCTCCGCTGAGGCGCATGTCACCCACGAGGCATCAACGCTGACCACGATGTATCGACAGACCGTCGCCATGCCCGCCCCGGAACAGGCACAGCTGCGCCGATTGCTGCGCCAGTACGCGGATGCGGTGAAGGGTCCGGAATGGGACAGGCAAGAAGATGGCGGCACAAGCAACACCGCACGAGCCGCGATCACGCAGATGTATCGCGTTCTGGGTAACCAGCAGCCGGACGACACATCGAGCCAGATCAAGGGCGAATTTGTGGGTCAGTTGACGGTCCTGGTGTCCGACCGCAATCAGCGATTCTTGGACACCCGCCCCCGAATACCAGGGGTGTTGTGGTCCGCTCTGCTCTTCGGTGCCGTCGTGGTCGTGGGAATCTGCGGTTTCATGCGCCTGGACAGCAGACATGGTCACGTCATTCTCTCCAGCGCGGTCGCTGTACTGCTCGGCTTGCTGCTATTCCTCGTCTTCTGGCTCGACCATCCGTTCGGGACGCAGCGAGGTATAACGTCCCAACCGTTCGAACAGGCCCTGACTGTTTTCGACGCGGTCGACCAGGGGACGTAATTCCACCCGCCACCACTGCGGGCTTGGTTGGTGGGGGTCCGCCAGTGCCCACAGGGAGCCATCGGTGAGGGCGTCACCTGGATCGAACGCACCCACCACCGGCGCCGACGGCAGACCGGTCTCGGGTTGACCCCGATCGAATACGAAGCAATCGTGACCACACCGGCCAATCAGACCGCGTGACCGAAACTGACCTGCCCTACCTGTTGGGTTCCAGTTGTGGTGGCTAACTGACGGCGGTGAGGGTGTCGTTGGTGAAGGATAGTTCGTACTCGATCGGGGTGCGGTAGTTCAGCGCCGAATGGCGGCGTTGGCGGTTGTGGAAGATCTCGATGTAGTCGAAAATCGCGTTGGCCAACTCGACGCGGGTCTTCCACTTCTGGCGGTCAAGCAGTTCGATCTGCATCGAGGACCAGAAGCTCTCCATCATCGCGTTGTCCAGGCCGTCACCGATCGACCCGAACGACGGCAGCAGTCCGGATGATCTGATCTTCTCTCCGAAAACCCATGAGGTGAACTGAGTTCCGTGATCAGCGTGAACGATGCCGCCGGAAGTGGGCCGGCGGTTGCGGATGGCCATATCTAACGCGTTGACCACCAATGTGGCGTCTGCCTTCGAATCCATCGACCAGCCCACGATCCTGCGGCTGAACGCGTCCAGGACCGCGCAGCAGTACAGCCACCCTTCACGGGTGCGGTGTTGGGTGATATCGGTTACCCACAACTCATTTGGGGCCAAGCGGTGGAACTTGCGGTTGACCAGATCATCAGCTGTGGCCACCCCACGTAGCCGTTTGACCCGTACCGGTCCGGGCAGGCCGTAGATGCCGGCCAGGGTCATCAGGACCGAGACGGTGCGCGGACAGACGGTGATTCCCATGCCCAGAGTGAGTTCAGCGTGGACGCGGCGATATCCATAGGTACCGCGCGAGGCGACATGGATCTCGCGGATCAGTCCGGTCAACCATTGACGACGCAGCTGGGTGGCGGTGACGGGCTTTCGCTTGTGTTTGTAGTAGTTCTGGCGGGCGACGCCAAGGACTTTGCAGCAGCGATCCACGGGGGCTCCGGCGTCGACGAGTCGGTCGATCACCGGGTACATCCTTTTGGGCGGGGTTTGTCCTCCCCGAGGAACGTCGCGGCCTGGCGCACCATGGCCAGCTCGGTTTCCAGCTCTCGGATTCGTCGCCGCGCCGCGCGCAGCTCGGTTGATTCACTTGACGGCACGCCAGGTCGTTCGCCGCGGTCGATGTCATCCTGTTTGACCCACTTGGACAGGGTGACGGGATGGATTCCGAGATCGTATGCAGTCTGCTTTTGGGGTTTACCGGCTCGGACCAGCGCGATCGCGCGGGCACGGAACTCGGCCGGATACGGGCGTGGCATGACGGTCAGCCTTTCGTACAGGCTGTCACTTAGTAACCGAATCTGGAACCCAAACGGTAGGTCAGGTCAAACTGTCACCTGATCGTGCAGCAGACCCGTGCGTAAAAGCCGCGGGGAACCAATTGCCCCCGGCCGAGTGGCTGTTCATTCGCGATGCGCGGTCACTTTTGCGTGCAGGTCGGAGTCGGCGGGCTGTCCTCGATTCCGGAACCGCCGCAGAGCTGGCCGACGGCGGCGAAGTCTCCGGCTGTGGATAGATTCGGAACTGGGGATAAACCGGATTCGACGGGAAGGGACCGCTGTGACCGCACCGCACCGGGACAACGTGCTGCTCGTGCACTGGCACGATCTCGGCCGCCACCTCGGGGCCTACGGGCACCCCGACGTCGCCAGCCCGCGGCTCGACCGGCTGGCCGACGAGGGCATCCTCTTCACCGCCGCGCACGCGACCGCCCCGCTGTGCAGCCCATCGCGCGGCTCGCTGTTCACCGGCCGGTATCCGCAGTCCAACGGCCTGGTGGGCCTGGCCCACCACGGGTGGGAGTACCGCCCCGGGGTGCGCACGCTGCCGCATCTGCTCGGCGAGAACGGTTGGCACACCGCCCTGTTCGGGATGCAGCACGAGACCTCGTTCCCGGACCGGCTCGGCTTCGACGAATTCGACGTGTCCAACTCCTACTGCGAGTACGTCGTCGGACAGGCCACCCGCTGGCTCACGGCCCCGCCGGACAAGCCGTTCCTGCTCACCGCCGGGTTCTTCGAGACGCACCGGCCCTACCCGCGCCACCGTTACCAGCCCGCAGACCCGCACGCCGTCGCGCTGCCCGACTATCTGCCCGACACCGAGGATGTGCGTCAGGACCTCGCGGACTTCTACGGGTCGATCACCGTCGCCGACGCCGCCGTCGGCGAACTGCTGGACACCTTGGAGGCGACCGGGCTGGACCGCACCACCTGGGTGGTGTTCGTGACCGACCACGGTCCGGCGCTGCCGCGCGCGAAGTCGACGCTGTACGACGCGGGCACCGGGATCGCGCTGATCGTCCGGCCACCCCGCGATTCCACGGTCGCACCGCGGGTCTACGACGAACTGTTCAGCGGTGTCGACCTGGTCCCGACGCTGCTCGAGTTGCTCGGGCTCGACGTCCCGGCCGAGGTCGAAGGGCTCTCGCACGCACCGCATCTGACGGCCGCAGCAACAGATCCGGTGCGCACCGCGGTTTACACGATGAAGACCTATCACGATTCGTTCGACCCGATCCGCGCCATCCGCACGCGCGAGTACAGCTACATCGAGAACTACGCGCCCCGACCGCTTCTCGACCTGCCGTGGGACATCGCCGACAGCGCGCCGGGCCGCTTGGTCGCGCCGCACGTCCAGACTCCGCGGCCCGACCGTGAGCTCTACGACCTGACGGCCGACCCGACCGAGCAACAGAATTTGCTGGGCCCGGAAGCCACCGACACGGCCGAAGCCATCGGCACCGAATTGGCACTGCTGCTCGACGACTGGCGGCAGAAGACCAACGATGTGATTCCGTCGGACTTCGCGGGCACCCGCATCGCCGATCGCTACACGCAGACCTACGCCCACATCCACGGTCTCCAAATCCCCAGTCGCTCAGCAGATGCCACCGAACGCGGCATCGACCACGACCGCAGCTCGGCGCAATAGTTCTGCTCATCCTGATCGCAATCGACGGCCGTGCCGGGACGGGCGGATGCGGTTAAGCTCACGCGCATGTCAGCCAGCCCGACGGCATATCTGGTACTCGCGTCGCAGCGCAGCGGCAGTACGTTGCTGGTCGAATCGCTGCGGGCGACCGGGGTGGCCGGGGAACCCGGGGAGTTCTTCCAGTATCTGCCGACGACCAGTCAGTCGCCGCAGCCGCGCCAGTGGTTCGAGGGTGTGCAGGACGAGTCGATCCTGCGACTGCTCGACCCGACCGACGAAGGCAAGCCGGACCTGGCACCTCCGGAGATCTGGCGCGACTACATCCGCACTGTCGGGCGCACCCCGAACGGCGTGTGGGGCGGCAAGCTGATGTGGAACCAGACCCCGCTGCTGCTGCAGCGCGCCGAGGGGTTGCCCGACCGGTCCGGCACCGGACTGCTGTCGGCGATCCGCGACGTCGTCGGCAGCGATCCGCTGCTAATCCACGTCTACCGGCCCGATGTGGTGTCCCAGGCGGTTTCGTTCTGGCGGGCGGTGCAGACCCGGGTGTGGCGCGGCCGCCCGGACCCCGGGCGCGACGCCCGCGCCGAATACCACGCCGGCGCGATCGCCCACGTGGTCACGATGCTGCGCGAGCAGGAGGCGGGCTGGCGCGACTGGTTCGCCGAGGAGAACGTCGAGCCGATGGACGTGCCGTATCCGGTGTTGTGGCGCAACCTGACTCAGGTGGTGGCCGAGGTGCTGGAGGGCATCGGCCAGGATCCACGTCTGGCGCCGGCACCGGCGCTCGAGCGTCAGGCCGATCAGCGCTCCGACGAATGGGTCGACCGTTACCGGGCCGACGCGGAGAGGGAGGGCCTGCCCACCTGAGCTCGAGAGTCAGGATCCGTTGACGGGCAGCGCCGCGAGCGCACGGTCCGAGTTACGTGGCCCGACAGCGCAGATGCCGATGGGCGGTCCAGCCACCGGCAACGGGCTGCTGACCGCGGGCCGGCCGGAGATTCCCGCCAGGCATGTCAGCTGGAACGTGCGGGCGCGGATGTCCTCGATCACCTCACCGCCCAGCGCGGCGCTGTCGCGCGGTGGCGCCACCGAAGACGCCGACGGCAGGATCAGCACCGCGTCGCCGAGTGCCGCGTCAATCGTGGCTCGTGCGCTCGCCAGGACCGCGTCGGCACCGGACAGCTCTTCTGCGCTGCGGGCGGCCGCCGCTTCGAAGCGTGACCGCACATCGGGATTCAGCGCGTCCCAGTGCAGGTCGATCCACGCACCGTGCGCCCGCCACGCCTCCCAGCCCTGACGGATCTGGAAGGCCTTGACCCACAGCGGCAGTTGGCCGGCGTCGAACTCGATCCGGTCGATCGGCAGCTCCGCCGGCCAGTCGGCGATCGCAGCGCGCACCGCGGAGGCCACGTCCGGATCCGCCAGCGCGATCAACGAATCGGCGTACACCGCACGCGGGAACGGGACCACCGCAGGGAGATCCGGCTCCAACACGCCGGCCACCTTGACCAGCTCGGCGCGGTCGCGCGTCATCCAACCGACGGTGTCGAACGACGGCGCCAACGGGATCAGCCCGTCCACCGAGATCGCACCGTGCGTGGTGCGGATGCCGTACAAGCCCTGATAGGACGACGGGATCCGGATCGAACCGCCGGTGTCGGTGCCCAGGCCGATCGTCGTCAGTCCGAGTGCGACGGCACTAGCCGAACCTGACGAAGATCCACCCGGGATGCGTTCCGGGGCAGCAGGATTGGGCGGGGTGCCGTAGTGGCCGTTCGTCCCGGCCAGGCTGTAGGCGAACTCGTCGGTGCGACTGATGCCGGCGACCGCCGCGCCGCCCGCCAACAACGCGGCCACCGCGGGCGCGGTCGACGTCTCGACCGGCGCCTGGGCAAGCCACACCTCGTTGCCTGCCCCCACCTTGTGACCCGCGAGAGCATAGAGGTCTTTGATCGCGACGGTATCGCCGGTGAGCGGCCCGGACCCGGTGGGCCCGACCAGGGGTGTGCCGTATTCGCGCCACACGGTGCCGTCGAAACCTGGCGCCGCCCAGGAGGTGGCCGCGCGGGTGAGGGCGAACGCTCCCGCCGTCGCAGTACCTGTGACTGCGAAGAACCGCCGTCGCGTGATCGCTTCCATCGTCCGCCTCTCGGAGTCGGGTTGCCCGTCCGCGACTGTAAGTGGGCTCTATTACCTTGGGGTAAAACGCCTATTCGATCCGGGCGACGACGAAGATCCGGCGGAACGGGAAGAACGTGATGCCATCCGCGCGGGCCGGATACGCCTGCGCCAGCAGCGGGGCGATGGCGTGACGGTACCGATGCCAGCCGTCGTCGGTCAGCCGCTCCCGAACCTGGGTCAGCGCCGTCCCGGTGATCCAGTCCAGTACCGGTGTCTCACCCCGTAATTCGTGCACGTAGGTGCTCTCCCAGGCGTCGACGGTGCAGTCGGCGTCAGTGAGCAGGCCCGCGTACTCGACCGGTGTCCCGACCACGTCCGCGTCCCGCCACGGCATGTCGGCCAGCGCCGCGGCGAACGGTTCCCGGCGGGCCACCTCGCGGATCGCGGCGTGTGACGGAGCGTCGAAGTTGCCCGGCACCTGGAACGCGATCCGCGCCCCCGGTTCCAGCTGCCGCGCCCAGCGCGTCAGCAGGTCCCGATGTCCGGGCACCCACTGCAGCGCCGCGTTCGCGATCACCACGTCGGTGTCGGATTCGGGCACCCAGTCGGCGATGTCGCCGATGCGGGCATCCACTCCCCGACCCCGGGCGGCGTCGACCATCTCCGGTGACGCATCCAAGCCCTGCACGTGTGCGCCCGGCCAGCGCCTGCTCAGCACCTCGGTGAGGTTGCCGGGGCCGCAGCCCAGGTCCACCACCCCGCGCGGCTGCTCCGCCCCGACCCGGGCCAGCAGGTCGAAGAACGGCCGGGCGCGGTGGTCGGCGAAGGCGAGGTACACGTCGGGCTCCCACATACCCGTTCATCTTGCTCCCCCGGAGCGGGTGTCATCATCGAGTCGATGGATGACACCGAATCGGTCCGGCGGATCTGGCAGGCGCTGGCGCTGCCCGGCGTCGTCGACGTGCACACGCACTTCATGCCGAAGAACGTGATGGACAAGGTCTGGCGGTACTTCGACGACGCGGGCCCGTTGATCGGCAGGCCGTGGCCGATCACCTACCGCAGCGACGAGCAGGACCGGTTGCGCACGCTGCGTGCATTCGGGGTGCTGGCCTTCACCTCGCTGGTCTACCCCCACAAACCCGGCATGGCGGCCTGGCTGAACCAGTGGGCGGCCGGGTTCGCCGCCGACACGCCGGACTGCCTGCACACCGCGACGTTCTTCCCCGAACCGGACGCCGCCCGGTATGTCACCGCGGCGCTGGAATCCGGCACCCGGGTGTTCAAGGCCCACATCCAGGTGGGCGGCTACGACCCGACCGATCCGCTGCTCGACGACGTCTGGGGCCTGATCGAGGACGCGGGCACGCCAGTGGTCATCCACTGCGGCTCGGGCCCGACCCCCGGGACCTATACCGGGCCCGCGCCGATCCGGGCCGTGCTGACCGAGCATCCCCGACTGCGTTTGGTGATCGCTCACATGGGCGGGCCGGAGTACAGCGATTTCCTGGATCTCTGCGAGGATTTCGAGCAGCTGCGGCTGGACACCACGATGGCGTTCACCGGGTTCATGGAGGAAGCCATGCCGTTCCCGGCCGACGAGTACGGACGGCTGCGCGACATGGGCCGGCGCATCCTGTTCGGCAGCGATTTCCCGAACATCCCGTACGGCTACGCCCACGCGATGTCGGTGCTCACCGAGCTACCCGGCGTCGACGACACGTGGCTGCGCAACGTGTTCCACGACAACGCGGTTCGCCTGTTCGGGCTACCATCGGGCGGCAGCGCCGGGGAAGGGAGGGCCGCGCCGTGACCGATTCGCACGCCCCCGTCGATCCGCCGATCCCGGTTCCGGACGTCCCGGGCGCCGACGCCACCGCCCGCGGGTTGCCGCGGCGGGTCGACCTGACGTTGCGGCAACGCCTGATCGTCGACACCTCGGCCATTGCGGACCTGGCCCTGCGCACCTCGATCGCCTCGCTGCTCAGCGCCACCATGGTGCCGTCGGTGGCAGGCGCGCTGCGCCGCTCCCAGGCAGACGCCGAGCGTGAGCATCTCCGGTTCTACGCCGAGCTCGCGGCCGAGAAGGATCCGCAAGTGGCGTTCCCGGCGCCGCAGTCGCCACCGCGGGTGTCGTCACGGCCGGCCAGCCCGGTCGCGGAGTGGGTGGCCCGCGGCAACGTCCGCAACCTGCGCTTCCAGAGCAGCTTTCGCGCGGTCAACCCCGCGCTGCGCGATCAGCGCGCCGGGCTGGTGCGCAACAACGTGGTGCACGCCCAGCACTGGCGCCACGACGACGGGCCGCGTCCCACCCTGTGTCTGATCCACGGCTTCATGGGCTCGGCATATCTGTTCAACGGGCTGTTCTTCGCGCTGCCGTGGTTCTACCGCTGCGGCTACGACGTGATGCTGTACACGCTGCCCTTCCACGGCCGTCGGGCCGAGAAGTGCTCACCGTTCAGCGGGCACGGCTACTTCGCCTACGGCATGGCCGGTTTCGCCGAGGCGATGGCGCAGGCGGTGCACGACTTCCGCTCGATCCTGGACTACCTGGAGTACACGGGGGTCGACCGCATCGCGCTGACCGGCATGTCGCTCGGCGGCTACACCTCCGCGCTGATCGCCAGCGTGGACGACCGCATCCAGGCCGTCATCCCGAACGTCCCGGTCGTCACCCCCGACCGCACGGTCGACGAGTGGTTCCCGGCCAACAAGGTGGTGGCACTGCGGGACTGGATCGCGGGCACCGACACCGAGCTCGTCGATGCGGCGACCATGTACTCGTCACCGTTGAACTACCGGCCGCTGGTGCCGAAGGACCGGCGCCTGATCATCGCCGGGCTCGGCGACCGGCTGGCGCCACCCGAGCAGGCCGAGATCCTGTGGCGGCACTGGGACCGCTGTGCGTTCCACTGGTTCCCGGGCAACCACGTGCTCCACGTCAGCCAGCCCGACTATCTGCGCCGGATGACCCGCTTCCTGGGCGGGTTCATGTTCGACTGAGCAGCCGCCGGTCCGAGCCGGGCGCCAGCGCGGCCAACGCGCGGCCGTGCCTGCCGTGTTCGGGGGTCAGCCCGGGCAGCGG